>NZ_DASTRI010000021.1:0-50930 GCF_035761305.1 Chitinophaga sp. | reverse complement strand
CCTGACAGTAAGCCAAACACGCAGCGTTATGCCCGAAGGTCCGTCCATTGTAATATTAAAGGAAGCCCTGCAGCAATTTAAGGGGAAAAAGGTATTAAAGGCCGGTGGCAATACCCGGCTGGAGCTGCCGGCGCTGGAAGGGCAGGTAGTTACCGACTTTAAAAGCTGGGGAAAGCATTTTCTCATCTGCTTCCGCAAATTTACCATCCGGGTGCATTTTCTGCTGTTCGGCTCTTACCTTATCAGCGAAGAAAAGAAAACAACGCCCCGCCTTTTCTTACAATTTAAAAACGGCGTGCTAAACCTGTACGCCTGCTCCATACAGGTAATCACCGCGCCGCTGGATGAGGTGTATGACTGGAGCGCAGATGTGCTGAGCGATAAATGGGACGCCAAAACAGCAAAGAAAAAGCTGCTGGCCATGCCGGAGCAGCTGGTTTGCGATGCGTTGCTGAACCAGGATATTTTTGCAGGCTGCGGCAACATTATAAAAAATGAAGTGCTGTTTCGTATAAAGGTGCATCCTTTAAGCACCATAGGCGCACTGCCTGCCAGGCAGCTGAACCTGCTGATAAAGGAAGCGGTGCAGTACAGCTACGATTTCCTGGAATGGAAAAAAGCCTTTGTATTACGAAAGCACTGGCTGGCACATACGAAAAAAACATGCCCGCGCTGCCATATACCCATTGTAAAGGCATACCTGGGCAAAACCAACCGCCGTACTTTTTTTTGCAACAACTGCCAGGTGTTGTACGAAACAAATAAACCTGCCCCGGCAGGTGACTGATTTTTGTTACCTTCAGCATTTTCAAACCAATTGATATGGCAGAAATACACATCCGGCTTAATGAGAAGGCGCACGGCGCTTTTTACATAGCCGAAGCAGGCAAACAGCTGGGCGAAATGGTGATAGGCATTGCCGGTAAAACCCTTACCGCGTATCATACAGAGATATTGCCGGAAGAGGAGGGCAAAGGTTACGGCAAACAGCTGCTGAATGCAATGGTGGCCTATGCCCGGGAACACCGGCTGCAGGTAGTGCCGTTATGCCCTTACGTGTATGCGCAGTTTAAACGCCATCCCGAAAGCTATGCTGACATATGGCAGCCGGATGTGGCGGCGGAATAATTGTATCTTGTATAAAAATATACAGCTTTGCCAAAGATCATAGCTACAGCAGAAGCGGTTAACACCGGCGCTGCTTATTCCACCGATATTACCATACACCAGCACCACCTGCTGGCCGATGAGCTGCCGGAAGCCGGCGGCACCGATGCCGGCCCTGCGCCCGGCGATTACCTGTGCAGCGCCCTGGCCTCCTGTAAAACAATTACCCTGCGCATGTACGCACAGCGCAAACAATGGAAGGTAGATGCCATTAAAGTAAAGGTAGACCTGGTAAAGGGCGATCAGCTGCCCTCCGGCAACAACACCTTTTTTTGCGAGATAACATTAACCGGTGAGCTGGACGATACGCAGCGCGCCCGCATGCTGGAAATAGCCAAAGCCTGCCCCATACACCGGCTCCTGGGCAAGCCCAGCGAAATTGTTACCATTATGGATGGGTTGTAGCAATAATAATGAAATTACTTTGCCGCCTAACTAATTTTCCCTACCTTCACACGTGTGAAATACCAGCAGCACTATACAGGCATTGGTTCGCTATTTGTTGAGATCTGCAAACGCAGGCGTAACAGGAAAAATGAAATGCTCTCTGCCGTGAATGTTTATGAAGGGCAGGACTTCCTGATGTACCGCCTAAAGCTGCAGGACGGGCAAACCATGTCGGAGCTGGCAGATAAAATATGCATACAGCAAGCCACCATGTCTACCATGATACGGCGTATGGAAGCCAATGGCCTGGTAAAAAAAGTAACGGACCCGGACGATAAAAGAACTTCCCGCATTTACTTAACAGCGAAAGGCAGGGCTACACTGGAGCTTTCCGGCAAAATAGGGCTGGAGCTGGATGAGCAAACCGTAAAAGGCTTGTCCGCCACAGAAAGGAAAACCCTGGACAGCCTGCTGCAAAAAGTGCTGAAAAACCTGGAATGACTTTTTTTTGATAAAATACATAGTCGGCTATATAATTTATTGAACCTATAAACAAAGCATATGAAAATAGCAATTATATCCAGCAGCATCCGGCAGGGGAGGCGATCCCATGGCGTTGCGCTGGCACTGGAAAATAAAATACAGGCGCTGTCTGCCCATGAAGCGTTTATTATAGACCTGGCCGATGCAGGCACATTGCCGGCCAACATCGGCAGCCGCCTGGCAACGGCAGCCGCCCTGTTGTTTGTGTCGCCGGAATACCACGGCGGCTATGCCGCTGCGTTGAAAAGGGCCACAGAGGAGGCCGACAAAAGAGTATTCATCAACAAGCCCATTGGCGCCGTAAGCGTAAGCGCCGGTCAGCTGGGCGGTATACGCGCAGCCCTGCAAATGCAGCAGCTTATATTGGCCCTGCATGGCTTTCCGCTGCCCACCATGCTCCTGGTGCCCGTAGTGCAGGAGAAGATTGACTTGCAGGGCGCTTTTATAAACCCCGCATTTGAGGAAACAACCACGCAGTACGTACAAAAATTCCTGTGGCTGGCAGAAGCCATTGATCAAAAGAAACAGGATATGAAAGCTGCCAGCTGAACATAACAGCCGCCCTGTTAAATAGCGGGCTTGCAGCAACCGCAGAATTTTAGCTAACTTATTACCAAATTCCACGGTATGCTAAAACCCTTTTGCCTGTTCCTTTGTATAAGCCTGGCCGTTGGCTGCAAGGAAAATCCTGCGCCGGTAGCACAACATCACCTGGCGCGTATAGATAGCATGTCGGCCATTCCCCAGCCTTTGCAGATTATTGACTGGCATGCCATGGCGCGGCGTTTCGACAGCACGGTGTATGACTTTCACGCTACCGGCCCGTACTGGCCGCTGGTGTGGTGGGACAGTACCGCGCATAACTTTCCGCAGCCGGTAGTGGGGCTGTACACCGCGTTGGGCGATGAGCGGCAGGGCAAGCATAACAAAGGCATGTTCCATGAAGCGCTGGCCGCTATGGGCGCCACATTAGGCGCTACCTTAGTGGGCATTGATAAAAGTAAAGGACTGAACTATGCGGGCATGCTCAAAAATTATTTCAACCGCGAAACCGGCTGGAATATTATGATGAACAACACCTGCCCGGAAGTAGCGCTGCTGGGCGGCGGCTATGGGCGCGACTGGTGGTACGACGTATATCCCAACCTGTTATTTTACGCTATTTACGACCGTTACCCGCGGCAGCCGGATTTTGATACGCTGGCCCGCCGCATCGCGGAAAAATTCCGGCAGGCCGATGCCGTGCTGGGGAGCAATTATGATCATTCTTTTTTCGATTACGCCCACCTGCAGCCACGGGAAAATAACATTTGTAAACAGCCGGCTGCAGCTGCAGGCCATGCCTATGTATTATATGCCGCGTATAAAAAATTTGGCGACATCCGCTACCTGCGCGGCGCTGTGCATGCATTGCAAACCCTGGAAAAGCAGCATAGCAATACCTTTTATGAAATATTCATGCCCTTTGCCGCTTACATGGCTGCCCGGCTGAATGCGGAACAGGGCCGGCATTTTAACGTACAGCGGTTCCTGGAATGGACCTTTAACGGCACTGCGCAATGCCGCACCGGATGGGGGGTACTGGTGGGCAACTGGAACGGTATTGACATTTCCGGCATTGTAGGCAGCACGCAGGACAGGGGCGGCTATGGCTTTTTAATGAACACCTTTGATGCCGCCTGGCCGCTGGTGCCTTTGGTGCGTTACGATGCTTCCTATGCAAACGCTATCGGCAAGTGGATGCTGCATGCTGCCAATGCAGCGCGTTTCTTTTATACGCAGTATATGCCGGACGATCATGAAACCATACCAGGGCAGGCTGCCGTTACCAAAGGAGTGATCGGTTATGAAGGCATCATACACTCGCCTTCTTACCCGCAGTATGCGCATTTAAAGGCGCCGGTAGCGCAGGGCGACGGCCCCTTGTGGGCGCCGGGCAACCCGGATGTATCACAGTTCAGCGTGTACGGCAGCGGGCATGTGGGCATTTTCGGCAGCATTATCCGCAGCACCACCGTGCCGGGCATTTTGCAGCTGAACCTGCTGGCGACCGACTTTTTCAGGGATGCGGCTTATCCCACTTTCCTGTACTATAATCCCTACCCGCACGCAAAAACCATACAGGTAGCCACCGGCAGCAAACCGGTGCGTTTATACAATACCGTTACCCACCGTTTCATAACATCAGCAATACAGGGCAGCTACGCGCTTACTTTGCCGCCGGGCGCTGCAGCCGTGCTGGTAAGCACCCCGGCAGGCGGCAAGGTGGTAAAATCGCCACACCGGTTGTGGGTGAACGGGGTAGTGGTGGATTATCAGCGGCAATAGCAATAAAGCGTATGATGGTCAGGCCGTTTGCAGCCTGAACAAAGGCATGTGCTGCGCCAGATATTGCATGAGGGCCCTGTAGTAAGCTTCATAGCCGTTGGGCACTTCGCCCAGGAACAGGAAAGGCTCTATCAGCTCCAGCTCCATCAGGGTAAATACCCCGTTAATGGCCACGCCGTCAACCCGGGCATACAGGCAGCCTTTGGCAAAGCGCTGTACAAAGGCAGTAGCGCTTTGCAGGAACAGCGGATCGGGGGCCACGCTATGCGTGGTGCCGCCATACATGGCCTGCACGCGGAAATCGCCGGAGCGCGGGCGTTTCATAACGCAATGGCTGAAATGGCCGTTGAAGAAAATAAAAGACCACTCGCCGGTGGTTTCAATTTCCTGCACAAAAGGCTGTACAATAAAAGCTTCTTTTTGCAGCAGGTTATTAAGCAGGGCTTCTACCTCCTGCACATTGCCCGGTGTAACGGTATATGTGTCCCGGGCGCCTCCGCTGATGCATGGCTTTACGATCAGCTGCCCGGTGTTGAATGTCTGGAAAAACGGAGTGAGCCGCGCGGGCGCTCCGTTTTCTATGATGGCGGAAGGAATAACGCTATAACCAGCGTTCAGCATTTCTTTCAGGTAATGTTTATCGCTATTCCATTTTATAATTTCCTGCGGGTTTAACATGGGTATGCCCATTGCTTCCATACGTTGCAGCCATTGGTAAAACTGCTCAATTTTTTCATGGTAATCCCAGGGCGATTTTATCAGCAGCAGATCGTAGCTGTCCCAATGTACAGCCGCATCTGTCCATACCACCCGTTCCAGCGGCAGCCCTTTGCCTGTAAGGTATTTCAGCAGCAGGCCCTCTTCATCCTCCAGTGTGTCTATAAGATATTTTTCCTGGGCTTCATAACATACATATGCAATTTTCATGGCGGTATTGTTTGTAATGCAAAACAAAAGTAGTTGTATATTGGTATTGGAAAAAGAGCCATTTTGAGAATTTTAACAGGGCCATTATGAGCAAAACATCCCCGCAGATATTCATGCCGTTCATTCGCCTGAACCGGCAGCATACAGCGCCGCTGTATTCACAGCTGTATGAGCAGGTAAAGCAGGCCATTTTTAACGGTCACCTGAAAGCAGGGGAGCGGATGCCCGCTACCCGTACGCTGGCGCAGGAGCTGTTGGTATCGCGCAACAGCGTATTCCAGGCGTATGAACAGCTGATGCTCGAAGGCTTCCTGGAAGGTAAAAAAGGCGATGGCACATATGTGATGCAGCTCGATAATGTGCAGCGTGCGCCCGCAACTGCACACGCGCCGCAAAAAAAGCGAACGGCGCTGGCAGATACCGTGCAATATAAAGACGCATCACTGAGCGACGCCATTTTACTGGGCGACAGCTCCCTGGAACCACCCCTGCCTTTTCAAAGCTGCGTAATGGACATGCAGCATTTTCCTATAAAAGTATGGGCCCGCATTGCCGCCGGTATTTACCGCAACCTGCACCGGATGTACCTGGGCTACCTGGACACGCAGGGTTATTTACCCCTGCGGCAGGCCCTGGCCGATTACCTGCGTGTAAACCGCTCCATTGTATGCTCGCCGGACCAGGTGCTGATTGTGAACGGCTCCCGGCAGGCCATTAACCTGGCTGCCCAGCTGCTGCTGAAAAAAGGCGACCAATGCTGGATGGAGGACCCCGGCTACCGCTCCGCCAGGGCAGCGCTTACCAGGTGGGGCGGCGCCGTGTGCCCGGTACCGTTAACCGGCTATGGACTGGATATTGACTACGGCATACAACACTACCCCGATGCCAGGCTGGCGTATGTTACGCCCTCTCACCAATATCCCATAGGCGGCACGCTGCCGCTGAATGAACGTTTAAAGCTGCTGCAATGGGCCGCCAAACACCAGATGTGGATCCTGGAAGATGATTATGACAGTGAGTTCCGTTACAACGGCCGCCCGGTGCCTGCTTTAAAAGGGCTGGATGATAAGGGGCACGTGATCTACATCGGTACATTCAGCAAAGTGCTGTTTCCCGCGTTGCGTATCGGCTACATGGTGCTGCCTGCCGCGGAAATGGCCCGGCAGTTTAAAAAGCTGAAGTCTACCATAGACCGGCAAAGCCCTGTGATAGACCAGGCTATTGTAGCGCAGTTCATGCAGGAAGGCCACTTTGCAAGGCACCTGCGGAAAATGCGCGCCCTGTACAGGAAACAGCAGGATGAGCTGCTGCAGCTGCTCGAAAAACATGTAAGCAAATACATTAACATAGCGCCGTCAGACACCGGTATTCACCTGATTGGCTGGCTAAAGCAGTCCTGCAATATGGATCTGCTATTGCAGAAGGCAGCGGCAGCCGGCATTATTGTACAGCCGGTAAGTGACTATACCATCCGTTTTAAGCAGCCGCAAGGCCTGCTGCTGGGCTTTACCGGCTTCCGGAAAACGGAAATCGAAGAGGCGGTGCTAAAACTGAAACGCGTACTGGCAGGCATGTAATTGCTTTTCATTTCTTGGATTTTTCTTACTTTTAAAATCATGCAACAAACATCTCCCATCACTACTTTATTCCTGGATATTGGCGGCGTATTATTAAGCAATGGCTGGGACCGTGCTGCCCGCAAAGAGGCTGCCGCTAACTTTTCGCTGGACCTGCCGGAGCTGGAAGAACGCCATCACCTTACCTTTGACACTTATGAAGAAGGGAAGCTGACGCTGGATGAATACCTGGACCGTATTGTGTTTTATGAAGACCGCTCTTTTTCACGGCAGCAGTTCAAAGATTTCATGTACAGCCGTACAGAGCCCTACCCGGAGATGATTGACCTGATATGCCAGATAAAGGCAACATACGGGTTAAAGATTGCTATTGTGAATAATGAGGGCCGCGAGCTGAATGAATACCGCATCCGCACCTTTGGGCTGAATAAGTTTATTGACTTCTTTATTTCTTCCTGCTTTGTGCATTTCCGTAAGCCGGATGCTGATATTTTCCGCATAGCCCTGGACATTGCGCTGGTAAAACCGGATGAAGTAATTTATATTGAAGACCGCCCCATGTTCGTATCTGTGGCAGATGGGCTGGGCATTAACGGCCTGCTGCACGAGAGCTACGCATCTACCCGGGAAAAGCTGGCCAAATGGGGCTTTACCCTGCCAAATGGAAAATGACACACCTGTATAAGCAATCATTGCTCATCATCTGCGCGGCCCTGTGGCTGCTGCCTGCACAGGCACAAAGCAAAGCGCCCCGGTTTTGTGTGCTGGCGCTGGCCGAAAACGGCGGGCACCATATTGCCTATTCAAAAGCCGCCCGTATATGGCTGAACCAACTGGCGGCCGACAGCAGCTTTGCCATAGATTATATTCAGAACACCGACAGCTTAGATGCACATTACCTGGAAAAATACCAGCTGTTCATACAGCTGGATTATCCGCCCTACGCCTGGAAACCCCGGGCCGTGCAGGCATTTGAAAAATACATTAACACAGGGCAGGGCGGCTGGATAGGTTTCCACCATGCAACCTTACTTGGCGAGTTTGACGGTTACCCCATGTGGCAATGGTTTCACGGGTTTATGGGCGGCATCCGCTTTGTAAATTATATACCTGGTTTTGCAGATGGTACAGTAAAGGTAGAGGATGCACAGCACCCGGTTATGAAAGGGCTGCCTGCCAACTTCACGATTGAAAAGGAAGAGTGGTACACTTATGACAAAAGCCCCCGGCCCAATGTGCACGTAATTGCCAGCGTGGATGAGAGCAGCTACGTACCGGCGTCTGATAAAAAAATGGGCGACCATCCTGTTATCTGGACCAACCCGCATTACAAAGCCCGCAATATTTACATTTTCATGGGGCACTCGCCGGCGTTATTTAACAATACCGCTTACACAACTATTTTCCGCAACGCCATCTTTTGGGCCGCCGGAAGAATGTAAAAGTAAGGCACAGGTGTGCAAAAAAACCGGGGCAAACCACCCCGGTTTTTTTGCACCTATGCCATTGCGCAACTGTAATATTTACAGCGGCTGGTAAATAAATTCGTGGATGATCAGCTCCACCTCCTGTCCGTTGGAAGGCGGCAGGTGTTTGTACAGCCACAGGTTCATGTGCACCGGTAAAGCAAGCGTGCTAACCGGGAAACCTGCAGGCGTGGTCCATGGGAAAAAAGAGTTGTTGTTGTCTTCCACATGGCCATGGAAGCCCCTGAAAGAAACAGATGTGCTGGTACGGTAAAATTTGTACATGCTGTAAGTGCCGTTCAGCGCCAGCTCAAATTCATGATGGGCATTGCTGTCAGGGTCGCCGGTAGCAGGGTACACGGTGTAGTTGTAGTTGGGCCAGGCATTGTTGCCCCAGCGTGCAAACTCAATGTCAACCTCATGATGGCCGTCGTCGCCTGCTTTATAGTTGAATAAGCCGAATACAATGTTTTTGTCCAGCTGGTCAACCCGGCCTTCAATTTTCCAGATGTAGGAGCCGTAACCGAAGCTTTGCTGCGATATAACTTCAGCGCAATACCAGCGCCCGGTAGCGGCATCTTTACGGATCTTCATATGCAGGTAGCCGTTGGCGTCTACCCAAACGTTGTTAGTGCTGTTGCTCCAGTAGTTGTCATCCGGGCCGCTGGTGCCGCTTTCATTGCGTACGGTCCAGTTAATGCTGCTAAAGCGGATGGTTCTTTCTGCCGCAGCGTTTATGGGTGTTGCTTTTTTAGCGCCGGTTGCTGTACCGGGTTTTTCGATGCTCATATCATTGTGTTTGCTACAACTTGCCAGTGTTGCCAGGGTGATGGCGAGGATAATGGCCTTTTGCATAGGATTGCGTTTTAAAATAAGAAAATGGTTAACGTAAATTGTTCAATAGCTAAACGGGCATAGGTGCAGCAGCAAAGTATTCCATTTCTCCAACAAATAAAAGCACACCGGTAATTTTCCTCAATCAGTGCATTTTTATCTACACCTTTACCGGTATAAACAGCAGCAGATACCTGCATGCGTATATTTTTAATCAGGCATTGGTTTTGAATTCGTAATGACCTGTATGTACCCATCCAACACAGCGAGAAAGGCAGGTATTTTAATGCACATCACTTCATTACCCGGCCCCTTTGGCATTGGCGATATTGGCCCCGCCGCAAGGGATTTTGCAAACCAGCTGCATAACAGCGCACAGCAGGTTTGGCAGCTGTTGCCGTTAAGTCCTGCATCGGGCGGCGCCGGTTACTCGCCTTACAGCGCATCATCTGCAATGGCAGGCAACATTATGTTAATAAGCCCCGAGCTGCTGGCAGCAGATGGTTTGTTGGATCCGCGCACTTTACCGCAGTTTTATTTGCCCGCCGCTGCTACTGTAGATTTTGAAAATGCATATGCGAACAAAACCCGGTTGTTAGAGCAGGCTTATCAACAATTTTCCAGGGGAAGATCGCGGGAAATGGACAAAGCTTACCGTACATTTTGCAGGGACCAGGCATATTGGCTGAATGATTTTGCCCGCTACCAGGCCCTCACCGTTTTACATGACGGCCGCCCCTGGTACGAGTGGAAAGAAGAGCATACCAATGCCGGGGCAGATGATGCTGCATTGCTTGCACAGCAGGAAAAGGAAAAGTGCTGGCAGTTCCTGTTTGACCGGCAGTGGCACGATCTGAAAGCTTATTGTAATGCACGGGATATACAGCTGTTAGGCGATCTGCCTTTTTACGTGAGCTATAACTCCGCTGATGTATGGGCCCACCGCGATTTGTTTATGCTGGATGAGAAAGGCAATATGCAGTGCGTGGCCGGTGTGCCGCCCGATTATTTTAACGGGAACGGGCAGCTGTGGAACATGCCCGTGTATAACTGGGCGCGGCTGAAAAAGCAGCGCTACAGCTGGTGGGTGCATCGTTTACGCCGCAACCTGCAATGGTATAATACTTTACGGCTCGATCATTTCCGTGCATTTTCCAGCTACTGGGAAGTGCCTGCCGGCGCAGCTACCGCGGTAGAGGGAGCATGGCGGCAAGGCCCCGGCCCCAGCCTGTTTCAGCGGTTGCAGGCGGCCTTTCCCGACCTGCCGTTTGTAGCAGAAGACCTGGGAGATATTGATGATGCGGTGGTGCAGCTGCGTAACCAGTTTCAATTGCCGGGCATGAAGGTGCTGCAGTTTGCTTTTGGAGAAGATATGCCCGTATCTCCGCACATACCGCACCACCATGCAGCAAATTTCATAGTATACACCGGTACTCATGATAACAACACCAGCCGCGGGTGGTTCCGGCACGATGCAGCGCCGGAGGATATTGACCGGCTGGCCCAATACACGGGGCAACCGGTGACGGAAGAGGAAATAGCACGGGTGCTGGGCCGCATGGCTTATGCCTCTGTAGCACATACCGCTATATTACCTATGCAGGATGTACTGGGGCTGGATGAAAAGGCGCGCATGAATACGCCTGCAGCAGCCGGGCAGCACTGGAACTGGCGTATGCTGGCCGGCCAGTTTACAGCGGCTATGGCCGTACGTTTGGAAGAATGGACACTTGTTTATAACAGAAAGCGGAGTAATGAAAACAATGGCAATTTACAGGCAGCCGGGCGCACAGCTATCGCCCAGGGGTGAGTGCAGCTTTCGCGTATGGGCGCCGCTTAAACATAAGGTAACCTTATTGCTGCCGGAGCATAACAAGATGCATGATATGCGGCAGGATGCAGATGGATATTGGGAAGTAAACGTGCCTGGCATAAAACCCGGTACACTGTATTATTATGTGCTGGATGATAATGGCCGCCGGCCCGATCCCGCATCGCGGTGGCAGCCCGAAGGCGTGCACGGGCCCTCTGCAGTAACAGATCCGTACAGCTTTACCTTTACTGACAACCAGTGGAAAGGAATGGCCCTGGAAAACATGATCATATATGAGTTGCACACCGGCACGTTCACGCCGGAAGGCACGTTTGAGGCCATTACCGGCCGCCTGCCCGCCCTGCAGAACCTGGGCATAACCGCCATTGAGATAATGCCCGCCGCCCAGTTTTCCGGTACGCGCAACTGGGGGTACGATGGCGTATATCCCTTTGCGTTACAAAACACCTACGGCGGCATCGACGATCTTAAAAAGCTGGTAAATACCGCCCATCAAATGGGTATGGCCGTTATACTGGATGTAGTGTACAACCACCAGGGGCCGGAAGGCAATTACTTCAAATACTTTGGCCCGTACTTTACAGACAGGTATAAAACGCCCTGGGGGTCTGCTATTAATTTTGACGATGCCTGGAGCGACGCGGTACGCAATTTTTATATTGCCAATGCGCTTATGTGGCTGGATGATTTTCATATAGACGGGCTGCGGCTGGATGCTGTACATGCCTATTGGGACAGCAGCGCCATGCATTTTGTGCAGGAGCTTACCACCGCGGTAAAAGAGCTGGAGCACCGCACCGGCAAAAAGAAAGTGGTGATTGGTGAAATTGATATGAATAACCCCCGTTACATTATGCCGGCAGCTAACGGCGGCTATGGCCTGGACGCGCAGTGGATAGATGAGTTTCACCATGCGCTGCACAGCTACCTGACCGGTGAAACCAACGGCTATTATGAAGATTTTGGCAAGCTGGAGCTGCTGGCCAAATCGTATAGAGATGCGTATGTGTACACCGGCGAGTACTCGCAGCACCGCAAGCGCAAATTTGGCCTGCCGCCGGAACACCGCCCTTACAGCCAGTTTGTGGCGTTTATACAAAACCACGACCAGGTAGGCAACCGCATGCTGGGCGAGCGTTTAAGCACCCTGGTGCCTTTTGAGGCGTTGAAGCTTTCAGCCGCCGCGCTGCTGCTGTCGCCTTTTGTACCGTTGCTGTTCATGGGAGAGGAGTACGGCGAAAAGCATCCCTTCCTGTACTTTGCGGCGTACGAAAACCAGGCGCTGGTAACAGCAGTACGCGAAGGCCGCAAAAATGAGTTTGCCGCATTTCATACAGGCGGTGAAGCGCCTGACCCCATGTCGCCGGACACTTTTACTGCTTCCAAATTGAGCTGGGACACAGAAAGCCCCGGGAATGCCGCCCTGCTTGGCTGTTACCGTTACCTGATAAAGCTGAGGAAGGAGCGGCCCGCCCTGCAGTGCCATGACCGTAACGGCACCCGGGTACATCCGGTGATCAATGAGCGCCTGCTGATCATAGAGCGGGAATACGACGACCAGGACCGGCTAATGATAATCCTGAATTTCGGAAAGGAAGCCGCCGCCTATCATCCTGCCATTACACACACCCTGTATAAAATATTCGACTCCGCCCACCTGCACTGGGGAGGGCCTGGCGCTATTGCGCAGGATGAAGTACAGGCCGGCGGCGAAATTACCATACAGCCCTTATCTGCTATTGTTTATGAAATGAAACGTCCGGGATAAAATTTTCATTATAACACGGATGAATGAAAATCTTATCACGGTAAGTTCCATATGGCTGCTGAGAAAATAAAAAATTAACAGATGAATTGATGTGTTATGAAGAACGATGTATTTACGCCTGTGTCTACTTACCGTTTGCAGTTCAACGGCGAGTTCACGTTCAAGCACCTTGAAGCGCAGATAGATTATCTGCATGACCTGGGCATTACCACCATTTACGCATCACCCATTTTTGAAGCAACACCCGGCAGCGTGCACGGGTATGATGTAACCAATCCCCATGCCATTAACCCCGCTATAGGCACCATTGAGCAGCTGCACAGCATACAGCGGCAGCTGCAGGCTAAAGGCATGAGCTGGATACAGGATATTGTGCCCAACCACATGGCGCTGCACCCAGCCAACAGCCGTTTGATGGATGTGATGGAAAGAGGCCCGGTTTCGCCCTTTTATAATTACTTTGATATTGACTGGGCGCACCCCGATGCGGCATTAACAGGCAGGCTGATGCTGCCTTTCCTGGGACAACCGCTGCAGGCCTGCCTGGAGGCGGGTGAAATAGTCCTGCTGTTTTCGCCCGAAGGCTGGCAGGTAAAGCATGGCGGGCTGGCATTTCCCTTATCCGCGCCCGCTTATGAGGTGCTGTTAAATGCGTTGCCGCAGGACGATACCGCTACGCAGGAGTGGCTGCAGGCCATGCAAAGAGGCATTGAAAAACCACATACCATAAAAGAGTGGCAGGAGCAGAAAGCAGCGTTGTTTGCACGTGCAGATGAAAAGCGCCTGCAGGAATTAACCGACCAGGTAAATAATGATAAAGCGCTGCTTGGCGGCCTGCTGGACCACCAGTACTATGTATTTACCTTTTGGCAGGATGCCGACCGCCGCATTAACTACCGCCGCTTTTTTACTATAAACGGGTTGATTTGCCTGCGCATGGAAGATGACGCGGTGTTTGATGAATACCACACTTTCCTGCATGAGCTATACCGGGAGGGGTTAATACAGGGCCTGCGCATTGATCATATTGACGGTTTGCAAAACCCCGCGGGGTATGTACGCCGGCTGCGCGAGCTGTTTGGCGCACGCTGCTACATTGTTGCAGAGAAAATACTGGCCGGCAATGAAACCATGCCGCGGGAGTGGCCGCTGCAGGGCAGCACCGGCTATGAGTTCCTGGGCGATGTAAGCCAGCTGCTTACTGACCAGCAGGGCTTTGAAAAAATAGCGCGCCATTACCGCAGCCAGTTCCCCGAACTGGCAAAGTATGACAAGCTGGTAGCGGCCAAGAAAAAGCTGATACTGGAAACACAGCTGCAGGGCGAATGGGACAACCTGGTGCGTTACTGCTATGACCTGGGAGTGGCCGGCAAACACGTAAAGGAGCAGGACTTAAAAGCTGCCCTGGGATTGTTAATGATACACCTGCCGGTATACCGCATTTATCCCGAGCAATGGCCGTTGAGCACGCGCAGCATATCGCTGCTGGAATACGCCATGGACGGCGCTTTGAGAAGCAATCCCGATCTTACCGATACACTGGAGCTGATACGCTCCTGCTGGCAGCTGGAGAAAAAAAGCGCCCAGGGCATACCCTTCCTGCAGCGCATGATGCAGTTTACCGGCCCGCTGACGGCCAAAGGCGTGGAAGACACCGCTTTTTATGTGTACAATGCGCTCATATCCCACAATGAGGTAGGGGATGCGCCGGAAGGCAGCAAATGCTCGCTGATACGTTTCCACGAACACGCCGGCAACCGCCAGCGTTATCATCCTTTATCACTGAACGCTACAGCCACGCATGATACCAAGCGGGGAGAGGATGGGCGCATCCGGCTGAACACACTAACGCTGTGCCCTAACCAGTGGATACAGCAGGTGCAGCACTGGCACCAGGTGAACAAGCCTTTTACCGGTGATGGCAAAACGCCTGCAATGCCGGATATGAACGATGAGTATTTCATTTACCAGTCTATACTCTCAGGTTTCCCGGCAGATGGGGTAATTACCGCAGATTTTAGGGAAAGATTGTCGGCCTATATCATTAAGGTATTGCGTGAGGCGAAGGTGCACAGCACATGGGCTGCTCCTAATGAGGAATATGAGCAGGCCTGCCTGCAGTTTATCGATAACCTGTTTGCAGCTGACCACCCGTTTGCAGACAGCATGGCTGCTTATTTTGAAAAGATCAATGAGCAGGCGCAGGTATATTCTCTTACGCAAACGCTGATCAAGATCACGGCGCCGGGCATACCGGATATATACCAGGGCTGCGAGCTGTGGGACCTGAGCTTTGTGGATCCCGATAACCGCCGCCCGGTAAATTATGCGCAGCGTGGGCAATGGCTGGCGCGCCTGCAGCAGCAGGAAAAGGCCGGCGCCGCACAGCTGCTGGCTTACCTGCACCAGCACCGCACAGCCGGTGCGGAAAAGCTGTATGTAACCTGGAAAGCTTTGCAGGCGCGGCGTGCGAATGCCGCTTTGTTTGCAAAAGGTGAATACCTGCCGGTGTACAACCATAACGATCATTCTGTAATAGCCTACGCACGCCGCGAACAGGATAAATGGTGCCTGGTGGTGGCGCCGCTGATAGCAGCGGCCCATGCGGGCCGGGAGGGAGAGCCGTTAACCATGCGCCTGCCGGATGGTGCGCCGGTAAAGTGGCAGCATGTATTTACGCAGGAAGCGGTTACGCTTCATAACGGGCAACTGCCGGCAGATATGCTGGAGAAATTTCCTGTGGCCTTTTTGTTAAGCGAATAAACAATGCCGGCAATTGCCGGCATCGTTTTATATCAAACATTCACAAAGCTAAGCTAATGTTGGCGGGCCTTTTCCTTGGCTTTCTTTCCTTCTTCATACACCAGTATCACAATGGAGCGGCCGCCTATCTGCATGGTGCTGTTGTATTTATACATCTGCCGCTTTTCCTTTACCTCCGGCTGGCCGGTGTCCAGCACTACATGCCACTGCTCCCCGTAAGAGGCAGGCGGCAGTGTAAAAGAAAGGGAGTCATGATGCGCGTTAAAGATGATGTAAAAGCTGTCGTCAACAACAGGTTCGCCTTTGGCATTGCGGCTGCCCAAACCCAGTCCGTTCAGGTACACGCCAAGGGACCGGGCAAAATCGGTGTCCCAGTTTTCATCCGTCATTTCTTTGCCTTCCGGCAGGAACCACGCAATATCCTTTACAGTAGAGGTATCTACCGGGTGCCCGCGAAACCAGCGCCGGCGGCAAAACGCAGGGTGCTTTAAACGGAAGTGGATAAGCTGTTGTGTAAAATGCAGCAACTCCTGGTCCAGCTGATCCCAGTGCAGCCAGCTGATCTCATTATCCTGGCAATAGGCGTTATTATTACCCTGCTGCGTGCGGCCTGCTTCATCACCTGCTACTATCATGGGCACACCCTGTGAAAGGAACAGCGTGGCAAGCAGGTTGCGTTTTTGCCGTTCGCGCAGCCCGTTTATGAGCGGGTCTTCGGTGGGGCCTTCTGCCCCGCAGTTCCATGAGCGGTTATGGCTATCGCCGTCCTGGTTATCTTCTCCGTTGGCTTCGTTGTGCTTATCGTTATATGATACCAGGTCTTGCAGGGTAAAGCCGTCGTGCGCAGTAATAAAATTAATGCTGGCGGTAGGGCGGCGGTATTCCTCCTTATACAGGTCGGCGCTGCCGGTAAAGCGCGATGCAAATTCAGCCAGCATGCTGTCGGCGCCCCGCCAGTAATCGCGTATGCAATCGCGGTACTTGCCGTTCCACTCGGCCCAGCCGGCGGGGAACTTGCCTACCTGGTAGCCGCCTTCGCCTATATCCCAGGGTTCTGCTATGAGCTTTGCCTGCGAAATAACAGGGTCCTGGTGAATAATGTCAAAGAAGGCGCTCAGCCGGTCTACCTCATGCAGCTCGCGCGCAAGGGTGGCTGCAAGGTCAAAGCGGAAACCATCTACATGCATTTCCAGCACCCAATAACGCAGGCTGTCCATGATCAGGCGTAATACGCTGGGCAGGCGGGCATTCAGTGTATTACCTGTGCCCGTGTAATCCATATAATAACGCTTATCATCCATAAGCCGGTAATAGGCATCATTGGAAATGCCCCGGAAGGAAAGCGTTGGCCCCAGGTGGTTGCCTTCTGCAGTATGGTTGTACACTACATCCAGTATTACCTCTATACCTGCTTTGTGCAGGGCTTTTACCATTTCCTTGAACTCGCGCACCTGCTCGCCGCAGCAGCCGCCGGCGGAGTAACGCACATCCGGCGCAAAAAAGCCGATGGTATTATAACCCCAGTAATTGGTAAGCCCTTTATCGGCAAGGTGCCGGTCTGTAACAAAATGGTGCACCGGCATCAGCTCTACCGCGGTAACGCCCAGGTCCTGCAGGTATTTAATAACAGCCGGGTGGCTCATGCCTTTATAGGTGCCGCGTTCATTTTCAGGAATATCAGGATGCAGCTTTGTAAAACCTTTCACATGCGTTTCATAGATCACGCTTTCGTTATAAGGTGTTTTAAGCGGCTTATCTCCTTCCCAGTCAAAATCTTCATCTACCACTACGCATTTCGGCAAATAGGGAGCACTGTCTGTGGTGCTAAAGCTGAGGTCCTCCTCAGGATGTCCCATTTCATAACCAAACAGGGAGTCGTGCCATTCTATAGTGCCTGTAAGGGCTTTGGCGTATGGGTCTATCAGCAGTTTGTTATGATTAAAGCGATGGCCGTCATGCGGTTCATACGGCCCTTCTATGCGGTAGCCGTATAATTGCCCCGGCTTAACATCGGGCAGGTATGCGTGCCATACATGATAGGAACGTTCTGTAAGTGATACACATTCTGTTTCCGATGCGCCTTTTGGTTCATTAAACAGGCACAAGTCAACCCGGGTGGCATTTTCGGCATAGATGGCAAAGTTCACACCTTGCCCATCCCAGGTAGCGCCTAAAGGGTAGGCTTGTCCGGGGTAAGTTGGTCTGCTCATAGTTGTTATTCATGATTTTGCTATACCTGTATCAATTATAATGCCTGTAAATTGCTCATGCAGAACAGTATAGCATGGCGCGCAGGGCCGTCAGCTAATGGCGGGTACAAGCTCATTGCAGCCGCCACCTGTGCACGTGCCAATGTGCAGGAGAAAAAATATTAACTTTAGCTATGGACACACCGGAAAAACTGCAACGGGTAGTAGAAGCGCGCATGAAGCTTAAAGCCCGCTTTGAAGAGAAAATGAAAGCTACGCCTTCTATGTCAGATGGCAAGCCCATGGGCAAAGGCGCCCCTAACCGCCATGGAATGCCGGTAATACCGGTAGGGCAAACCATTACAGGAAAATGGCCGGTGCTGGACCTGGGCACTCAGCCCTTTATACCGCTGGATAAATGGAAGCTAACGGTGGATGGTGAAGTAGCGCATCCTGTAGTGTTAAGCTGGGACGATTTTATGGCCCTGCCGCAAACCGACGATACATCCGACTTTCATTGCGTAACCACCTGGTCTAAGCTGGATATGGCGTGGAAAGGGGTACGGCTGCTGGATATTGCTGCGCTGGTGCAGCCTAAAGAAACCGCTACCCATATTATGTGCTATGGTTATGATGACTATACTACCAATGTAGCGCTGGAAGAAGCCCTGAAGCCTGATGTGCTGCTGGCGCATACGGTAAACGGCCATCCTTTGCCTAAAGAGCACGGCGGGCCCGTACGCATGATCACCCCACAGCTGTATGCCTGGAAAGGTTCCAAATGGATAAGCCGTATCGAATTCCTGGCCGGCAACCGTTTGGGTTTCTGGGAACAAAGAGGTTATTCAAATACAGCTTATCCGTGGCGTAACGACCGCTACAGCTGATCAGGTTTTTGCTCCCCGCCTTTACTGCCTTTGAACTGGGGCGGCAGGGTTCGCAGCTGCTCGCAAATGGCTCCTATAAGCTGTTCCCCTTTTGAAGTGTTGGCCTGAACGGCATCCTGTAAATGCACAGAGGCATCGTCGTGCTGTACAATGTCAAAACTTGCGGGCAAATCTCCGGTAAAGTGCTGGGGTGTTTTTACATGGTACACAATGTTGGATGATTGTAGCTCCATATCAACGTCTACCATATACTGCACGCCCTCCAGCTCAATAGTGATGGACCTGTTCATACTGCTGCTCCTTTGTGAAACCTATAGCAATGATCAGGCCATGGCCCTTAAAAAGCGGAACGGCTGCAGCTGCTGCAACCGTTCCGTAATATGTGTATGCAATATTGCTGATTAAACTACACAGCCTGGCCTGCAGTTTCAAGCGGCAGGTCCTGTGTTTGCAGCGCAGCCTGCTGCCGCAACTTTTCTTCCTCCTCATGCCGGTAGGCTGCCTTTACAATATTGGCGGTTTTATGATCGCCGGTATGGCTCCAGCCCGGGGGCATTATAATGTACAGCAGCTTGTTCTTTATGCCGGGTGCTTTGCGGATGTCTTTGAACAGGTAGTAGAACTCGCCGAAGTACACATCCAGCAGGTTATTCGGGTTCATTTCCCGGGTAATGCCGTACTCAATGGGTACAGCCTTTTCTTCATACTGGAAGGTACCGAACACTTTATCCCATATGTTAAGCAGGTTACAGAAATTAGTGTCCATATACAGCGGGTTGCGCGCATGATGCACGCGGTGCGCCGAAGGGGTAAGGATAATTTTGTTGAGGAAGCCCAGGCGGCCATCCGGCAGCAGGTTCTCACCTGCATGGATAAACGCTCCCCAGAACCCGTCTATAAACATAATAAAGAACAGCAGGGGCGGGTTAACGCCGGCCAGTATGCAAATGCTGGTGCGGATCACATCTGCGTAAGGCCCTTCCAGGAAAAAGTGCGCATGGCTTACAAACAGGTTCATGTTCTGCGGCGCATGATGCGTGGAATGCAGGCACCAGAATATTCTCACCTTATGCCCCAGGTAGTGGTAAATGAAATGGGAGAACTCCCAGATAATATAGCCGTATATAAGCCAGTACCAGGTGAACGAGGTTTTGAATATTGCAAACTTTTCAAACACGCCAATGCAGAATGCTATGGCGGCAATTGAAATAAAGCGGCCTATAAAACGGTTTAGCACAAAAATGAGAAAGGGCATTTTATAGTCATCTATCTTAAAGCGTTTATACACCAGGGCCCGGCCTGCTTCAATAAGCAGCAGGAAAGGGATCACCGGTGAAACGGCTGTTAACACGCCATTAAATGTAAGCAAAGTGCTGTAGTCGCCTGTTTGATACATTTTCAGCAGCTGTCCTATTCCCAGGAAGGAAATTAATTCGTGATACAAGGTTTGCAGTACTTCCATCGGTTAATTTTTTTTGTGTTTTCCGTTTCCCAGCCATAATAATGCGTCTACGATCAGCTGGTCTTGTTGCTTGTTGCCAAACGTATGAGATAATGTTCTGTTGGTTTTACCCTCATAGTCCATATCATTATGGCCCATATTTACGTATAACATTTTATAGCGTTTATTGGTCCACACAACAGGATAGTACCCGCTGTGCCATATTTCAGATTGTTTGGGCCCGGTGCCCAGCGGAAAGCTGCTGGCGTCAATAGACAACAGTATTTCTATATCCGGGTTTTTGCGCAGATCATTTTCCCAGCGGTACCATTCGTTGGGAGAAGCTTTTATAATACTATCCAGGTGGCGGGTAGCAGGGTGCCTGCGGTCCTCCACCTTTAAGAAGGCCGACGTAGGCCGCCAGGTATTGCTGCCATAAGAGCCGGCGCCCAGGAACTCATTATGATACCAGTTCCAGTTCTGCGGGTAGGCAGAGGGGGTAAGCGCAAACCCGGCGAAGTGAAAACCTATCCATCCGCCGCCACGTTCCATAAACCGTTTAAAAGCTTCGCGTTGCGCAGGCGCTTCGGGCCGCGTGTCCAGGAATACTACAACCTGGTAGTTGGCCAGGAAGCTGTCGTTTAAATTATCCCAGTTGTTGGTAGCGTCGTAAGTGAAATGATATTGTTTGGCAATGGCAGGAAACCATTTATTGGCTTCATGCACAAAGCTGATATGCGCCAGGTCTTCCTTACCGGTATAGAATGCAATTACTTTAAATTTTGATGGAGCGGCGTGGGCAATGGAAGTGGTATAACATAACAAGCATACTATAAAAGCAAAAAGGACCCGAGTGATTTTGCTGTGGAATTTCATGTTATAAATTTAGATTTTTTTGCCCGCTTATCCTATTAAAATGGTGATATATTCCCCGTTTTTTCAAAAATTGTACATATGGGGCATACATACGTAATCCTTTGTACGGTTGGGTTGTATGGGATTGGGAATTAGTGCGGCCGGTGCTTTTTCATCGCAGAACCAGCATTGTGGAATAGGATAAACTGGAAGTAAGTTTTGCCCTATGCGCCTGATGCGATGTTTACCACTGGTAACATTCTGCAGCCAGGTTTCAGTCGTATTTGTTACTTTAATTCCAATAAAAACAATGCACTATGAGATTCCCTGCCTGGAAAAAGCGTTCTGACCCCGCCAAGCCAAAGAAATCCAAAGTACGCGAGTGGCTGGATGCCGGCGTGTTTGCCATCATAGCAGCCACCGTGATCCGTACATTTATTTTTGAAGCATATTGTATTCCCTCCGGCTCCATGGAGCGGACATTGCTGGTAAATGATTACCTGTTTGTAAGTAAGATCAGCTACGGGCCGCGTATTCCTATGACACCGCTGGCCATACCCCTGGTGCATAACAAAATGCCTTTCACCAAATACATGCCCTCTTACAGCACCGCCGTGGAATGGAAATACCACCGGCTGCCGGGCTTTACACATATTAAGCGCAATGATATAGTAGTATTTAACCTGCCCGAAGGCGACACCGTGGCGCTGGAAGTGGAGGAAAGCCGTAATTATTATGACCTGGTGCGCAGGCTGGGCCGGGATGAGGTATGGAAGCGCTATCATATACTGGCGCGCCCTGTTGACAAACGGGAAAATATTATTAAACGCTGCGTAGCCATACCAGGCGATACATTGCTGATCACTAACGGTATCGTATATGTGAATAATGAAAAGGCGTTCATATCGCCCCATAGTGAAATGCCTTATTGGGTACAAACAGAGGGTGAGGAGCTGAATGCCGGCCGCATGCAAGATATGGGCCTTATAGACCCGCCGGTGCCCGGCGATACGGCCGGCCGCTACCAGTACAATCTTACCCCCGGTGACGCAGCTACCCTGAAAACTTTCCGCGTGGTTAAAAGCATTGTGCAGGATATAGATACCAGCCATAACAGGGATGCATCCGTTTTTCCGCATGATACCGCTTATTATCACTGGAACCAGGATAATTTTGGACCGCTGGTTATACCAAAAAAGGGGCAGACTGTTGATCTTAACCCCAGTACCATTGCGCTGTACCGCCGCATCATAGCGGTGTATGAAGGTAACCTGCTGGAGGAAAAGGATGGTAAGTACTACATTAATAACCAACCCGCAGCTACTTATACCTTTAAAATGGATTACTACTGGATGATGGGCGATAACCGCCACAATTCACTGGACAGCCGCTTCTGGGGCTTTGTGCCGGAAGACCATGTAGTAGGCAAGGCGTGGATCACGTGGCTGAGCTATGACAAAGAAGGCCCGCGCTGGAGCCGGTTTTTTAGAACCATAAAGTAAGAATGTAGAATTTTATAAGAATGTAGAATTTTAAATGTAAAATATAAAATGTAAAAGTTAATGCAGCGTACAGTTGCATTAACTTTTACATTTTACATTCATCGGTTTTACATTTTACATTCCACCGGGGAATTATAGATACAAATACTGGTTTCATCTATCTTTTACGTTTTTTCCGGTGGTGGTACGTAATTTGCCCGTATTCAATATATTTAACTGCCATTTGAGCCATATCTGTCAGCTGTTTTGTACCATCTGCCTGTAAAAATTGGGTTATGATCATACAACTATGCGGACTGTCGGGAGCGGGAAAAACAACCATTGCCACCCAGGTGAAAAGCAAAGCAGCAGCATACGGTATAGCTGTGGAGATCATTGACGGGGACGCTTACCGCAAGGCATTATGCAAAGATCTGGGCTTTTCCAAAGAAGACCGCTGCGAAAACATACGCCGGCTTGGCTTTGTAGCCAGCAAGCTATCGGTGCATGGCGTGGTATGTATTATCAGCGCCATTAACCCGTATGAAGCTGTGCGCCGGGAGCTGGCCCGCACTTATAAACAGGTACGCACGGTGTTTGTGGACTGTGACCTGGAAACCCTGGTGCAGCGCGACACTAAGGGCTTATATAAGCGTGCCCTGCTGCCCCACGGGCATCCCGACAAGCTGTATAATTTAACCGGCATTAATGATCCGTTTGAAGCGCCTGCCGCCCCGGACCTGCATTTACATACACACCGGCAAACAATAGACGCCTGCGCCAGTGAAATACTGGCCATGATCCGGCACGCTGCCGGGCACGAAGCCATGCACCGTTATGCGCGTACCTGAGCATGCACGCGCGTAAGTAAAATCATTCGTCATTTATGGAGAACAATGTTTTGGTAATTACCGGTATGCACCGGTCAGGTACTTCCCTTATTACACAATGGCTGCATACCTGCGGGCTGCATGTGGGCGCGCAGCTGATGGGGCCTGGTTTAGGCAATGAGGACGGGCATTTTGAGGACCTGGACTTTTTTAATTACCACCGGCAGGCGCTTGGCGCGCACCACCTGGGTGAGAACGGGTTCATACATCATACGCTGAAAGCCCTGCCTGAAAAGCATGTGCAGCAGCTGAAGGTTTTGCTGCAAAGCAAAAACGCTGCGCAGGAGCAATGGGGCTGGAAAGACCCGCGCACCTGCCTGTTCCTGGACTTTTACCGGCAGCTGCTGCCGCGTGCCCGTTACCTGGTAATATGGCGCAGCTACCAGCAGGTAGTAAGCTCTATGCTTACACGCCTGTATCAATTTGAGCTGGAGCAACGCCGCCTGAACAAAAGCCGGCTGGCTTACCGGTGGTGGAACCTCATCAAAGGCAGGCATTTTAAAGCAGCGCTCTGCAAACAGTTTGCGGCAGATTTTTTAAAGGTGTGGATCAATTATAACGAAGCCATCCTGCAGCATATAGGGCAGCTGCCGCATACGGCTTACCTGGTGGTGGACCACGCTTCGCTGCCGGCAAAGGCCCGGCAGGTGTTTGATCATTTATCCGGTCAATGGCATTTTAAATTGCACTACCACGCTTTTGAAACCGTGTATAAAGAAAAGCTGCTTAGTCCTGTAATAGATGTTGACCCCTATATTACCGATACCGGATTACGCGCTCATGCCGCCCGCGTGCAGCAGCAGCTGGCAACAGCAGGAAAGCGGCATGTCATCTGAGTTGCCGGGCTGCTATTCCGCAAACTCCCATGCGCTTTGATACGCATTGCGGTTCGTTGCATAGGTAATAAAGTCTGCATAAAAAGGCAGCTGTGAAAGGGTGCCGCTGTCGCCAATGACCACCAGCTTTTTACGGGCGCGGGTCATGGCTACGTTCATACGGCGTATGTCGGAAAGGAAGCCGATGTTGTTTTCCGTGTTGCTGCGGGTCATGCTGATGTACACGATGTCCCGCTCCTGTCCCTGGAAGCTGTCTATCGTGTTCACGGATATTTTATTGCGGTGCGCCTGCAGCACCGGCGTATGCAGCAATAGCTCCTGCAGCACCTGTACCTGTTGCTTGTAGGGAGAAATAATAGCGATGGTAGGAAAATCCTGCGGCTGATAATACGTATGCAGCGCGGTGGCCAGCAGTGTTAAATGCCGGAACAGGAAGGCGGCTTCCTCCGGGTTGGTGGTGCTGGTGCCATCCTGCTTTTCTTCAAACCCGCAGCCGGCGGTGTCTATAAAGGCCAGCGGCATATCTTCGTTAAACAGCAGGTGCTGCGCAACAGAGGCGTGCGCCTTCAGCTGGTCGCTGTAAAAAATGCCGGATGAGTAGCCCATGATCATTTCGTGCATGCGGTACTGTTCTTCCAGCAGCACCACTGCTTCGGGATGCAGTGCCACGCATTTTTCCAGCAGGGTATGGTTTAAGCCTTTACGCGCCGCCTCATGCGATTTAATAGTGGGCGGCAGCTGGCAGTGGTCGCCGGCCAGCACTACCTTTTGCGCTTTAAGAATAGGGATCCAGCAGGCCGGCTCCAGGGCTTGCCCCGCCTCATCTATCACCACGGTGTGGTATTTCAGGCGGCGGATGGCGTAGTTATTGGCGCCTACCAGCGTGGCGGTAATTACCTGCGCTTTGGTAAGCACATCGTCAATAATGTATTCCTCTGTTTTCTCTACCTGCTTCATAATGTTGCGGGCTTCATCAAACAGTGCCTTGCGCTGCTCGCGCTCTGCTTTGCCAAAATTGCGTTTGTATTTATGGGCCATATCACGGAACTCATTGGCCTGTTTTTTCAGGCGCTTGATCTCCCTGTTGCTGTTGTGTTCCGCCATTTTGTTCTCCAGCGTTAAAGCCAGCAGCCTTTCCGATACCCGTGCGGGATTGCCGATGCGCAATACATTCAGCCCTTCATCCGACAGGCGCTCGCTTAGCAGGTCTACCGCGGCATTGCTGGGCGCTACTACCAGTATTTGCCGGTGTTCCTGTTTTATGAGCGCTTTAATGGCCTGCACCAGCGTAGTGGTTTTGCCGGTGCCGGGCGGGCCGTGCACAATAGCCAGGTCGTTGGCAGCCAGTATTTTAGTAACGGCTGCGTTCTGGGAGGCGTTCAGCCGCGGGTTGTTAAAAGGCGGCAGCTCATTGTGGAAGGCAGGTTTTTGCTGCCCGGTAAGTATTTGTATCAAACGTCCTTCTTCATGCTTTTCGCCCAGGGCAATGGCTTGTTTCAGGGCGTTCTGCATTTCGTCATAGCTGTTGTCGTCAAACAGCAGATCAATACCCAGCTTACCGTCGCGGCTCCATTCCGGCAGCTCGTCGGTGCGCAGGGTTATTTTCATGCGGTTGCCGCCCTGCCAGGCAATGGTGCCTTCTACACGATTATTTTTAGCATCGTGGTTGGAGAATAAGGCGGCGGAAACGCCCGGCCGGAACTGGTGGGTAAGGTCCTGGTTGGTGGTGCGTTCCACTTCTACCGTTAAATAATCGCCCCGGCCCAGCTCTGTATCTTTAATGGCAACAGGGTACCAGGTAAGGCCGTTGGCGCGGCGTACATTTAAGGAGGCGGTAGCGGTAAGTTGCTGGTAGGTAAGGCGGTCTTCTTCCTCTTCAATCTTCAGCAGGTCAAGCAGCTTTTTGAAATAGTCCATCCTGCAAAGATACGGCGTTCAGGAAGAATACAGGTGGTTGCTGCTGTTGTTGCGGCACTGAAAAGCAAAATCGTTCCGCTGGCTGAACAGCCCGCCTGCGCGGCATTAACGCTTGCAGGGAATGCCGGCCTTTGCCGCACATTATAGAACAGTGTTTATATAGGCCAGGTAATACAACGTTTGTCAGTGGGCAAGGATGCTGCCTGGTTGTAACTAATAAAACGAAATGTCCAATTTTACAAAACGAAATGTCCTGTTTTTCAGGTTGTCAAAATTATACAAGTTGGCCAGGGACAATGAATTACTCAATTTACGCCGGTTAATTTTGAATACCCAACTGTCCCTCTAACTGTATCTCCAGCATTTATATTTAATTAATTTAATTTTTTATCACACGATTAATCAATTAAAAAAGGAAGTTTTTTTATTGAATATTAGGAAAATACGGACATTTGGTTTTGCCTGCGAAACAGGATTAAATCTCTAGGAACCCGCTACTGGAAAGCACTGCAGACTATTCTGGAAAAAGCTGCTTTTGGGACATTTCGTTTTACTGGCCATATATAGCATGGCGATGTTGTCTACTGAAAAATAAATTTGCGTAACCAAACGGTTTCTTATATATTGCAACCAATTGGTTACATAATCCACAAAACAATTACCATGCAACACGAACCACTGATGCTGGAGCGCACTTTTAACGCGCCGGCAAACCGGGTATGGAAAGCCATTACAGATGTTAAACAAATGAAGGAATGGTATTTTGACCTGGACGATTTTAAACCGGAAATTGGTTTTGAGTTCAGCTTTACCGGCGGCGATGAAAAGGAGCAGTTCACACACCGTTGTAAAATAACGGAGCTGGTGCCTGGCAAAAAGCTTACCTACAGCTGGCGTTATGAGGGGTACGACGGCAACTCATTTGTAACCTTTGAGCTGTTCCCCGAAGGCAGCAAAACACGTTTAAAGCTTACCCACGCAGGATTGGACACCTTCCCTCCAATTCAAAGCTTCGCCAGGGAAAACTTCCTGCAGGGCTGGACGGCGATCATTGGCACCAACCTCAAAGCATTTGTGGAAAAGCCGCTTGAGCAGGACCAGGCATAGCCGTTATACCATAATTATCCAACCATCCTCATTTGCCGGCAGGCAGATGCATGTTCGCTTATACCGCCGCTAAAACCTGGTCGGCATGTAAAATGCTATATGTAAAATGTAAAAGGGACGTATGGCCACTCACTTTTTCATGTAGCATTTTACATTCAATATTTTACATTTTCCGGAGGTTGCTATTTATATAAATAGCTAGGCGGTAACGTTCCATCCCCCCGCTTTTATTATTATCTTCAGTGCCGTCATCAACACGTTATGTTCACCTGCATAAAGCAGAAAAACCTGTCCCATGACTTCAAGAAGATCATTCATTAAAGCCACTACACTGGCTTCCGCCGGCCTGCTCATCCGCCCCTCCGCGTTATTACCCGTATCTTCCCGCTATATTGGGCTGCAGCTGTACACGGTAAGGGATGCCATGCAGCAGAATGCTGCGGGTACCCTGCAGCGGGTGGCCGGCCTGGGCTACAACGCTGTAGAAGGTGCTACCTATACCGGCACGCAGCAGTTTTACGGTATGAACGCCAAAGCCTTTGCCGCATTACTGAAACAGCAGGGCCTTGTTATGCCCAGCAGCCATTACCGCCTGGGAGCGGAGAAAATGAAAGGGGCCGATGTAAAAGGCACCATGCTGCATGGTTGGGATAAAGCGGTAGACGATGCAGCTACCGTAGGTATTCAATACATGGTGTGCGCCTTCCTTTCCCCGCAGGAGCGCGGCAACCCGGATCATTACAAACAGCTGGCGGCTGATTTTAATAAAGCCGGCGAAACCTGCAAAAAAGCTGGCATACAGTTTTGCTACCATAACCACGACTTTGAATTTCAGCAACAGAACGGCCAGTACCCTTACGATATATTACTGCATGATACAGATGCCGGCCTGGTAAAAATGGAAATGGATATTTACTGGGTTACCAGGGCAGGCATGGATCCGGTTAAGCTGATGAACGAGCACCGGGGCCGCTTTCCACTTTGGCATGTAAAGGATATGGATAGCACGCCGGAACGTAAGTTTACAGAGGTGGGCAGCGGCACCATTAACTTTAAGAACATCTTCAAACATGCGCAGGAAGCCGGTTTAAAATACTTTTTTGTAGAGGAGGATAAATGTCCCGGTGATCCGTTTGCAAGCATTGCCAAAAGCATAGGCTACATTAAGAAAAACCTGGTATAGCAGGCTGTTAATAACATATGTTATGAGAAAAAGGTTATTCCACGTCAGCCTGCTGCCGGTGCTTATATGCACTGCGCTTGCCGCTCATGCGCAAAACAGTTCCCTAGGTATTTTTGATGGCCATACCGATGTAGGCAACCCTGTAAAGCCGGGTACCGCTACCTATATTGCGCAAACGCAGCAATACGTTATTTCCGGCGCCGGCTATAATGTGTGGTTTGATCACGATGAATTTCATTATGCATATAAACGCCTTAGTGGTGATTTTATCCTGTATGCCCGCGTAGCCTTTGTTGGCAAAGGTATAGAGGAGCACCGCAAGGTGGGCTGGATGGTGCGTAAAAGCCTGGACAGTAACTCCGCCCATGTAAATGTAGTAGCCCATGGGGATGGCCTCACCTCCCTGCAGTACCGCAAAACCGCCGGGGCTAACACAGAAGAGATACGATCGGCCCTTACCCATGCCGACGTGCTGCAGCTGGAAAGAAAAGGCAATACCTACACCATGCGGGTAGCGCGTTTTGGAGAGCCATTTGTAACGGCGCAGGTAACAGATATTGACCTGGGCAACGAAGTGTACGTGGGCCTGTTTACAGGCAGCCATAATGCCGATGTGCTGGAAACCGGCGTGTTCCGCGATGTGCGCATTACCGCGCCGTTCCAGGGGGAAGCGGATGCCGGCACCCGTATGACCCTGGGCAGCAACCTTGAGCTGCTGGACATTGCTACCGGCAACCGCGAAATTGTATATACAGTACCTTATTCCATACAGGCCCCTAACTGGATGGCTAACGGCAGATCGCTGGTATTTAACGACTACAAAGGCCTTATGTATACCTTTGATCTTGCCGCGCGGCAGCCCGTGCCGCTTAATACCGGGGAAATAAAAAACAACAATAACGATCATGTGCTGTCTTTTGACGGCGCCATGCTGGGTCTTAGCAGCAATGTAAAAGCGCTGGGCGGCTCCATCATTTATACGGTGCCGGTAACCGGCGGCACGCCTAAGCAGGTAACGCCAAAAGGCCCGTCGTACCTGCATGGTTGGTCGCCGGATGGTAAGTACCTGGTATTCTGCGGGCAGCGCAACGGTGAGTTTGATGTGTACCGGGTGCCGGCAGCCGGCGGTAAAGAAATACGGCTTACTAACACAAAAGGTTTGGATGATGGGCCTGAATATTCGCCGGATGGGAAGTATATTTACTTTAATTCCGTGCGCTCCGGCACCATGCAGATATGGCGCATGCGGCCGGATGGCAGCGGGCAGGAGCAGGTAACGGACGATGCATTCAATAATTGGTTCGCACACATATCGCCGGATGGAAAGTGGATGGTATTCCTCTCTTTCCTGAAAGAAGAAGTAGAGCCGGACGTGCATCCGCCTTATAAGCACGTGTACCTGCGCCTGATGCCCGTAGCCGGCGGCGCGCCAAAGGTGATTGCCTACTTTTACGGCGGGCAGGGCTCCATTAACACGCCCTCCTGGTCGCCCGACAGCAAGCGCATTGCCTTTATCAGCAACACGGATATGAGCAGTAAATAAAACAGACCTGATTAGCAAATGAACATGAACAGACGTTCGGCCCTCCGCACCCTGGTAGTGGTAACAGCAGGCGTAACCCTGCTGCCGTCCTGTGTGCAGCGCCCGCGTAAAGCGGCTGTGGCCTACAAACATTTGAAGCTGAACGGGGAGGAGGAAGACATGCTGGCAGCCATGGCCGCCATTATTATTCCCACTACCTCTACCCCCGGCGCAAAGGAAACCGGCGCGCACCGGTTTGCATTAACCATGATAGATGATTGCTGCAGCGCGCAGGAGCAGGCGCAGTTTTACGATGGCCTGCAAAAATTTGAGGCCCTGGTAAAGCAAAAAGAAGGCAGCCCCTTTCTTAAATGTACACCTGCGCGGCAGCAGCAGTGGGTAGCCACCCTCAACACCGGTAAAAACCTGCCTGATAATGTAAATGCCTTTTTCCATTTGCTGAAAAGGTACACCATAGAAGGCTTTACCGGATCGCAGTATTTTTTAACCAAAGTAAAGGTGTACGAGCTGGTACCCGGCCGTTTCCACGGCTGTATAGCAGTAAGCAAAGTATCACCCGCAATAGATAACTGAGCATATGAGCAATAGTAAGCAGGATAATACTTTTGACGCGATTGTAATAGGCGCCGGCATGAGCGGCGGGTGGGCCGCAAAAGAGCTGTGCGAAAAAGGATATAAGACGTTGCTGCTGGAACGCGGCCGTAATGTGCAGCACTTAAAAGACTATCCAACCACCAACATGTATCCCTGGGAGTTCAGCCACCATGGCCAGGTACCGGCAGATATACAGGAAGCCAATCCCTCCATCAGCCGTTGTTACGCCTACCGGGAAGATGCCATGCACTTTTTTGTAAAAGATACGGAGCATCCTTACGTACAGGATAAGCCGTTTGACTGGATCCGCGGTTACCAGGTAGGCGGCAAGTCCATTATGTGGGCGCGGCAAACACAGCGCTGGAGCGATTATGATTTTGAAGGTCCGCAGCGCGACGGCTTTGCGGTTGACTGGCCTATCCGCTATAAAGACCTGGCGCCCTGGTACAGCTACGTAGAAAAGTTTGTAGGCATCAGCGGTAATAAGGATGGCATACCCAACCTGCCGGATGGCGAATTTCTGCCGGCCTGGGAGCTTACCTGCGTGGAAGATTATTTTAAAGGTGTGGTAGCAAAAAATTATGAGAACCGCCACGTGATATATGCACGCTGCGCACACCTGTCCCAGCCCGGGGAAATACACAAGCAGCAGGGGCGCAACCAATGCCAGGGCCGTAACCTGTGCCAGCGCGGCTGCCCGTTTGGCGGTTACTTTAACAGTAACTCCACTACCATTCCCTGGGCGCAAAAAACCGGTAATCTTACTTTGCGCCCGTTTTCCGTGGTGCATAGTATTATATACGATGAGCACAAGGGCAAAGCCGGTGGCGTACGTGTGATTGATGCAAGCACCAAAGCAGTAAGTGAATACTACGCCCCGGTTATTTTTCTGAATGCAGGCGCTTTAAATACCAACCTGGTGCTGCTTAACTCTACCTCCTCCCGCTTTCCCAACGGGTTAGGCAACGATAATGGCTTGCTGGGCAAGTATGTGGCGTTCCACAACTACCGGGCACGCATATCCGCTGTTTACGACGGGTTTAAGGATTTTACCACCGATGGCCGCCGTCCTACCAGCGCCTATGTGCCGCGTTTCCGCAATGTGTTTAAGCAGGAAACAGATTTCCTGCGTGGCTATGCCGCCTCCTTTTTCTCAGGCCGTTTCCACGCGCAGGACACCTCCGGCATAGGGGAGGAGCTGAAGCAGCAGCTGGCCGGCGCTGCCCTGAGCCCCTGGTACGTATCATCACAGATGATGGGAGAAACCATTCCCAAGGAAAGCAATATGGTAAGCCTGCATGCGGATAAGAAGGATGAATGGGGCATTCCGCTGCTGCGCATCAACATCGGGTATGATGACAATGATGAAAAAATGGTGCAGGATTTCTTTGAGCAGTTTAAGGATATGTATACCAAAGCAGGGTTTACCAATATCGAAACCTTTGACAGCAAACAGGCGCCTGGGCTGGATATTCACGAAATGGGCGGCGTGCGCATGGGGCACGATCCCAAAACATCGCTGCTGAATAAATGGAACCAGCTGCACGCATGCAAGAATGTATTTATTACCGATGGCGCCTGCATGACCTCTACCTCTACGCAGAACCCGTCGCTTACCTATATGGCGCTTACTGCCCGGGCAGTGGATTATGCAGTGTCTGAAATGAAAAAAGGAACGTTGTAGAAGGTCGCACACTTAATTCATAATTCGTAATTGACGAATTCGTAATTCATAAAAAACAAATTCCGGCCAGCTTAACAGGCCGGAATTGTTTTTTTACGCCGGAATGCCGTTCAGCGCGTTCATGGCGGCAATGGGCGATACCTTCAGCGCTTCATAGATCTTAGCCGTATTGCCGGTATGAATGCTGAACACTTGCTGCTCCATGCTGCTCAGCAGGTCCTGTGCAACCACTTCCGGTGCAATGCCGCTGGCGCCGCCAATAGCAGCGGAAAAATCGGTGTTCACCAGGGGCGGCATCAGCTCAAACACCTGTATGCCGGTATCTTTGAGGGCAAGGCGCAGTATTTTGGAATAAGAGTGCAGGGCCGCTTTGCTGGCGCTGTAGGTAGGAATATGCAGGCCCGGCGCATACGCAGCAATGGAGCTTACATTTACAACAGCGGCGCTGGGCTGCTGCTGCAGTATAGGCAGCAGCTTTTCCGTAAGGCGTATTACAGATATGTAGTTCGTATGCATTTCATCGGCAGCTGCTTTCCAGGTTTCAACGCCCGGCTCCAGCTTGTGGTAAGCAGCATAGCCGGCATTGTTCACCAGCACATTCAGCTGCGGAAACCGGGTACGAATGGTTTCCGTAAGCTTATCTACATCCGCTTCGCTGCTTACATCGCTAACCAGTGTTGTTACACCGGGAAGCGCGGACGCCGCTTTTTCCAGGCGTTGGGCATCGCGCCCGGTAATAATTACCCGGTTGCCTTTTTTAAGAAATGCTTTGGCTATTGCAAAGCCAATGCCGGCGCTGCCGCCGGTTATCAGGATGGTGTTGTTGCTCGTTTTCATGATGTTTATATTTTTATTATTATAGATAGATACCGATTGGTATTTAATAATACAAAAAGAAAGCCTATACGCAAATGCCGTTTACCAGGTCGGCTACTGCATCCATCACCAGCTCCATATCCTTGTTCTTTTTGGTAGTGCCGGCAAGCATAATGCCGCCTTCAATCATGCTAAGCATGCCGGTGGCGAACTTGCGGGCATTTATGCCCTGCACAAACTCGCCCGCTGCCATGCCTTTATTCACCAGCTCTTCCAGGAACCTGCGGGAATTTTCCAGGGCCTGCGCCGCTTTTTCGCGCAGCAGCTCGTGGGTATCATCTGCCTCCACGGCAGTGTTCAGCATGGGGCAGCCCCCTTCAGGGAAGGGCGTTTTCCGGCTGGGGCGGTATATATCTGCATACAGCAGCAGCTTTTCCCTGTAGGTAGCAGCTTTTTCCAGGGCGCTGCGGATAATGCCTATCCGTACTTTTAAATTGTACTCAAACGCAGCCACGGCAATATCTTCCTTATTCTCGAAGTTCCCGTAAATAGCGCCCTTTGTCATACCGGTAGCTTCCGTCAGGTCCGAGATGGAAGTGCCTGCATATCCCTTCTTATTGAATATGCCGGCAGTGGTTTCAATGATCCATGCCCGTGTTTTTTCCGATTTCGGCTCAAATTTCATGATACAAATATAGATACCAATTGGTATCTGACAAAATATTTTTTTCTGAAGAAGGCGGCTGGTTTTTTCCCGCAGAATATTATAAATTGGAAGCATGAAAATGGTTTACACCTGCATGGCCCTGGCCTGCTTCCACGTTGCTGCGCTTCATGCACAGGAAAAAAACGTTACGCTCGACTCCTGGTTTAACAATGAGCATCAGAAAAATGCCGCCGGCAAAATGGTGTCTTTCCATTATAAGTGGGAAGAAACAGGTAATAACGGCTTCTCAAAGCTGGGCGATGCATTTAAAGCGCAGGGCGCCACCCTGCACACGCTGTATGCAGCACCTACCGCCGCCACCCTGGAAAACGCCGATATATATATAATTGTGGACCCGGATAATGCTAAAGAGTCGCCCGATCCAAAGTTCATCCGTAAACAGGATGTAGCGGCCATTAGCCGTTGGGTAAAAAACGGCGGCGTGCTGCTGCTGCTGGCTAACGATAGCGCCAATACGGAGCTGCAGCATTTTAACGGGCTGGCCGCCGTATTTGGCCTGCACTTTAATGATGAACGCATTAACCATGTGATAGACGATGCCCATTTTGAAGACGGCGCTATCCCGGTAAAAAATGACCCGGTGTTCCGCACCACCAAAAAAATATTCATGAAAGATGCCTGCTCTATCAGCGTACAGCCGCCCGGCAAAGCGCTGCTCACCTCCGGCGGCGCTACTATTATTGCCGCTACCAGCTATGGCAAAGGCACGGTGGTAGCTGTAGGTGATCCCTGGCTGTATAACGAGTATGTGAACGGCCGTTTGCCTGCAGGTTATGAAAACGATAAAGCCATGACCGACCTGGTTACCTGGCTGCTGGCCAAAGTACCGGCAAAGCAATAAGCTAACACGTTGTAGTACTGCTAACCGCTCCTGTAGCCGCAGCGCCGGTACAGAAAATTTGCAGGCAAAGGAAAACTTGACTAAATTGTATTTCCTTTAGCTGCATAGCGTTATGAAATTTTGTGCCTTTATAGCTTTTTTAGTTTTGCTGCTGAATGAGGTCAGTTTTGCTCAATCCTATGGGTTACAGTTCCAGAGTCATGAAGTAGTGCCGGAAAAAAGAACCGCCCTTAACCTGACGCCTGATGGTCCGCTGTGCCTGACTGGCCCTATTGAAATTTCCTTTGACCTGAGCTTTGTTCCTTATCATGATATTTATTTCGGGTACATCCTGCGCGTAATTTTCAGCAACAGCACAAATATTGACCTGGTATATAACCAGAAGACCGGCCGCTTTGATTTCCTCATAGGAGAAAAATTTTCCAGGGTATTTGCCATTGATACCGCCACCCTCTTCAGAAAATGGAGCACCTGCCGGCTGAAGATAGATCCCTCCGCACAGGAAGCTACCCTGTTTGTAAACAATAAACAGGTAGCAAAAGGGCGTGGCAATTTCGGAAAAGATGTTTGCTGCCGCCTGCTGTTTGGCGCCAATAACTTTGAAGGTTTTCAGATGATGGATATTCCGCCTATGAACCTGCGGAATATCGCCATTTGGGAAGGCAGCAGGAAAAAGTATTACTGGCCCTTGTCGGAAAGCAGCGGCAATCAAAGCCGGGATAGCTTACACGGAAAAATGGCCGAAGTAAGAAATCCCGCCTGGATCCGTCCACAGCACCAGCGATGGAAGCAGGTGCAGGAGCTGAAAATAAAAGGTGTTCCCAGCGTGGCCTTTGATAAGAACAACGAAGTGCTGTATGTAGTAGCAGCAGACTCTCTCTATAAAATAGCTTTTCATAACGGCGCCCTGAGCAGCCTTGCGCTGGCAGAAAAGCATGATACGCTGCTGCCCGGTAACCAGTCTGTATACGATCCGTTCCTGCACCAGCTGTATAATTTTTATATTGACCAGCGTAAGGTAAGCACCTTTGACACCACCACGCATAAGTGGAGCAGCAATTTCAGCCCCGCGCCGCTTACCGTGTACTGGCACGCCAACAAATTTATTTCCGGCTACGACAGCTCGCTGTATATACTGGGGGGCTACGGGCAGCTGGAATATAAGAACCGGGTGCAGCGCTATTACCTGCCCGGCCGGGAGTGGGACACTATGCTGGCTACGCACGGCGACCGTTTCCTGCCGCGCTACCTGGCCGCATTAGGCGCCAATGAAAAAGGCGACACCGCTTACATTATAGGCGGCTACGGCAGCAGCACCGGCAGCCAGGTGGTAAACCCAAAGTATTATTACGACCTGCTGACCTTTAGCGTTAAAGACCGCACCTTTAAAACCGTTTACCGGCTGGCGCAGCCCGAGCAGCAGTTCTGCTTTGCCAACAGCCTGGTAATTGATGCCGCCGCCAAAGAATATTATGCGCTGGTATACCCGAATGACAAGTTCAACTCTGAGCTGCAGCTCATACGCGGCTCCCTGCAATCGCCCGGTTACCAGCTGCTGGGCACCACCATCCCTTACAGCTATCATGATGTGCAGTCGTTTGCCGACTTGTATTATTGCGCCAACAGCAAAAAGCTGGTAGGCGTAACCATTTATACATCTAAAGAAGGAACGGCCAGTGTAAAAGTTTACACCATTGCCTTTCCACCCAACCAGCTGCTGCCGCCTGCGCCCGAAAAACAAACGCCGCGCCGGTGGTATTACCTGGCGTTGCTGGCATTGGCAGGAGCAGGAGCAGGCGTATGGGGCTACCGGAAACGGAAACGTAAAAGCGCGCAGCCGCCTGCTGTAAATGCGCCGGTGCCCGAAGAAGAGCCGGAGGCTATTGGCCATATGGCCACGCTCACCCCTGTGGAAGAAGAAGAATGCCCGCCTGCCAAAGTATTTTTATTCGGTCAGTTTGAGGTATATGACAAGGAAGGGCAGGATGTAACCCGCTCGTTCACGCCGTTGCTGAAAGAGCTTTTCCTGATTATCGCCACGCACACATTATGGTCCGGCAAGGGCATTTCATCCGAAAAGCTGTATGCCACGCTGTGGCGCGATAAGTCCAGCAAGGAGGCGCAGAACAACCGTTCTGTGAACATGGTAAAGCTCAAAGCCATACTGGATAAGCTGGGTACCTGCAGCTTTGTAAAAGACGCCGACCGCTGGAGCCTGCATTATTCCAAAGACTGTATATATATAGACCTGGAAGCTTTTCTGCAGCTGTGCCGCCCTTCGGGCGTGCATACCAGGAAAGAGCTGCAACAGCTGCTGTCTATTATACAGCGCGGCTCCCTGCTGGCAGATACGGCCTATCCCTGGCTTGAAGATATGCAGTCCGAAATTTCCGGCATGGTCTTATCCGCACTGTCGGCCGCAGCCGTGCAGTTCAACGGCGACCCCGAACTCCTTATAGAAATAGCTAACGGCATTTTTGTTTTTGACCCTGTAAATGAAGAGGCCCTGCGTGTAAAATGCAAAAGCCTGGGCCAGCTGGGCCGCCACTCTATGGCCAAAGCCCTGTTTAACAAGTTTGCCAAGGAATACCATCATATGTATGGGGAGGATTTCCATGGTACTTTTAATGAAGTGTTTAATGAGATGAAGTAAAAAATATGGGACCGGATAATCCCAAACTTACTCATAACCAGCCTGTTACAAGAAAATAATATAACGCGTTAAGGCCGCTGTTAAAGCAGCCCTACAAATTAATTTAGTTGTTAGCCCGTTATTAATGCCCGCGTTAGTGTGCCCGGCCTTACTTGCATCCTTATTATCTCAATCAAAAAGTTAAATCGAAACTATCCCGTTATGCAAAGATTAGTACTGATACTCATCATGGCATTTGGTTTCCTGGATGTGCATGCCCAGCAACACGTTATAAAGGGCACGGTAACAGATGAAAGCAACCAGCCATTGCCGGGAGCCACGGTCCGGTTAAAGGCCTCCACGGTTTCCACTATTACAGATGCTGCCGGAAATTTTCAGATCAATGCAGGGGAGCAGGGCCCTGCTAACCCGGTTTTAATTGTATCGTATATCGGTTATTCCGAGCAGGAGGTACCGGTAAGCGGCCAAACAGTAACGGTTCGCCTCAGGGCCGATGCCCGCTCCCTGAACGATGTGATAGTAGTAGGGTATGGTGTGCAGCGCAAAAGGGATGTTACCGGCGCTACCAGCACCGTTAAGTCGGAGGAGCTGGTTAAACGCCCCCTGGTAAGGGTAGAGCAGGCTTTGCAGGGCACCACCTCCGGCGTACAGGTAGCCAGCAACAGCGGCCAGCCCGGCACCGGGTTAAGCGTACGCATTCGCGGCGTTAACTCCATTACCGGCTCCAATGAGCCTTTGTATGTGATAGACGGGTACATTGGCGGCAGCGTGGAGTCGCTGAACCCCAATGATATTGAATCGATGGAAATATTGAAAGATGCTTCCGCCACCGCCATTTATGGCTCCAGGGGCTCTAACGGTGTAGTGCTGATAACCACCAAAACCGGTAAGGTGGGCAAAACCCGTGTAGATTTCAGCACCTGGTTCAGCAAGGCCAGCATACCCAAACAGCTGAATCTCATGAATGCCTACGACTTTGCCCGTACAGTAAATACGCAGTTCCAGCTGTCGGGCAACCCGCCTGCCTTTAACGATGCGCAGCTGCAGGACCTGAAAGCCAGGGGCGGCACCGACTGGCAAAAAGAGCTGCAGCAAAGCCCGTGGATAAAGAACTACCAGCTGAGCGTGTCCGGCGGCAACACCGGCGTGCGCTACCTGTTTTCCTTTAATCACCTGGACCAGCCGGGCCTTATCCTGAACCAGTATTACAAACGCACTACATTAAGAAGCAATGTGGATGTGAAGCTGAACGATAAGATGGACCTGAAGGTGAATGTAACCGCGCTGTTTCCGCAAAACCGCAACACAGTTTATCCCGGCGACCTGATAGACCCGTTTGCGCAGGCTACCCAGTGGGATCCCACAACCCCGGTGCGCGATGCCAATGGCAACTACATCCTGTCTGCCCAATACGGTTCCATACAAATTAACCCTGTGGCCCAGGCCAGCAACCAGCAGGTAGATAACAGCGCTACCAACCTTACAGGAACAGGCGTATTTACCTGGCGCATATTGCCGGGACTCACCTTTACCTCCAACAACACTTACGAAATTCAGTGGACGCTGAACCAGCAGCTGTTTGGCAAGGAAACCAGCCTGGGAATGGCCGGCCGCGATTTTGCCTCACAGGGCAATACCCGCTACCGCTCTTACCAGAACAGTAATTTCCTGACTTACCATGGTGATTTTGGCGACCACTCCCTTACGGTAACCGCCCTGTATGAGCAGCAGAACCGCCGCAACATTAATTCCAACGCGCAGGGCGTAAACCTCATCAGCTATGTGAATGGTTATTATAATTTAGGACTGGGCAGCACACAGCTCATTACCTCCGGCTACTGGGCCGATGCCTTGCAGTCTTACATGGGCCGTGTGAACTATGCCTATAAGAACAAATACCTGTTAACAGCCGCTGTGCGGGTGGATGGTTCATCGCACCTGCTGGATAAATACAGCACCTTTCCCTCCCTGGCCGTGGGCTGGAACATTGCAAAGGAAAACTTTATGCAGGATAACCGCATTTTTTCTGACCTGAAGCTGCGTGCCAGCTACGGCGTAACCGGCAACCAGGCAGTGAACCCGTATGCCACCATCCCGCAGATCAGCACCGGCGCACCGTACTATTTTGACGGCAATAAGCCTACGGTAACCACGCCGCTGGGCAACCCCGTATCTAAATCATTAAAATGGGAACGTACGGAGCAGTACGATGCCGGTTTAGATGCAGCCTTTCTTAAAGGCCGCCTCACCTTTACAGCAGATGCCTATCGTAAAAAGATCAAGGACCTGCTGTATTATTTCCAGGCGCCTTTCTATAACAGCGGCGCCACTTATGCCCGCAACATAGGCAGCGTGGAAAACAAGGGGGTGGAATTTTCGCTGGGAGGCACCCCCGTCAGCACCAGGAAATTAACCTGGAGCAGCAATCTCATTGCCTCAATAAACCGCAACAAGGTAGTTGACCTGGGCGGACTGGATAACATTGTGGTGAACAACATCGGCTCCCCGCAAAGCAATGTATCTATCCTGAAAGTAGGGCAGCCACTGGGTGAATTTTACGGCTATAAATTCCTGGGCACCTGGAAATCCAAGGAAGCAGCTGAAGCAGCGGAATTTGGTATGAAACCCGGCGACGCCAGATATGTGGATGTAGACGGCGATAAAAAATATACCGCCGCTGATCTCATGACTATTGGCAACGGCACGCCCAAGTTTACCTTTGGCTTCATCAACGATATTAAGTACGACAACTTTACCCTGAGCTTTATGCTGCAGGGCGCCACCGGCTACCAGATCTATTCTCAAACACTGGCTTATGTGTGGGGCGGTTTAGGCGATGCGCGCAACGCCACCACGCAGGAAGCCCTTAACATATGGACGCCTGACCATGAAACCGACAATCCTACTTTCAGTAAAACCAGCACCAACTTCATTAACAGCAGCCGCTATGTGTACAACGCCAGCTACATGAAGCTGAAGAACATATCGCTCACTTACCGTATACCGGATGCGCTGTTAAATAAAGTAAAGCTGCATAGCCTGGAGGTATATGTAAGCGGGCAAAACCTGTTTACCGTTACCAGCTACCCTGGCTATGACCCGGAGATCACCAACGCCACCAATGCCATTACACAGGGGCTTGAAATGGGCGTGATCCCTAACCCGCGCACGTATACGTTTGGTTTGCGTGCAGGGTTTTAGGAGCATAAAGCATAAAGCAAAAAGCAAAAAGCAAAAGATAAGGCATAAGCATATAGGGCAAGGCAGCCATCACAACAGGTTAAGCTACTGGTTGTAGCGCTGCTATAAAGCAACACCCTATTCATTATTCATTATTAATTACAAGCAAACAAGCAAGCAATGAAAAGGCACTATATACTAATACTCACGCTGCTGCTGGCAGCAGGTTGCCAGAAGCTGGATGAAGATCCGAAAGGCAACCTTACACCGGGCACTTATTTCAAAACCGCCTCTGACCTGGATGCTGCCGTAGCCGCTGTTTACCTGCAGCTGGCAGTAGACGCGGCTTATGCCAATATCAGCAACAGCACGCCCTGTTTTGGCTCCGACGATCTTACCACTGATCCGGGGTTAAACAAGCTGGGCTTCCGCCTGTTCGATCAGCTGAATGGCAACTCCGATGCAGACGGACGTTTGAATAACGTTTGGCAAGGCCCGTGGACCGCCATTTACCAGGCCAATAACGTAATAGCCAATTATGAAAAGGTTGACGCCACAGATGAGGTGAAAAAATCGTACGCCGGCCAGGCCTTCTTTTTAAGAGCATTCAGCTACTACATGCTGGTGCGCACCTTTGGCCCGCTGCCGGTAATAGATAAGCCGCTGGATGTAGATGCCCGCCCTCCGCGCGACTCAGTAAGCAGCGTGTATAACCTGATTGTAAGCGACCTGAAAACAGCTATTGACTTTTTACCTGCCTCTTTTCCCGGCGCGCCGGGAAAGGCCAACCAGCTGGCCGCCAAAGCGCTGCTGGCAGAAGTGTATTTAACCATGGCTGGCTGGCCGCTGAACCAAACCACCAACTATGCGCTGGCGGCAGAACAGTCGGATGCGGTAATAAAATCCGGGCAGTACACGCTGGTGCCGGATTATGCAAAAGTGTTCACCACCAACAATACCACAGAGTCCATCTTTTCGCTGCAGTTCAATGTAGCCGGAGGTTTGCCGCAGCGCACCTATGGCGCGTCCTGTATGCCACTGGATGAAGTAGCGCTGAATGGTAACAGCGGTTGGGACGATTTTTATCCCGAGATCAACTTTTACCTGAACGCACCCAAATGCGCCCGCACAGACGCTACTTTTTATACTACAATAAAGCTGTTGCAGCCGGATAAAACCTATAAGCTGGTACCGTGGAATTCCACAGCAACGCATGCCGGGCATCCGTATTATAAAAAATTCCGTGCAGGCGTTGGCGATGGTATCGTGGAAACAGGCAACGCCATCCTTTCTGCCAGTCCAAGCACCAACAAAACACTGGATATTGTCCGCTATCCCATGGTGCTGCTCAATTATGCAGAGGCTTCTGCCATGGCTGCCAGCGCCCCCACCGCAGAAAGCTACGCTGCTGTTAACCAGGTAAGAAGGCGGGCCGGCCTGCCGGACCTTACGCCTGGTTTGCCGCTGGCTGCCTTCCGCGACTCGGTGGTGCAGGAAAGGGCCTACGAGTTTGCGGGAGAGTTTGGCATACGCTGGTTTGATATTGTGCGCCTGCAGCTGCTGCCGCAGATACTGGCCAAACGCAGCAACCTGGAAAATCCCGTCAGCCCTGCGGTAGCCAACAATCCTGCCGCGCTGGCGCAAAAATATATTGCACCCATACCTACCAACGAAATGTTGCGCAACCCGCAATGGCAGCAAAACCCGGGTTATTGATAAAACCGTTCGCGAAAACATTTAAGCTTATAACAACTAACTAATAAAGCATGCAGAGATCAGTATATTTTTTTGTAGTCCTTTTTTTATGCTATCATTCCACATTACAGGCACAAAGGCATAACAACAATACCCTGTATCCCACTTACAAAGGTCTTATCATGGCCGGGTACCAGGGATGGTTCCGGGCGGCAGGGGATAATTCCGCTGCCCGGCACTATGCCTATGGCAATGAAACACACAGCAGCATTGATGCCTGGCCCGATGTAAGCGAGTATGAAAAAACCTATGAAACCCCCTTTACATTAAAAGATGGCAGCAAGGCCCGCTTCTTCAGCTCACTGGATAAAAGCACGGTAGACCTGCACTTTAAATGGATGCAGCAATACGGGGTGGATGGCGTGTTTATGCAGCGCTTCTACAACGTAACAAAGGAAGGCAACGGCAAAAAAGAGTCGGCGGTTATTCTCAGCAATGCGCTGGAAGCGGCCTCCAAATACAAGCGGGCTATTGCAGTTATGTACGACCTGTCGGGCTTACCGGCAAAGGGCGAAGATTGTTCTTCCATTATTGCCGACTGGAAATACCTGGTAGATACGCTGAAGGTAACCCGCCAGAGCGGCGCTAACACATACCTGCATGAAAATGGCAAACCCGTAGTATGCATCTGGGGCATTGGTTTTCCTGACAGGCCTTATGACATCCGTAACATTGGCCTGGAACGCCTGATCGATTTCCTGAAAAACGATCCCGTATACGGCCACTGCACCGTAATGCTGGGCGTACCCACTGCCTGGCGCGAGCTGAATGCAGATTGTGTGCATGACCCTTACCTGCATACTATCATCAAAAAAGCAGATATTATCATGCCCTGGATGGTGCAGCGCTTTTCGCCGCTGCTGCACAACGATATGGACCGCTACCGCGATCAGATCATAAATGATATGGAATGGTGCCGGCAGCATAATATTGAGTATGTTCCCTGCGTTTGTCCCGGGTTTAGCTGGCATAACCTGAGCAAGCATGCTTTTCCCGAGGATGTAAAGCCCGTTGGCTCCATACCCCGCCAGGGCGGCCGCTTTTACTGGCAGCAGCTGTCAACCGCCATGCTGGCCGGTGCTGAAATGATTTACGTAGCCATGTTCGACGAAGTGAATGAAGGAACCGCCATCTTTAAAGTATCTGATAATCCGCCTGTAGCAAAAGAGGTGTCGTTTATAGATATGGATGGGAAACCATCGGACCTGTACCTGTGGCTGACCGGCGAAGCGGCCCGCATGCTGCGTAAAGAAAAGCCATTAACCCTGCAGCAGCCCGAACGAAAACCTTAGATCGGCAATGTCAAAACCGGCAAAAGAACATCAGCAAACCTTAAACCATATTCATGTAAGTACAATTGAGCACATATTAAACCAATGAGATCCTGGTTATTAATCGCGTTTTGATCAATAGGTGGTTACTGCCTGCAGGAGTGCTTTCCGGCTTGCCATGCGGCAATTACGCGCTGCATTGTGCTGCGGCAGTCAGCGGAATGTTGCAGGCTGCAGGCCGGCGCCGGGCAGTTCGTAATTGTTTGCATCCATCATTATTTCAATTGCGCTGCATTATCATACCCAATATGCATCGCAGCAAACAATTCGTAATTATTCATGACCATAATAATTTTCAAAGGCATTTTCAGCAGAGCGGAGCAGGCAATGCGCCGCTCACGCGGGGTTGCAATTGATAATTCGTAATTGAAACCGTAATTTTTATCACCCAAAAACCCTTAAAATGAAAACAAGCATCAAAACTGCGTTCGCCGGCAGCTTACGGCAGTATTCCACGTTATTCTTCAGCTGGAGGAATGTATTACTGATCTTTGCTGTTGGCCTGCTGGCCGCCTGCTCCAAGCAGCAAATCGAAGAACAATTGAAAGAAGGCGCCGGTATTAATAAAATGGCCGCTACCCCTATGGCCTCCCCGGTGGGCGATGTGGTAGGCAAAGTAACCGTAGGCTACCAGGGATGGTTTGCCTGTACCGGCGACGGCTCGCCTATTAATGCCTGGTGGCACTGGACACAGGATTGGAGCCAGCCCCCTTCACCCACCAACAAAGGCATGAAATCCTGGCCGGATGTAAGGGACTACACCACCACCTTTGCCACCGGCTTCCCTAACCTGAACAACGGCCAGCCAGCCAGGCTGTTCTCATCTTTCACGGACCAGTCGGTGAACGTGCATTTTCAGTGGATGCAGCAATACGGCATCGACTGCGCCGCCCTGCAGCGTTTTAATCCCACCGGCGGCGAAGGTCCGGTGCGCGATGCTATTACCGCCAAGGTAAAAACAGCTGCAGAAACCTATGGCCGTAAGTTTTACATTATGTATGATGTAAGCGGGTGGACCAACATGCAGTCTGAGATAAAGACCGACTGGACCAACAAAATGAAAGCCTATACGGCCTCCGGCGCTTACGCCCGCCAGAACGGCAAGCCGGTAGTATGCATATGGGGCTTTGGCTTTAACGACAACAACCACAATTTTACCGCTGCCGCCTGCCTGGATGTAATTAACTGGTTCAAAGGGCAGGGCTGCTATGTGATTGGCGGTGTGCCTACCTGGTGGCGTACCGCGCCTGCCGGCTCCGACTCCCGCACCGGTTTCGTGGATGTGTACAAGGCGTTCAACATGTTGTCGCCCTGGATGGTGGGCCGCATTGGCGATGCTGCAGGGTCAGACTGGTTTTACAATAACGTGAACATCGGCGACCAGGATTTCTGTAACCAGAACGGTATAGATTACCAGCCCTGCGTGCTGCCCGGCGACCTGCAGGAACGCCAGCGCGCCCACGGCGATTTTATGTGGCGGCAGTTTTATAACATGGTGCGCTTAGGCGCCCAGGGCATTTATATTTCTATGTTTGACGAGTATAATGAAGGGAACCAGATTGCCAAAACCGCGGAAAGCGCCGCCTGGGTGCCGGCCGGCTCGGGCTTTTGGGCGCTGGATGAAGATGGCGTAGCCTGCTCTGCCGACTATTACCTGCGCCTTACCGGCGATGGCGGGCGCATGCTCAAAGGGCAGATAGGCCTTACTGCCACCCGCCCTACACAGCCCGTTGCTGGCAGCAACAATGGCAACATACCTTTTGGGCAAACAATTACCCTTAAAAGCGCCAATAACCTGTATGTATGCAGCGAGAACGCCACGCAGCCTATGAACTGCAACCGTACAGCCGCAGGGCCCTGGGAACAGTTTACGGTAGTGAACGCAGGTAACGGCAAGGTAGCCCTGCAGAACCTGGGCTATTATGTATGCTCCGAGAACGGCGCCCAGGCAATGAACTGTAACCGTACCGCCATTGGCGCCTGGGAGCAGTTTGACTGGATCACGAATGCCGACGGCTCCATTTCCCTGAGAGGCAACAATGGGGCGTTTGTTTCCGGGGAGAACGGTACACAGCATATGACCTGCACCCGTACCACTATCGGAACAACGGAAAAATTCCGGGTGAACCAGTAAGCAGTTCCCCGTTAAGTTACACAGTTTGGCACAGCCCGCAAGCGCCGCCGGTGGTACTAAATCGCCGGCGGCATTTTCTTTTACGAAAAATACGGGCGTGGCTGTCTTCAGGTTGAGTACTATTTTCCCCAGCGTTTGGCCCCCGGAACTTACCCGGCTGGCACGTCATTTGTTTTTGTTTTCTGCAACCATATCCATCTATTTGCTATGTCCATCGGGGAAAAAACACGATCCTGTCAAAGAATCCTGTTAATACAAAGCCCCACTAAATAATTAGCATGAAAGGAGTACAAATACCGAATGATCTGCCAGCCGGCGCTGCCAGCAAAGGGAAAGCAGAATATGTTTTACGCCTGTTCATAAGCGGGGCTTCCGCCAATTCTGCAAAAGCAGTGTTGAACCTCAAAAATATATGCGAAACATATATTAAAGACCGCTATGAGCTGGAAGTAATTGATATATACCAGCAAAACGAGCTGGCGCAAAAAGAACACATTATAGCTGTTCCCTCATTGATTATTAAGACTGCCCGCTCAGCAAAAAGACTGGTGGGCACTATGTCTGACTGCCAAAAGCTATTACAGGGCTTAATGCTTACAACCTAAGTGTGGAATAAGTGCATGGAACAGGGCAAACCATCATATGAGGAACTACAGCAGGAGGTCCGGCAATTGCGTGCAGCTTTAGAGGAAGCCAGGGATACCATAGCCGCCATCCGTTCCGGCGAGATAGACGCATTGATAGCAGAAGGAGAACGGGGCAATGCCCTTTATACCCTCAACAGCGCAGATCTTACTTACCGCCGCTTTATAGAAAAAATGGGGCAGGGCGCCGTAACTATCAGCAGGGAAGGCACCGTGCTGTATTGTAATTCCCGCTTTGCCGGCATGGTAAACACCCCGCTTTTCAGCATAATTGCCCATCCCTTCAGCCAGTTTGTAAAGCCAGCGTGCCAGGGGCATTTTGAGCAGCTGCGTGAAAGAGGCTGGGAGCAGGACTGCGTGGGAGAGCTGGTGCTGGAGAACGGTACGGAAGGGCTGAATGTGCTGCTTTCCCTTACCAGGCTGGAGCTGGACGGCGGTTTTGCCATTAGCCTTATTATTACAGATCTTACCATTGAAAAAGATACGCAGCAGCGGCTGCAGCAGCAAAACCACCAGCTGGAGGAAATTAACCACGCGCTGGAGCTGAGCAACCACGACCTGCAGCAGTTTGCCTCCGTGGCTTCGCACGACCTGCAGGAGCCCCTCCGAAAGATCCAGATGTTTTCGAGCTTGCTGAAGAAAAAGATCAGCGGCCTGCCGGAAGATGCGCATACATACCTGAACAAGATCATTGCCTCCTCAGAGCGGATGAAGCAGCTGATGGACGATATTCTCAACTATTCCCTGCTGTCCTCTAACCAGGTGCGGAATGAGTATGTAGACCTGCAGCACCTGATAGAGGAATTGCTGGAAGATTATGAGCTGGTTATACAGGAAAAGGGCGCCAGTATTATTATAGGGGAGCTACCTTCTATAGAAGCCAATAAAGGGCAGATACGGCAGCTGTTCCAGAACATGATCAGCAATGCCATCAAATTTTCCCGGCAGGATGTTACGCCCAGCATTTCAATCAGCAGCCGGCGTATACAGGCCCGCGGTTTTGATGCGCCTGAACAGCAGGATGGTGATTTTTGCCGTATCTCCATAAAAGATAATGGCATTGGATTTGACGAAAAATATATAAACAACATATTCTCTCTTTTCGGCCGTTTAAATCCCCGGGGTATGTATGAAGGTACCGGTATAGGATTGGCCATTGCAAAAAAGATAGTTGACAAGCATGGCGGTTTAATTACCGCCCGCAGCAGAGAAGGGATTGGTTCAGAGTTTATTGTAGTATTGCCGCTACAGCAATTTTAATGCTTGATGCAAGTTACAGGGAAAAGCATGCAGCGTTCTTACAGGACGCTGCATTTTGTTTTATATTAGCGTTTTCACAAGCATACTGTACCTATGATATTTCGTTTCAGCTGGAAATACCTGTTGCTAACCCTGGCGCTGTTTATAACAGAAGTGCTGATAGCATTGTATATGCACGACGGCTTTGTACGGCCTTATGTAGGCGATTTCCTGGTTGTGATACTGGTTTACTGCTTTGTATGCACCTTTTTACAGGCGCCGGTGGTACCGGTGGGCATTGGCGTATTGCTGTTTGCCTACATGGTGGAGATACTGCAGTATTTTAACATGGTAAAACACCTGGGCCTGCAGCATTCCCGCCTGGCCAACATTGTACTTGGGAACCATTTTGAATGGGGCGATATGCTGGCCTATACCCTGGGCATTTTATCCATACTGCTGCTGCAGCGGCGGCAGGCCGCGCTTCATACTTAATGCTGGTAACGCGCAAATGTTCACATACGTACACTCCTGTGCTGAAACCGGACATTTGCAGCTGTTTTAGCCCACGTAAAACATTGAGCATGAAACCCGTATAAATCCGGCATTGACTTAGCAGCGTTGAATAAACTTGTTACAACCGCATTAGCTCCAGTAATACCGTTAATACCGCTATTATGCTAAAAAATTACCTGAAAACAGCCTGGCGTAGCCTGGTGAACAATAAGTTCTACAGCGCGCTGAATATTATTGGCCTTACCGTAGGCCTGGCCGTGGGACTGCTTATTTTGCTGTGGGTAAATGATGAGCGTAGCTTTGACCGGTTCCACACCCATGCGGCAACTATTTACCGGGTAAATACTGCGGTAGGCACAGGGTTGAGCAAGGCGGTGTATTCTGTAACGCAGGGAACCGTTGCTTTTCATGCATTAAAGGAAGTACCCGGTGTGCAGCAGGCAGTACGCATTACGCAAAACGGCAGTTACACGGTATTCAGGTATGGCAACAAGGTGTTCAGGGCTAAACCCGGTTTGTTTGTAGACACTTCTTTCTTTCAGGTATTCGATTACCGGTTGCTGAAAGGTAATCGATCCAACCCCTTTCCAGGCGTACAATCACTAATACTTACCCAAACGGCTGCTGCCCGCTTTTTTGGAAAAGAGGATCCCATGGGCAAAATACTGGTGGCGGATAATAAGGAGAGCTTTACTGTAAGCGGGGTAATGGCAGACTTTCCGCAGAACTCCTCTATCCAGGGCGATATGCTGTTTCCTGTAGCCTTATATGCAAAACGGTATGCTGATGGCAATAGCTACTGGCGTTCGCTGGATGAAGACTGGGGCAACTACAACTGGGACACTTTCCTGCTGCTGCAGCCCGGTACGTCTGCGCCAACAGTCGCAGCGCAGCTTACGAACATCAACGTAAAGCACCAGCCTGGGTTTAAGCCCATAGAAGTAGGAGAGTACCACCTGCAGCCGCTTACAGCCATACACCTTACTGCGCCCAATGGCAATAATGCCGGCAGGCAAATGGTGAACATTTTTACCATTATAGCCATCCTTATTTTAGGAATAGGCGCCATTAACTACATTAATCTTTCCACAGCCAGGGCCATGCTGCGCGCAAGGGAAGTAAGCATGCGCAAGATCATAGGCGCCGGCAAACAGCAGCTAATGCTGCAGTTCATGATAGAAACACTCCTGTTCTTTATTATTACCCTGTGCCTGGCATTTGCGGTAATGACAATGCTCATGCCTTTGTACAATAGTATTGCCGGCAAGCAAATGCAGATAAATATGCTGGATGCGGGCTTGTGGAAGGTAATAGGCATTACGGTGCTGGTTACCATGCTGGCCTCCGGTATTTACCCCGCATTGCTGCTGTCGTCGTTTCAACCGGTAAACGCATTAAAGGGCCGGCTGTCGTGGGGTATTGGCAATGCTGCTTTCCGCAAGGTGCTGGTAGTATGCCAGTTTGTATGTTCCATCGGTCTTATCATCGGTACGCTCATTATTCACCGGCAGCTGAGCTTTATACGTGAAAAGCAGCTGGGATATGATAAGGCGCATGTATTTTCATTTGACATGCGTAACATGCAGCCGCATTACGATGCAGTGGCAGCCCTGCTGCGCAGCCGGCCTGCCGTACAGGATGTGACCACTGCTACCGGCAATATTGTAAATGTGCCCAATGCTACGGTAGACATACGTTGGGAGGGTAAAGACCCCAACATCAGCTACTTTATCCATCCGATGGCTATAGATAAGGATTTCCTGCGCTTTTTTAAACTGCAGGTAACAAGCGGCGCGGGGTTTACCGGCATCCCTGCAGACTCGGCTCATTTTATCCTGAATGAAACAGCTGTAAAGGAAGCGGGGATAAAAGACCCGGTAGGTAAGCGCCTCACTTTTTACGGCACTGCAGGCACCATTATCGGCGTGGTAAAGGACTTTCATTTTGCCTCTCTCAAGGAAAAGATACAGCCCTTCATTTTTTATTACCGGCCGGTAAGCAGCCGTTTGTTTGTACGAACTACCGGCCGCGATGCCGCTGCCGCAATAAAGGCGGTGCAAACGCTTTGGCCGCGGTACAATGCAGGCTTTCCCCTGGAATATACCTTTATGGATGATACCTATAGCAACCTTTACAAAACCGATCAGCAAACAGGCATGCTGTTCGATTGCTTTACGGTAATTGCCATTCTGATCTCCTGCCTGGGGTTGTTTGGCCTGGCCACTTATTCCGCGCACGTAAAGGTAAAGGAGATCGGCATCCGCAAGGTATTAGGCGCCAGCGTAATGAACATAACCACCATGCTCTCCCGCGACTTTTTAGCCCTTACGCTCATTGCCATTATTATTGCCATGCCGCTGGCATGGTGGGCTACCAACCAGTGGCTCGTAAACTTTGCGTACCGTGTTACCATTGGCTGGAGCGTATTTGTAACAGCCGGGGCTGCGGCGCTGCTTGTAACAATTACCACCGTTAGCTTCCAGGCTGTAAAAGCCGCCCTGGCAAACCCGGTAAAGAACCTGCGGGTAGAATGATGATGGTGCCGTTACTGCGCTGTATTTTCAATCACAGATAAGATGTTGCCGGCCGGGTCTTTAAACCAGGCTATCTTATGCGTGCCATTGTCCCGTATGCCTTTCTCATTGGTTTGAATGTCGCCGGTGTATTGTTCAAATGTTACGCCTTTGCTGTTTAGCGCTGCTACAGCTTTTTCCACATCGTCCACCTCGAAGTTTAGCACTGTAAACGTAGCCGGCGTATGATTGGGTTTGGGATATATCATTACATTGCCGTTGCCGTTCATATCCAGGTTTAGTACGCCTTCCGGCTCTTGAATAGAAGTTTTTATACCCAGTGTTTGCTCATAAAAATTTCGCGCCTTTTGCAGGTCGTT
>NZ_DASTRI010000020.1:0-24623 GCF_035761305.1 Chitinophaga sp. | reverse complement strand
GCAGCCCCTGTACGCTGTTATGCCGGAGCAGGAAGCGCAGCTGGCCGTGGCCGAAAGCAAGCTGCTGGCCTACCTGGCAGCAGAAGCGGAGCAGCTGCCCCTGCGGCCTAATGATCCGCTGGTGCTGGACTGGTTCAACGGCCGCCGCACGCCCGATGCCAATCACACCGTAACCAGCGCGGCGGTAGGGCTGCACCTGGGTATAGATGCGGTGCACCTGTTCCGCGCGCTGGTAGAAGCTACCGCTTTTGGCGCCCGCAGCATTGTAGACCGTTTTGTGAAAGAAGGCGTGCCTATTCATGAAGTGCTGGCCCTGGGCGGCGTATCAAAAAAATCAGGATACGCTATGCAGGTGCTGGCCGATGTGCTGAACCGCCCCATTAAAATAGTACGCAGCGAGCACGCGTGCGCATTAGGCGCCGCCATGTTTGCCGCTGTTTGTGCCGGCATACACCCCGATGTAGCTGCCGCACAGCAAGCCATGTCATCAGGCTTTGAACATACCTGGCATCCCCGCCCGGAACAGGTGGCGTACTACGCCGCCCGCTATACGAAATTCCTGGAGCTGGGAGCCTTCACTGAAAAATTTTTTGCATGAGTAGTCCGTATCAATCCATTAAGGAACAGGCGTATGAAGCCAATATGGCCCTGCCCAGGCTGGGACTGGTGCTGTTTACTTTTGGTAATGTAAGCGTGGTAGACCGCGACAAAGGCGTATTTGCCATTAAACCCAGCGGCGTGCCCTATGAGCAGCTGACAGCAGCGCAGATAGTGGTGGTAGACTTTGACGCCAACATCGTGGAAGGCACGCACCGCCCTTCGTCCGATACCAAAACACACGCGGTGCTGTACAAACACTGGGAAAAAATAGGCGGTATCGTGCACACGCACTCCACCTATGCTACTGCCTGGGCACAGGCGCAGCGCGACATTCCCATCTTTGGCACCACGCACGCCGATCACCTCACGGTAGATATTCCCTGTGCGCCGCCTATGGACGACCACATGATCAAAGGGAATTATGAATACGAAACCGGTTTCCAGATCATGAACTGCTTCCGGGATAAAAAGCTTTCTTATGAAGAAGTGGAAATGATACTGGTAGGCAACCACGCTCCCTTTACCTGGGGCAAAACCGCCGGCAAGGCCGTGTATAATGCCGCTGTGCTGGAAGAAGTAGCCCGCATGGCATTGCTCACGGAACAGGCCAACCCGCAGGCCCCGCGCCTCAAGGAAACGCTCATCCGCAAGCACTATGAGCGCAAACACGGCCCGGACGCGTACTACGGCCAATAGCCGTAGTCAGTTACGAATTATTCAACTACGGATTACGGATAATAGCGGCGGGGTATAAGATACGATGCAGTTTGAACAGGTAAGATATTGCTGGCTGCAGTGGGGCAACAATTAATGTAGCGGCGGCAGTGGAGTGATTAAAAACGGCATTTCCATCATTCGTAATTATTCGCATTCATAATAATTTTCAAATGCACTTTCCGCAAACGCAGAACAGGCAATACACCGCTTCGCGGGGCCGTAAGTCAAAAATTCGTAATTCAAACACTGCTTGTAATGGCAACGGCTAATTAAAAGCAGTAGTTCTACCATTCGTAATTCGTAAATCGAAAGTTCGTAATTGAATTCGTAATTCGTAATTGATAATAAAAAAACACTGAATCAATGACACAACTCAAAAGCCTCGAAGCCTGGTTCATTACCGGAAGCCAGCATTTGTACGGAGAAGAAACCCTGAAACAGGTAGCAGCGCATGCGCAGGCTATTGCTAAATCGCTGGATGGCGCTGCAGCCATTCCCGTTAAGATCGTATTCAAACCCGTGGTGAAAACCCCGGATGAAATATACCGTGTTTGCCAGGAAGCCAATACCACTGCAAACTGTATCGGCATTATCGCCTGGATGCATACCTTCTCGCCCGCTAAAATGTGGATAGGCGGCCTCAAGGTGCTGCAACGCCCGTTGCTGCACCTGCATACGCAGTTTAACCGTGATATTCCCTGGGCCGATATAGATATGGACTTTATGAACCTGAACCAGTCGGCGCATGGCGACCGTGAGTTTGGATTCATGATGTCGCGCATGCGTATGAACCGTAAAGTAGTGGTAGGCCACTGGCAGGAGGGCAGCGTGCAGGATGAAATAGGCGGCTGGCTGCGGGCGGCTGCCGGCTGGTACGACTGGCAGGGCGCGCGCTTTGCCCGTATTGGCGATAACATGCGCCAGGTAGCGGTTACAGAAGGCGATAAGGTAGAGGCAGAGCTGCAGTTCGGCTATTCCGTAAACGGCTATGGCGTTGGCGATGTGGTAGCCAAAGTTAAAGCGGTAAGCGATGCGGAAGTAGCCCGCCTTACCGACGAATATGAGCAAACTTACCAGGTGGCCGCAGCTTTACGCAAGGGTGGCAACCAGCATGCCTCCCTGCAAACAGCGGCGCGCATAGAATTAGGTTTGCGCGCTTTCCTGGAAGAAGGTAATTTTAAAGGATTTACTGATACCTTTGAGGACCTGCATGGCCTGGACCAGCTGCCCGGTATCGCGGTGCAGCGCCTCATGGCCGATGGTTACGGCTTTGGCGGGGAGGGCGACTGGAAAACCGCGGCCCTGGTACGCGCCATGAAGGTAATGGGGAGCGGCCTGCCCGGCGGCGCCTCATTTATGGAGGACTATACATACCACTTTGACCCGGATAACCGTTTAGTATTAGGAGCGCATATGCTGGAAATATGCCCTTCTATCGCCGGCGGAAAACCAACGTGTGAAGTGCACCCCCTGGGTATTGGCGGCAAGGCCGACCCCGTGCGCCTGGTATTCAATGTAGGAGAAGGCCCTGCTATTAACGCATCTGTAATTGATATGGGTAACCGTTTCCGCCTGCTGGTAAATGAGGTGGAAGCCGTTAAGCCGCTGCATGAGCTGCCTAAGCTGCCCGTAGCGCGCGTTTTGTGGAAACCCTTGCCTGATATGCGCACCGCCTGCGCAGCCTGGATTCAGGCCGGCGGCGCCCACCATACCTGCTACAGCCAGCATTTAACCGCTGCCCATATGCAGGACTTTGCAGACATGGCCGGCATTGAATATGTGCGTATAGATAAGGAAACAAAGCTGTACCAGTTCAGGAACGAGCTGCGCTGGAATGAAGTATTTTACCAGCTTAACAACAGGTAAGCAACAATTCAATAACAGGTATATACAAAATTAGTTGCTGATTATCATCAGCCATTGATGACGTGGAATAACAAAAGGCCGGATTCTTCCGGCCTTTTTTGTTAAGAGGCAACGCACATGGTGAAAAACACTAAACAAATAGAACCGCAGCTATTGTTTACCGGTAGTGCGGTCCAGCTCAATCCTGGCAGAGAGGTAATCATATACCGCCTCCAGGTAATTTAACTGGGCCGTGGTAAGCGCCAGCTCCGCATCTGTTAATTCCAGCCTGGATGTTACGCCTTTCTGGTAGCGGTATTGCACAATCGTATAGCTTTCCGCCGCAGTGGTTTTTACCTGCTCCTGCGTTTGCATTCTTTCAAAGGTTTCCTGCAGGTTGGCCACCACCTGCCTTACTTCGGTCTTCAGCTGCTCATAGGCGTCGGTAAGTTGTATGCCCGACTGCTCGTACGATAGCCTGGCCTGCCGTATTTTGGCCAGGTTGCTGCTGCCGCTGAACAGCGGCACGGTTACCTGTGCGCCTGCAAAGGATGCCGCCGGCCAGGAGGCGTTAAAGAAATCAAACCTGTGCGCCTGCGTTTGCAGCTGGTACTGGCCTACCAGCGATACTACGGGTAGGCGCCGGGCTTTGGCCAGCGCAATTCCCTGCCCCCTGATCTGCCGGTTAAGGTTCAGCTGCTGCAGGTCGGGGCGGTTGGCCTTTGCTGTTTCATACACCGCCGCTTCACCGGGTATGGTAATGGCGTCGGGATGCAGCAGCGAGTCGGTAAGGATTACATCCTGCACCGTGTCAATGCCAATAAGGGTGGTTAGCTGCAGCTTGCCTACTTCAATGGCTTTGTTCAGCCGCAGCATGTCAGGCTCCAGGTTCTTAACGGTGGTGTATGCACGCAGCGTATCTACCCTTAAAGCCCGGCCCTGCGCCAGCAGGGAGCGCGCATCCTGCAGGGCTTTATTGTTGCGCTGCAGGCTTTCATACTGCAGCTTTAACCGTTCATTTAACACCAGTATGCCCAGGTAGGTGCGTTTTACAGCGGCGCTGATGTTTATTTCCTTAGCAGCGTAGCTGCTGCGGCTGGCTTTTTCCTGCAGCTGTGCTTCGCGCTGTGAAGGCCTGGCCGCCGGGTTATATACCGGGTAGCTGGCAGATAGCGCCGCGGTGAACTGATCGCGCCCGCCGAAGCGGCTGTAAGGCACCTTGTTCTTATCATCTGTTTCCCCAAGGCCAAAGAATACGGGCAGGTCAAAGTAATGGGCATATTGCGCGCCTATGCCGGCGCTGGGCAGCGACAGGCTGCGCGCTACTTTCCGCTGCTCCTGCGCTATGCGAACGTCTATACCGGCTGCTTTTAATGCGCGGTTGTGCCGGATGGCAAGCGACACCGCATCGTGCAGCGATAACGAAAGCGTTTGCGCGTTACCGGTAGCGCCATATAACAGCAGCCCGGCTGCGGATAAAATACAGTATTTGAAAAAGGTTCTGATTATCATAATACATTGTTTGTAGGAACAGCAGCAGCATGGCCCGCAGGGATAGCGGCAGCAGGTGTTCCGTTAACCGGCTGCGTTTTTTTAGCAGGCCGGGAGAAATACGAATAAACAGCGGGGATCACGTACAGCGTAAGCACGCCGGCAAATAGCAGCCCACCTACTACTACAATACCCAGTGAAGTGCGGCTGCCGGATGAGTTGCCCAGTGACAATGCAATGGGCAGCGCGCCGAATATCATAGCCAGCGTGGTCATAAGAATAGGGCGGAACCTCGACACAGCCGCATTCAGCACCGCCTCCCGCACGCTTTGGCCGCCCTGCTTGTTATGGTTGGCAAATTCCACGATAAGAATACCGTTCTTGGTGATCAAACCTATCAGCATAATAATGCCTATCTCGCTGAAGATGTTGATAGACTGGCCGGTGAACCACAGGCTCAGTAATGCGCCAGTTACAGCCATGGGAACAGTAAGCAGGATGATGAACGGATCTATCAGGCTCTCAAACTGCGCTGCCAGCACCAGGTAAATGAGAATGATGGCGAAGATGAAGGCAAACAGCAGGCTGGAGCTGCTTTCCGCATAGTCGCGGCTTTGGCCGGCCAGGTCGGTGGAAAAACCCTTGGGCAGTACACGGGCGGTAATGCCGTCCAATTCCCGGATGGCTTCGCCCAGGCTTACGCCCGGCGGTGGCGTTGCGGAAATTGTTACGCTGTACTCCTGGTTGTAACGGTAAATGGCCGGGGGGCTAATGCCTTCTTTCAAGCTCACCAGGTTATCCAGCGATACCATGTCGTTATTGGCGGCCCTTACAAAAAGAGAGCGCAGGTCTTCGGGCGCAGAACGTTCCCTGCGGTCCAGCTGTCCTATTACCTCATATTGCCGGTCGTTGTAAATAAAATACCCATAGCGGCGGCCGCTCAGCGCCAGCTGCAGCGTACGGCCTATTTCCTGCGTGGAGATGCCCAGCTGGGCCGCCCGCTGCCGGTCTATGGAAATGCTGATCTCCGGGCGGTTTACTTTAAAGTCAGGGTCCTGGAAGCTCAGTTTTTTGCTTTTATACACTTCGCCCATCAGCGCAGGCATAATATTAATCAGCTGCTGCAGGTCGGGCGCTTTAATTACATATTGCACGGGCTGCGTGGTGGCAAAGCCGCCAATGGTAGGTATTTGTATGGGTATGCATAATACGTTGCGGAAGCGCTGCACGGCGCCCATTAGCTTTTGATACACCTGTGCCTGTGTCATACCGCTTTTGCGCTTTTTGGGGTCTTCCAGGAATATCCACTGGAAGCCGCCGTTCACCGGCTGTACCAGCGTTCCTACGCTGGCTGCCACACCGGCGTAGGTGCGGTTGTTGTTCAGGTCAGGTATGGAGTCGGCCACGTAGTTGCTGATCTCTTTCATGGTAGCTTCCATGTTTTCAAAGGAGGTGCCTTCGGGAGCAATCACTGCCAGGCCTATCATAGAGCGGTCTTCCAGCGGCGCCAGCTCAGAGGGCAGCCGGGGCGCCAGCAGGTAAGCAATGCCAAACGAAAGCAGCAGCAATACAAAACCTGCCCAGCGGTAGCGGAAAAAGAAACGCAGCGAACGTGCGTAACCGTTATTCAGCTTTTCAAACCAGGGTTCTGTTTTGCGGTAAAGCCAGCCATGCGTGGCCCCGGCTTTCAGCAGGTAGGCGCTCATCATGGGCGACAGCGTTAAGGCCACAAAGGCCGATACCAGCACAGAGCCGGCCACCACTATGGCAAACTCGCGGAACAGGCGCCCTGTAATGCCGCCCAGGAACAGGATGGGCAGGAACACAGCGGCCAGTGTAATGGTAGTGGATATAACGGCAAAGTATATTTCATTGGAGCCTTTGCGCGCCGCCTCCAGCGGGTGCATGCCCTGCTCCACCTTGCTGTATATATTTTCCAGCACCACAATGGCGTCGTCTACCACCAGGCCTATGGCCAGCACCAGTCCTAACAGCGTTAATACGTTAATGGAAAAGTTGCCGATGTACATGATGAAGAAGGCCGAGATGATAGATACAGGGATGGCCACAATAGGAATAATGGTGCTGCGCCAGTCGCGCAGGAAAATAAAGATGATCAGCGTTACCAGCCCGAATGCGATCATGAGCGTTTCCTCCACTTCCGACAGGGAGTTACGCACCGGTACGGTAAAGTCTTTACCCAGGGATATAATGTAATCCTTCGGGGCCGACTTCACAATCTCTTCAAAGCGTTTTTTAAACTCGTCTACAATAGCCAGGGAGTTGGCGCCCCGCTGCGGCTGCACGCCGGTGCCTACGCCAAATAACGCTGTTTGGCCTTCTACTTCTATCATGGCGGTACGCTCGTTCTGCGACGACATTACCGCTGTTCCCACATCCTGGAAGCGTACAATGGCGCCGTTTTTCTCGCTAACGATCATGTTATTGAAATCCGCTTCCGTAACCAGGCGGCCTTGTGTGCGCAGCGTTACTTCGGTGTTTTGGCCTTCAATACGGCCGCTGGGCAGGTCTACGTTCTCGCGCTGCAAAGCGGTTTGTATGTCAGCCGGCGTAAGCCCGTAAGCGGCCAGCTTTACAGGGTCCATACGCAGGCGCATGGCGCGTTTGCGGCCGGCATACGAGTCTACCAGGCGCACGCCGGGAATGGACTGCAGCCGTTCCTTGATGTTGATGTTCACGAAGTCGGTAATATCCTCCAGGCTTTTGGTGGCGCTTTTTACAGTCAGGAACACCAGGAACTCCGGCGGGCCGGATTTTTCCACAATGGTAGGCTCAATATCCGTGGGCAGCTGCTGCCGCGATTTGGAAACCTTATCACGTACGTCATTGGCGGCAGCTTCCAGGTCGGTGCTCAGGTTAAATTCAACGGTAATAATACTTACCTGCTCACGGGAAACAGACGACATGGCGCGGATGCCGTTGGCTTCTGCAATGGCTTCTTCCAAAGGCTTGGTTACCTGTGAGGCAATAATATCCGCGCTGGCGCCCGGGTACACGGTAGTTACCGTTACAATCGGCGAGTCGGTTACCGGGTATTCCCGCGTGCCCAGGAAAGTATAGCCTACTATACCAAAAAGTATAAGCAGTACAGACATCACCCCGGCCAATACAGGCCTGGAGATGCTCATTTGTGAAATAGCACTCATAAAAAAAGAGAGGTTGTTAGCAGTAAAAAGAGATTTATTTAACCGTTACAAAGCTTACCGCGGCGCCGGGCGTAAGGCGCAGCAGGTTGCTGGTGATAACGGTATCGCCGGCAGAGAGGCCTTTCAGTATCTGCACGTCATAAGCGCCGCGCTGCCCTATCTGCACATTGGCAAGCTGCGCGCTTTTATTCCTGGCAACATATACGGCATATCCTTCTGCAGAAGGCATTAACGCCTGGCTGGGTATTTTCAGCGCATTGTCGGCGGTGCGCAGCGACAGTGTAAGGCGGGCGCTTTGTCCTGGTACCAGTGCATGTTGCGCATTGGGCGTAACGGCCCTTATCAGCAGCGTGCGGGTTTGCGCGTCCAGGCTCGACTCTTTGGCAATTACAACTGCATGGTGGTGCACGGTATCGGATGCTACGGTAAATGTTTGCTGTTCATTGATGCTGACCAGGTGCGCGTATTTTTCCGGTACCCGGAACTCCACTTTAATACGGCTGTCATCTACAATGTTCGTTAGTACGGTATTGGCCGAAACCAGTGCGCCGGGGTAAGCGTGTATAATGCCTATACGGCCGTCAAAAGGGGCGCGTATGCGGGTTTTGCCGATGGTAACCTGCAGCTGGCGTATCTCTGCCTGCAGCACTTTCAGGTTGGTGATGGCCTGGTCATAATCCTGCTGTACGGCAGCGTCGTGCTCAATCAGGTCTTTGAGGCGCGCTTCATTCAGGCTGGCCAGCTTTTCCTGCTGGTGCAGCCTTTCCAGCTGCGCCTGCAGATCGGCGTCATCCAGCTGGAACAGCAGGGCGCCGGCTTTTACCACGTTGCCTTCTTTCACATGCACCTGCACCACTTTGCGCGGCAGCTCGCTCACAATGCTTACTTCCTGGTTGGCTACCAGCGAGCCGGTAATTTCCAGGTTATCGCTGAAAGTGCTGGTTTTAACAATATGACCGTCAGCCGGTATGGCTGCAGTAGTGGCGGTAACAGGCGGCTCTTTTTCACTGGCCCTGGTGGCGCAGGCCTGCAGCAACACTGAAAACAGGGCCGCAAGCAGGAGCAGGCCGGCGCCGGAACGGAATAACAATAACTGGTGCTTCATAAAAAGGGTGCTTTTGTTTATAGACATATTGAAATGTTTCAATAGATTAGAACCGGGGAAACCCGAAAAGATCATCCGGGTAACAAAGGTATAGACGTATTGAAATGTTTCGATAAGTTGAGTGTAAAAAAAATGTCAGCTTTTAAGGGTCTGTAAAAATTCCACATACTGGTCAATCATGGAGGCGTTCAGCCGGTACTTTACATAACGGCCTTCTTTTACCGGTATTACCAGCTCCGCATCGGACAGCTGTTTCAGGTGATGGGAAATAGAGGGTTGTGTAAGATCAATGAACTCATACACATCAGAACAGTATAAGCAGTCCTGGTTTTTTTTCAACTCCTTTAAAATCAGCAATCGGTTAGGGTCTGCAAGCGCTTTGGCAATCTTCTCCACCTTCTTGGTATCCATACATTAATCATTTAAGCTTTTAGCATTCAGGAAGCAAAATTACGGCTTTAAATGAAGTTATCCAGCACTTCAAAGCGTATTCCAGTTATGCAGCAATTCTTTTAACAGTTTCTGTCCTTCCGGCCAGTCGCCCAGGCCTGAGCTGGCATTAATATGTCCTTTAGGCCCGGTGTTCACAAAACGGCTGCCCCAGGCATCGGCAAAGTACCGGGCGCGTTCCGGCGTGGTATATTCATCATTGGTGCTGGAAACTACAATGCTTTTAAAAGGGAGTGGCTGTAAAGGAATGGGAGAGAAGCCCGTGGCGGTTTTGGGAAAACCCGGCCGTTCCGCATCCGCCGGCGCTACCAGCAGGGCACCCCTTATCTTTAATTTTGTTTGTGCGGCCCAGTGTACCAGGGCTATACAGGCCAGGCTATGCGCCACTACTACTACCTGCGGCCCGGCCGCAGCCACATCACGCTCTATTTGCGCCACCCAGTCGGCACATACCGGCGCGTCCCAGTTCTGTTGTTCTATCCGGTGAATGCCCGGCTGCTGCTCCCATAGTGTCTGCCAATGTAAAGGACCGGAGCTGCCCAGTCCCGGGGCAGTCAGTACGCTTGTTTCCATAAACCCGAAATGATTTTTGAAGATGGATATACAATGTACACAAAAGGCAGGTAAAAAGAAAGGCCGAAGGAATTCGGCCTTTTTTAATGCTAAAATTCCACGTTATGGCACTCAGGTCCATAAGATCTTTAGCGAATATTTTATGTTGCGCATATTAGTTTATGAAGGAAAATGTATCAGCGAAGCACGCTGGAGGAATTGTTTGTTTATATTCACTGCTTTGCACAAATGTAGTACTTAACTAATAAATTTCAAATTGCGTTGTATGCCTTTATACTTTGCTCTTTTAAGTGGGGAGTAACGGAACAACTCTCTGAAAGCCTCTTCAGACAAGGCTTCCCAGTCGCGTGTAGTGAAGTTTAGTATCTCGGGAATGGGGACAAACTCCACAGTTTTATTTGGTTTTGAGAAGCGGTTCCAGGGGCAAACATCCTGGCAAATATCACAACCGAACATCCAGTTCTCAAAGCGACCCTGCATTTCGCCGGGTATTAACAGTTCCTTCAGCTCAATGGTATAATAGGATATACAACGGCTGCCGTCTACCACCCCTGGTTTTACCAGCGCCTGGGTAGGGCAGGCGTCCAGGCAGCGGGTGCAGCTGCCGCAGTAGTCGCCCACCGGCGCATCATATTCCAGCGGCAGGTTGGTAATAAGGGTGGCAATAAAGAAAAAAGAGCCGGCCTGCTTATGTATCAGGTTACCGTTCTTGCCTATCCATCCCAGGCCGCTGCGCTGCGCCCAGCTGCGTTCCAGCACCGGCGCGGAGTCAACAAAACCACGGCCGCTTACTTCGCCGATTTCTTCCTGCATCATCAGCAGCAGGGTATTGAGCTTGCCCTTTATCACTTCATGATAATCTTTGCCATAGGCATACTTGGCTACCCGGGGCGCATCCGGCTGCTGCTGTGCTGCAGGGTAATAGTTTAACAGCAGCGTTATTACAGATTGTGCATCGTCTACCAGCTTGCGGGGATCAATACGCTTATCAAAATAGTTCTCCATGTAATGCATGGAGCCGTGCATGCCCTTTTGCAGCCATTCTTCCAAACGGCGGGCATCATCATCCAGCTGCACGGCGCGCGCAATGCCGCAATGGTCAAAACCCAGGGCCGCAGCCTGCTGCTTAATAAAGCGCGTATATTTTTCTGTAGCGGTAAGCATTGCGCCTGCAAGTTACAAAACATACCGCTACCACATGGCAGGCAGGGCGCTGCCCCATTTGTGTGATAGGGGTAAACAGAAAATTATTTATTTTCGCGCCTATACCCATTCATCCCTATATGCATTTTAAAAGAACAATTTGCGTTTTAACCGGTTGTTTGTTAACGCTGTACGCGCTTGCACAAAAAAAAGACAATACCCGGTACGGAAAGATCTCATCTGAAGATTTTAAGAATACCCGCTTTGAGCTCGACACCGGCGCGCATGCCGTAGTGCTGGCAGATATAGGCTCTTCCAATTTTGAACCGGAGCATGAGCGTTTCAGGCTGGTGTACAAACGCCTGTGCCGTGTGAAAATACTGGACAAAACCGGCTATGAGGCGGCCAACAGGTCAATATACCTGTATCACAAAGGCGCCGAAGAGGAAAAGGTAAGCACATTGAAAGCAGCTACCTATAACCTGGAGAACGGGAAAGTGGTAACTACCGAAATGGATGATAACAGCGTGTTTACCCAGGACCTCGACAAGAATCACCGCGTACAAAAGTTTACCCTGCCGGCCGTAAAGGAGGGCAGCATTATAGAGTTTACCTACACCATTACCTCTCCCTTTATCTTTAACCTGCAGCCCTGGGCTTTCCAGGGCGAGTACCCCGAGCTGTGGAGCGAATATTCCGTGGGTATTCCGCAGTTTTACGACTACATTTTTATTGCGCAGGGCTTTCACAAGCTGGAGTCAAAACCCCGTACCGATGCCCTGAAAACCTTTGGCTTTGATTACGCCAAAGAAGGGCCTTATGGCGGCACCCTGGAGTCAGAACGTGTAACGGTAACGGCTAACGTTAGCACCTACCGCTGGATAGCGCGGGATGTGCCTGCATTAAAGGAGGAAGGTTTTACCACTACGCTGGGCAACCATATTACGCGTATCGACTTTCAGCTGTCGGCCACCAAATCGGCCGATGGAGAAGTAAAGCCGGTAATGGCTACCTGGTCCAAGCTGGCCCAGGACATGCTGAAGGATGATGATTACGGCGCGGCGCTCGATAAAAACAACGGCTACATGGGCGATGTTATAAGCATGCTTACTGCCGGCGCAGCCACGGATAAAGATAAAGCGCGTAATATCTATTATTACGTAAGGAACAACTACACCTGTACAGACCATTCGGCGCTGTACCTGGATAAGCCGTTGAAAACCGTGTTCACCAGCCGTAACGGTAATATCACCGATATAAACCTGCTGCTGGTAGCCATGCTGCGCAAAGCCGGGCTTACCGCCCACCCGGTGCTGTTAAGCACCCGCAATAATGGTTACGCCACGCAGTACCCCATGGTTACCCGGTTTAACTATACCATAGCCAGGGTGGAACTGGCCGCAGATACCGTGTACCTGGATGCCGCTCACCCGCTGGGCTTTGGCCGGCTGCACGCCTCCTGCTATAACGGGGCCGCCCATGTGCTGGACACTGCCGGAACAGCCGTGCGTTTTAACCCCGACTCCCTGCAGTCGCAGCAAACAACCTCCATATTCCTGGTTGCGGGAGATGGCGGCATGAAAGGCACCTACCAGCAATGGCTGGGCTATAAAGACTCTTATGATCTGCGTAACGAAGTATTTAGCACCGGCAAAGACGCTTATTTTAAATCCCTTTCAAAAACCTACTCCCGGCTAAGCAACCAGGAAATTAACAACCTTGATAGCCTGGAAACCACTGCCAATGTAAAATTTGATTTTGAATGGCAGCCGGGGAACGACGATATACTTTATTTCAACCCCATGATGGGGCAAGGCATTCAGGCCAACCCGTTCAAAGCCAGCCAGCGCCTGTACCCGGTGGAAATGCCTGGTAAAACAGACCATACCTACGTGCTGCAAATGGATATACCGGCCGGCTATGAAGTGGAGGAAATGCCCAAATCAGCTATGGCAAAGCTGAATGAAAAGGATGGCCTGTTCCAGTATTTTATAGACAAGGTGGGGACCGGCATTCAGCTGCGTTGCCGTATAAAGCTGGACCGCACCTATTTTCCGCCGGAGGATTATGAGAACCTGCGCAGCTTTTATGACCTGGTAGTGAAAAAGCAAAGCGAACAGATTGTGCTGAAAAAGAAAAGTAAATCATAAGCAGCTATGCGTACATTATTATTACCGCTTTGTGGTTTATACCTGTTATTGCTGGCCGCGTTTCCTGCAACGGCGGGCGACCCGCAATACCCCGCTGCTACCATACCCGCGGAGCTGAAGGCCGGCGCCCATGCGGTAAAGCGCTGGGAGGAAGTGCAGTTTAAGCTCACCGGCGCGGGTGAGGCGCGCCTGGTTAACCACTACGTAATTACAGTGCTGGATGAAGCCGGCAGCCGGCATGCCCTTATGAGAGAGTGGTATGATAAGCTGCGGACCGTCCGCTCCATACGGGGCGTACTATATGACGGTTCGGGGAAAGCCATTAAAAAGCTGAAGCAAAGTGATGTGATAGACGAAGCAGCCGGCGACGGCGTTTCCATGATCACAGATAACCGGGTAAAGCAGCATGCTTTTTATTACAACGTATACCCATACACGGTAGAATATGAAATAACAACTGATTATAGCTGCACCGCATTCTTCCCGCGCTGGGTGCCGCAGGACGATCATGATATGGCGGTGGAGCAAAGCCGTCTGGTGGTGAACGTACCGCAGCAGTACCAGCTGCGTTACCGGCAGGTGCAGTATGAAGGCGCGCCGCAGGTAACCACGGAAAAGGACATACGCACCTATACCTGGGAGGCCCGGCAAATAAAAACCAGGCCCGATGAAATAATGGCCCCTGCATGGAGCCGCCGCACCACATCGGTTTGGCTGGCCCCCAGCGATTTTGAAATGGGCGGCTTTAAAGGTAATATGAACAGCTGGGAAACGTACGGCAGGTTTATATACACGCTGAACAAAAACCGCGACGAGCTGACCGATGCAGCAAAGCAAACCGTGCACCGGCTTACAGATGCAGTGAGCGATACCACGGAAAAGATCAGGATATTATATCAATACCTGCAGCAGCATACCCGCTATGTAAGCATACAGCTGGGCATAGGCGGCTGGCAAACCTTTGATGCGGCTTATGTGGCGGATAAGGGGTACGGTGATTGTAAAGCCCTTTCCAACTACATGTGCGCCCTGCTGAAAGAGGCCGGCATTACCGGCTATTGCACACTGGTGCATTCCGGTTACGGAGAAACCGCTTTTGAAAACGATTTTCCCAGTGACCAGTTCAACCACGTGATCACCTGTGTACCGCGTGGTAAAGACACTACCTGGCTGGAATGCACCAGCCCTTATTTGCCCGCCGGTTATTTAAGCGGCTTTACTGCCGACCGGCCGGTGCTGGTGGTTACGGAAAACGGCGGAAAGCTGGTGCATACGCCGGTGTACGGTTCGCAGCTGAACCAGCAGCTGCGCCGCCTGGAGGCGCACATTATGCCCGACGGTAATGTACAGGCGCAGGTGCGCACCATCAGCACCGGGCAGCAGCAGGACGAGCTGCGGCTGCGGCTGCACATGCTTTCCCGCGAAAAGCTGATGGAATGGATACGTACCTCCCTGGCCCTGCCCAGCTATGATGTGAACAGCTACAGCTGCCAGGAGCAAAGCGGCGCCGCGCCGGCCATAGCCGAGCAGCTGGATATTACGGCCCGTAACTACGTGTCCATCAGCGGCAGGCGCATGTTCATTGAGCCCAACATTCTTAATAAAAGCAGTATGCGCATCAGCACGGAAGAGCAGCGCCGTTCCGATATTCAGCGGGTGTTTGCCTATACAGATGTAGATACGGTATTGCTTACCATACCGGCGGGCTATAAGCCCGAGCTGCTGCCAAAACCCACGCTGCTGAAAAGCCGCTTTGGCACCTATGCCGCCATGGTGCTGGTAAAGGACAGTACGCTTACCTATATACGTACTATGCAGTGCAATGCTGGCACTTTCCCGGCCAGCGCTTTCAGTGAGCTGGAAAAGTTTTATGATGATGTTTTCCGGGCCGACAGGAGCCGGATTGTATTGGTGAAGAACGAGTAACGCTATTTTTCCGTTACGCTTATGGCAACCTGCCGGTCGTGCCGGCGCTGTTCTTCCGGGGCCGTGGCCGGGGCTTTGGCAAACTGGTCGCCATAGCCGGCGGCCACCACTACCTGCTGCGGGTTTACCTGCAGCTTTTGCAGCGCATTATACACCGCCTGCGCCCGGGAACGGGAAAGCCGCATATTATACAGGCTATCGCCGGAATGGTCTGTATAGCCGCCTATTTTTATCTTCACACCGGGGTATGCTTTCAGGATGGCTGCAATGTGCTGCAGCTGCGGCTTACTTTCCGGGGTAATGTTTGCGTTACCGGGGGCAAAGTGCAGGTCGTCAAAGCCAAACCACACCTCTTTACCCGCCGGTTGCAGGCGGCTGTTCAGGAAGCTTACCAGCTGGTCTTCTATCCCGCCTTTATAAGCCTCCAGCATGGTGCTGTCGGGTAGTAGTACCTTAATGCGTTCGCGGTACACTTCTTCAGAAGTGCTTACCTGGGCCACCGCCGTATCTGTTACGCTTTTAGCAGCCGTGGTATCGGCCGCGGCGTTTACAGCATTATCATCCCCGCAGCCTTTTACCAGGTACCATAATAACATGATAGCCGCCAGCATCAGCAACAGCGGCCATAGCCAGCGGGTGTTGCCTGCCCACCGGGTAACGGTCCTGCGCTGCTGAACCGGCGGCGCTGCAGGGCTGGCGAAGCCGGCGGCCATATTGGATAGCTTACTGCTGATGTCCGCAGGGTTGCCCAATCCCAGGCTGGCTACATTAAAGCCCCGTGGTATGGCGGCCAGTATAGGGCCTTTCTGGCTGTTCAGGTAGGCCAGGAAACCGCTGCCGCTCAGGTTACGGGCAACAGCCTGCTCGCCGGCGGCGCCCAGTATGGCCGGTGTGGCGGCATGCAGCAGGGTGCTGGCCGCCGATGCTTTAATGCCCGCAAAATCAGCAACAGCGTTGATTACCTGTGATACTCTATCGTCAAAAAGCTCCAGTAAAAGTGCCGTGCCTTTGCTTACCCAGCCGTTTGCATAGTTTTGCAGGGTGCTGATAAGCGTACCGGTAATATTGGCCCCGGCTGCTTTACGGACCAGGCGCAGCGCGCCGGTAGAGTCGCCGCGGGGACCGGCTTTATGCAGCAGGCCGGTAAGCACGGCCGGTATAACAGCCGTAACAGCAGTTTCTATACGGGCTTCGCTCTCATCCAGCCGGTCAGCTGCCTGGGAAATAACATCTCCTGTAAAAAGATTTTGCACAGCGCTTAATAAATCCAAAGGCATGGGGTGGTTGTTTTTGTCGGTTGCTTAAACATACAACAGGCGGCCTGGGCGATTTGTTTACTAAATAATGCTTCATATAATCATCACCGTTATCACCATACACCTGAAAAATTAGCAGCAAAGCGCATTGAAGTATGAAAAAAAAGCAGGCTCAGGGGCGTAAATATGCCAAAATTACCTTCGGATAACCTTGGAGCGTGTTTTGTTAATAAACAGCCATAGTACCGAACCGACTAAATTCAACAACAAAAGGAGAAAACATATAATAATGAACCTCAACAATTTTACCATCAAATCCCAGGAAACGCTGCAACAGGCGCAGCAGCTGGCCTTTAACAACCAGCAGCAGGCCATTGAAACCGGCCACCTGTTGAAAGCCCTGCTGGATGATGAGGATAGCGCCATTGCCTATTTACTCAAGAAAAATGATGTAAATACAGGCTTTATCTCCGGTAAGCTGGATGAGCAATTGAAAAAATACCCCAGGGTGTCCGGTGCGGAACCGGCGCAAACCCTGAGCCGCGACGCCAATAGTGCGCTATTGCGCGCCGGCAGCAGCATCAAAGAGTTTAAAGACGAGTTTGTGAGCGTGGAGCACCTGCTGCTTGGCATACTGGGCGGCAGTGACGATACTGCTAAATTGCTCAAAGATGCCGGTTTAACGGAAAAAGGACTGAAAGCCGCCATCAGGGAATTGCGTAAAGGCAACACGGTAAATTCCCAAACAGCCGACACACAATATAACGCCCTGCAGAAATACGCCAAGAACCTGAACGAGCTGGCCAGCGCAGGTAAGCTGGACCCGGTGATAGGCCGGGATGAGGAGATCAGGAGAACCCTCCATATTCTTTCCCGCCGTTCCAAAAACAACCCTATACTGGTAGGGGAGCCAGGCGTAGGTAAAACCGCCATTGTAGAAGGGCTGGCACACCGTATCATTAACGGTGATGTGCCGGATAACCTGCGCACCAAAACCATTTTTGCCCTGGACATGGGGGCCCTGATGGCCGGCGCCAAATACCGCGGTGAGTTTGAAGAAAGGCTGAAAGCCGTGATAAAGGAAGTAACGGAAAGTGAAGGACAGATTATCCTGTTCATTGACGAAATACATACGCTGATAGGCGCAGGGGCCATGGAAGGCGCTATGGATGCCGCCAATATCCTGAAACCCGCCCTGGCGCGCGGTGAGCTGCGGGCCATTGGCGCTACCACGCTGAACGAGTACCAGAAGTATTTTGAGAAAGATAAAGCCCTGGAACGCCGTTTCCAGCGCGTGCTGGTAGACGAGCCTACGGCGGAAGACGCCATCTCTATACTGAGAGGACTGAAAGAACGCTATGAAAGCCACCACCATGTACGTATAAAAGATGAAGCTATTATTGCAGCGGTAGAATTATCACAACGTTATATTACCGATCGCTTTTTGCCGGACAAGGCCATTGACCTGATAGATGAAAGCGCCGCCAAGCTGCGGCTGGAAATGAACTCCATGCCGGAGGAGCTGGATGAGCTGGAGAGAAGAATACGGCAGCTGGAAATTGAACGGGAGGCCATTAAACGTGAGAATGATGAAGAAAAGCTGTCGGAGTTAAATGCCGAAATAGCCCGCCTGAGTGAAGAACGGAACACCTTCAAAGCCAAATGGCAGGAGGAAAAAGAAGTAGTAGACAAAATACAGAATGCGAAAGCTGCTATAGAAAACCTGAAGCAGGAAGCCGAACAGGCGGAAAGGAACGGTGACTATGGAAAAGTAGCAGAGATCCGCTACGGTAAAGTGAAAGAGCAGGAGCAGCTGGTAGCCAGGTATACGGCGGAGCTGAACAACTTGTCTGATAACCACAAACGCCTCCTGAAAGAGGAGGTAGATGCGGAGGACATTGCCGAAAACGTAGCCAAAGCTACCGGCATACCCGTAACGCGCATGATGCAGAGTGAGCGCGATAAGCTGATGAAGCTGGAAGATGAGCTGCATAAACGCGTAGTAGGGCAGGAAGAAGCCATTATAGCAGTGGCCGACGCCATCCGCCGCAGCCGCGCCGGCTTACAGGATCCTAAAAGGCCTATAGGCTCCTTTATTTTCCTGGGTACTACCGGTGTAGGTAAAACGGAGTTAGCGAAAGCGCTGGCAGATTACCTGTTTGACGATGAAAGCATGATGACGCGGATTGATATGAGTGAGTACCAGGAGAAACATGCCGTAAGCAGGCTGGTAGGCGCCCCTCCCGGGTACGTTGGGTACGAGGAAGGCGGCCAGCTTACAGAAGCCGTAAGACGTAAACCTTACTCCGTGGTGCTGCTGGACGAAATCGAGAAAGCGCACCCCGATACTTTCAACATCCTGTTGCAGGTACTGGACGATGGCCGTTTAACGGACAACAAAGGCCGCGTGGTGAACTTCAAGAACACCATTATCATTATGACCAGCAACATGGGCAGCCACATTATACAGGAGAACTTTGAGAAGATCAATGAACGGAACCGTGAAGAAGTAGTGGACGCCACACGCGAAGAAGTAATGACGCTGCTGAAACAAACCATACGGCCCGAGTTCCTGAACAGGGTGGATGAAGTGATCATGTTCCAGCCGCTGATGCGTGAAGAGATCAAAGGCATCATCAGCATACAGCTGCAGCAGCTGAAAGAGCTGATGGCCAGAAACGGCATGATACTTGAGTTCTCCGATTACGCTTTGGATTACCTGGCTACCCAGGGTTATGATCCGCAGTTCGGCGCCCGCCCGCTGAAACGCCTGATACAGAAAGAGATTGTGAACTTGCTGAGCAAGAAGATATTATCAGGCGAGATAGATAAAAGCAAACCGGTACTGGTAGACGTGTTTGACGGCGTGGTGGCCATCAGGAACAACGGTAACGGACAACACTAAACGAGCATTGACAATATAACGATATACAGTTACAGGAAATACCCGGGCGACTCTTCGCCCGGGTTTTTTATTTAAATTTGGTTATAAACACGTACATATGACAGGCGAAAGAGAGCGCAGATTTATGCAAATAGCCGTGGACCTGGCCCGCCGGGGGATGGAAAATGGTGATGGCGGCCCTTTTGGCTCCATTGTAGTGAAAGGGGAGGAGATCATTGGCAGGGGCTGGAACCAGGTGTTGCTCCTGAACGACCCCACGGCCCATGCAGAGGTGATGGCCATCCGCGACGCCTGCAAAAAGCTGCAGTCGTTCCAGCTGCAGGACTGCGAGATCTATACCTCCTGCGAGCCCTGTCCCATGTGCCTGGGCGCCATTTACTGGGCCCGCCCCAAACGCGTGTATTTTGCCAACACCAAAGAAGATGCGGCAGCCATTGATTTCGACGACTCTTTTATTTACCACGAAATAGAAGTACCCCACTCCGCTAAGAAAATACCGTTCATTGCATTTCCCAGCGCAGCTGCCTTACAGGTGTTTAAAGACTGGAAAGAAAAGGGAGAGAAGCGGCTGTATTAATGTGCAGATATGCAAATGTGCAGATGATGGCGAACTGCTTTTTTGAAGGTTGCTTATAGGCGCCGGCGGTGCATAAATTGCAGATGTGATTTATGAATCCCTGTAAATCTTACCTCTGTGAAAAATAATGCAATCTCCGCTGCATTTCATCTGCACATCTGCACATCGGCGTTATTTCTGCATGAAGTGTACGGCCCAGAAAGCGGCCAGCAGCAGGAACAGTATAGCCATTACGGCCAGCACCAGCTGCATGTAATAATCCTGTGAGTGATCATTATGCCATTTACGGCGGTGGTTCTTTTTGCGCAGCTTGCGTAACAGCTGCCATTTCATCTGCCTCACCATTACGGGTAAACGTTCTTTCTGCGGCATGGCGGCCAGGCCTTCCAGCGCATCGCTGCACAGCTCACAATTGGCCACATGCTTTTCTACCTCATGCTGCTCCGCGGCGCTCAGCTTCCCCTGCACATAATCCAGGAGCTGCTGCTGCGCGGGACATTGCCCGGTAACTACAAATATGTCGTTAAAATCCTCTTTCACAATATGCAAAATTAACGTTTATGGCTTGGTTGTTTTTCTATTAAGTGTTTTAAATTCCGTTTACCGTTTTGTATATAGCTTTTTACCTGCAGCAGGGTGTAACCGGTTTGTTCGCTGATTTGCTGGTACGACTGCTTATCCAGGTAAAACAGGCGTATACAGGTACGCTGTTCCGGGTTCAGCTGTTCCAGGGCTTGCTCCATGTTCTCCAGCAGCTGGTCTTTTTCCCGGAACCGGCCCGTATCTTCCGGGGCGGCGGGGGCCGGCATTTGCTGGTCGGTTATTTCCTCCTGGTAGCGGATGTGCTTTTTGCGCAGCTGCATCAGGCAGTGGTTTTTGGCTACCTGGTATATCCAGGCCCTGAAGTACTGCACCCGGTGCCGGTTCACTTCCGACAATACTTTCAGGAACAGCTGCTGCACACTGTCCCGGGCGTCTTCCTCATTCTTCAGGTACTTCATGCACATACCCAGTAACAACAGGGCATACCGGTCAAACAACAGGCCTATGTATTCGCTGTTGCCCTCCGCTTTATAGCGTTGTAATAATTCTTCGTCCGTCAGGTTGCTAATCACAGGGTAAAGATAGAATGCTTACCTCTAAGATGCAGGTTTTGGGTTTTTTCCATAAAAAAGGGGGAATAATATTAAAAGTACTTTGTAATTCAAAGTGCTTTTAATAATTTTGGATTGCCAGGTAATTTTTGAAATCTTAAATTATTATCAAAATGGAAACGAAAACATTCAGCGTTGTTTCCTCTGTATCAATGGCATTAACCCTTACGGTGGCGGTACTGAGCATTATTGGCATTGCCATCACGGGTCTTTATCCGGGGATTATTGTCTTATTGATAGTGGCGCTGATTCCAATTGCTTCTAAGATGTACGCTAAAAAAATTGCCAGGAAGCCCAACGATTTCCGGAGAAATTATTACACGGCCTTCACAATCATTAATTTGCTATTAATCCTGGTTGTGTTATGGATGACATTTGTAATCGTGCATGACCGGGTGCTTCATGACTGTTGCTGATGCGCCTCTACAAACTATCCAGCAGCTGCTGGGCGCTTTTTTTCATGCTGCCGTCCATGCGGATCACTTCTTTGAGCACGCGTTTGGCTTTACCGGTTTGTCCTTTATCGCGGTAGCAGACGGCCATCTGGTAGCGGGCCATTTCGCCAATGCGGCTGCTGTTGCCGTCGGAGAGGCGTTTATAGCGGTTAATGGCCTCATTCAGGTCGCCCTGCCGCTGGTACACCATGGCAGCCTTGTATAGGAACTCGTCAGTGTCTACCTTGGTAGAAGAGGCGCTGGCGGCAGTTGCGCCGGCGGGTTGTTTGGTATTGTTATCGCTGCTGTTGTCTTTTTTATCTTTCTCCGTATTTTTTGCAGGCACGGTAGCCGGCGTGTCTTTAGGAGCCGGTTTGGCTGCTTCTTCGGTGTTGCTTTTTACAACGGTTTTCTTAATGCTGTCTTTCGCAGGCGCCTTAACGGGCGCTGCGCCTGGTTTAACAACCGCAGTGCTGTCTGCCGCCGGCCGTTTAACAGCGGGGGGAGCAACAGTACGTATGGTGTCTTTTTTTACAACCGGGGTGGCCTGGGCTGTTGTTGGCCTGGCAACCGGCGCCGGCGGCGTATTATGCGGCTGCAGCAGCCCGCTGTCTGTTGGCAGGGTGGCAGCAGGCGCAGGGGCCGGCGTTACATTGGCGGCCGCCATTACGGGCATGGCTGCATGTATAATATGGGGCCTGCGGTAATTATACTGGTTCATTACAAACAGCAGGGCGGCGCCTCCTGCTATAAAGGCTGCCAGCCAGAAATAAATGAGCATGCTTTCCCGCTGTTTTACCTTGCGAACATAATGCTCCATTTTACGTACCTGTGATACCGGCCTGATACTATCGCGTATATATTGCTGTATACCGGTTGACAGGCCCTGGTACTGTTCCAGCAGGCCTTCCTGCTGCAGTGCCAGCAGGGCGTCGAAACACAGGTCGCAGTCGACCATGTGCTGCTCAACCAGGTGTTTTTCCACATCGGTCAGGCGTCCTTCCAGGTAGCGGGGCAGCTGGTCTTTATTCAGGCAGCGGATGCCTGCAAATATTTTCAGCAGCTTTTCATGCTCGTTATGGGTGGTATTATTTGGCATAGGCTCAGTTAGTGAGTTGCGTAGCCAGCCTGCTCTTGGCCTTCTTCAGTTGTTGCCTGATTTTTTCAACGGTTGTTCCTTTTTGAGCAGCCAGGTCGGCAAAGGTTTTATGTTCCAGGTAAAATTGTTCCATTATATAACGGTCGTCTGTACCCAGTTTGGATAATGCCTGGTGTACATGGGTTATCAGTTGCTGCCGTTCTATGGTGTTGGTGGCAGCTTTCTCCACCCTGTTCTCAGTTTGCAGCCGGTCTTTCGATTCCCTGGAGGGATAGTAAGGCACTTGCTTGTCCGGGTTGGTGAAATATGTTTTAATGGTTTGGTGTACCCACTCATTGGCCTTTTGAATGGATTGAACTTTAAGACCATTGCTAAGACGCTGCAGCAGCTGGGGGAAAACGGTTTGGGTGCCAGCGCCGGCATCTTTCTTCAGGTAAGGTAAACAAACGGCCACCATTAAATGACTGTATCTTTCCAGCAGCACGCCTTCCGCCTCCCGGTCCTTCAGCTTACGGGCGCGGGAAATTAATTCTTTGTCGGAGAGGTTGTTTAATTGCTGGTACATGGTGTTATTATATATATTTACGTATAAATCCCGAAATAGTTCATTTATTTACGCTAATTTCTTTCTCAGCCTGTAAATCAAGAACATAGTATTAATACAATTAATATGCCACATGCCATTATTGTAGTGCCGGTAACACCGCTGCGTGCAGCGCCCTCTCATAAAAGTGAAATGGTGTCGCAGGGCCTTTGGGGCGAGTGCGTTACCGTGCTGGAAACAGGGGCCGACGGGTGGGTAAGGGTAAAGAACCAGTACGACGGGTACGAAGGCTGGTGCACGGCCAGCCACCTGGAAACAATTGAGCAGCAGCTGTTTGACGCTCCCTATACGTACTACGCTCCTCACTGGGTAACGCCTGTAACCCTCAACGGCTGGCCCATGTACATTCCTTACGGCTGCCTGCTGAAAGTGCCTGAAAACAGCAAACGAACAGTTTGGGGAAGCGTTGAGGTACAATTTGAGGAAATCCATCCTGTTGAACCGGTTGCAAAGCTACAAGCAGAGCAGGTGATGCGTATTGCCTCCCGCTTCCTGAACACCGCTTACCTGTGGGGCGGCCGTTCGGTATTCGGGATCGACTGTTCCGGCTTTACCCAGTCGGTATACAAGCTGCTGAACATTCCCCTGCTGCGCGATGCCTGGCAGCAGGCCACCCAGGGCAACACGGTAGATTTTCTGCAGGAAGCGCGCACCGGCGACCTGGCTTTTTTTGACAATGCAGAAGGCCGTATTACACATGTGGGCATTTTGCTGAACGACCACGAGATCATACATGCATCCGGCAAGGTGCGGATAGACCCGGTAGATAACCAGGGCATCCTGCATGCCGAAACCGGGTTACGCACGCATCAGCTGCGGATCATTAAGCGGGTGGGGTAGGGATGGTTACTTGTTGGTGAACATCCCGTTATAAGCGATAATGCTTTCGTTGATAATTCTTTCAGCTACCTGTTTGTTCTGGAACTCCTCTACCTTTACGGTTTTGTTTTCCAGCTTCTTGTATTCTTCAAAGAAGTGGCGCATTTCTGCGATGAAGTGAGGCGGCAGCTCCGATATATCGTTAATGTGGTTTACGCTCATGTCGTTGGCGGCAACTGCAATGATCTTGTCATCGGCCTCACCGCTGTCAATCATCTGCATTACGCCTATTACCTTGGCTTCCATAATGCACAGGGGCACTACATCTACCTGTGAAAGTATCAGTATATCCAGCGGATCATGGTCGTCACAATAAGTGCGGGGTATAAAGCCGTAGTTGGCAGGATAATATACAGATGAATACAGTACCCTGTCCAGCTTCAGCAGGCCGCTTTCCTTATCCAGCTCGTATTTGGCGCGGCAGCCCTTGGGTATTTCAATAATTGCATTTACAATATGCGGCGCTTCGGCCCCGGGATTAACGCTGTGCCATGGATTCGTTGTCATATCTGCTTTGCTTTTATGGTTACTCCAAAAATTGTTGTATG
>NZ_DASTRI010000019.1:0-43271 GCF_035761305.1 Chitinophaga sp. | reverse complement strand
AAAAAGAGAAGGGTACCTATCTCTCAAAGAGTTAAGTACCCTTCCAACTGTATTATTCTGATGTGCCGCCGTATACGGGTCCGTATGTACGGTGGCTGGAGGGGACAGGTAGCGAATTAATCGCTACCTTCCTACTCAATTATTCGCTTATCTGCAATGCCGGCGGCAACTACAACTACCCGTAAATAATAATGCGGGTGCTGGCATTGCAGTATTTATTGCACGAATTAATAAATGGAAAGGGAAGACGTATAAGTAATGCTAACGTTGCTGAACGTGGCATATCCCGTACTAGTGGTAATAGAGGTACCGTTAAAGGTAAATGTATGTGAACCGGGAGCGGAGGCATAAACATTAATAGTATAAGTGCCTGGGTCCAGCGGCCCGAAAGACCTGGATGTTCCTGCTTCCATGGTGGCGCTGAGCGGGGTAGGTCCATACAGGTAAAAAGAACTGTTGTCTGTAGTACCGTTAAATACATTCAGCCCAATGCTGAACTTTTTACTGGCATGTTGGGTTTCTGCCTGAATTTTTTGTTGCGGAAAAGCGCCCAGCAGGCACAGTAAGAAAAGGGTTACGAGTGTTTTCATAACTGGATTTTTTAATTTGAGGATAGCCGCAATTGCCCGGGTTTCACAAACAATATAACGATTTTGATCTATAAACGCAAGGCAGTATTTACTGCTGCGCAGGGATTAGCAGTATTACCACCATGTTTTGTTGTTGCGTTGTAATACTTAACTTTAATCCATATCTGTTTAATCATTAAACTCCATGAAAATAGCAACCTATAATGTCAACGGCGTAAACGGCCGCTTACCGGTGCTGCTCCGCTGGTTAAACGAAACAGCGCCGGATGTGGCTTGCTTACAGGAGCTGAAAGCTCCGCAGGAAAAGTTCCCGGAACAGGCCATTGCAGATGCAGGCTATGAAGCCATATGGCACGGGCAAAAAAGCTGGAACGGCGTAGCCATCCTGTCACGCATAGGAAAGCCCGTAGAGATCTGCCGCGTGCTGCCCGGCGATGCGGAAGATATGCATAGCCGTTATATCGAAGCTATGGTAAACGGCATTACCATCGGCTGCCTGTATTTACCCAATGGCAACCCTGCCCCGGGCCTTAAGTATGATTACAAGCTGAACTGGTTTGAGCGCCTGCACCAGCATGCAAAGCAGCTGCTGGCTAAGGGTACGCCTGTAGTGCTCACCGGCGATTACAACGTAATGCCTACTGAGATGGATGTATATAAACCCGAAAGCTGGAAGGATGATGCCCTCTTCAGGCCGGAGGTGCGCGAAGCTTTCAAAAACCTGGTTGACCAGGGCTGGACAGACGCTATCCGCAAGCTGTACCCCAATGAAAAGATCTATACTTTCTGGGATTATTTCCGCAATGCCTTTGCGCGTAATGCCGGGCTGCGTATAGACCACTTCCTGCTAAGCCCCCAGCTGGACGGGCGTTTGAAAGCCGGCGGCGTGGATAAGGACGTAAGAGGCTGGGAAAAATCCAGCGATCATGCGCCGGTATGGATCCAGCTGGCGGATTAAACCCGCTGCTCACCAGGGGCTTTCATCGCTTTCGCCGTTTATATCATTGCTGAAGTATTTACCGGTAGGGCCATCCGCGCCTGTCAGTGCATATTTTACGATGATCCTGGCCGCATTTTCCACGCTGCCGGTTCCGCGGTGCTGGTTAAAGTCCGTAGCGGTATAACCGGGATCTACTGCGTTTATCTTAAAAGCAGTGTCGCGCAGCTCATAGGCCAGCGCCACGGTATAAGCATTCAGCGCGGTTTTGGAAGGCCCGTAGGCAGCGCTTTTTATGGCGTAATATTTCCAGGCAGGATCGCTGTGCAGCGTAAGCGATGCCAGGCCGGAGGTTACATTTACAATGCGCGGTGCGCCCGATTTTTTCAGCAGCTCCATAAACGCCTGCGTAACATGAACAGCCCCAAAGAAGTTAGTGTTAAATACCTCATGCAGCACATCGGGGCTGATGGCAGAAGGCATTTGCTGGTAACCGCCCATAATACCTGCGTTGTTGATCAGTATGTCCAGCGATGAAATTTGCTTGCTGACCGTATCTTTTGCAGCTGCTACAGATGCAGGATCTGCTACGTTAATCTGTACAGCCTGTACCTGGCTGTAGCCTGCAGCCTTCAGTTGATCTGCTGCTGCCTCACCCTTTTTAATATCGCGGCTGCCCAGGAATACAAAATAACCCTGTGCGGCCAGCTGTTTTGCGGTTTCAAAGCCAATACTCTTGTTGGCGCCTGTGATAAGTACTGTTTGCATCTGTTGATCTTTATTTTTTAGCATTCAGATGGAACCTGCCATGATAAAATGAAGGTTTTATCATAGCCGTTCATATTACACTGCAAAATTATTTTTGCCTGTAATACCAAAACTGCACTTCACGCGGTTTCAATGGTAAATTTCGCGGATGGTGGTGCGGTACTGCACCGGTGTTTGGCCGGCCAGCCGTTTAAAGAACCTGTTGAAATAGGCCGCATCCTCAAATCCCAGGTTAAAAGCAACTTCTTTAATGGACTGGTCTGTGTGGAAAAGCAGGCGCCTGGCTTCCAGCATTATGCGTTCATGAATATGCACAATGGCCGGCTTGCCGCTTTGCTCCTTTACTACTTCGCTTAAATGCCCGGCAGAAATGTTCATCAGCTGCGCATAGGCGGCTACTTCGTGCATGTGGGTGTAGGCGCCTTCAATATGGGACAGGTATTTTTTCAGCACCTGCCGGTCCGGCGCACTATCCGTTCCGCTGAACTGTGCGGTGTATAAACGGCTTAAATAAATCAGCAGCACTTTTACATAGCTTACCAGCATGGTTTGCTGCCATTCATTGGCCGTATGGTATTCTGCGTATATCTTTCCCAGTATATCTTCCACAAAGGCCAGGTCTTTTTCATCCAGCTGCAGCTCGTGCCCGTTATAGGTGTTTTGGATAATGGGCAGGTTCTTTAGAAAATCGTTGCCGTCTGTTAGCAAAAATTCCCGCGTAAAGCTGAAAACAATACCGGTCATGGGATGGGCGGCTTCCTTCATGTGCACCTGGTAGGGAACCGTAAAGTAAAAGGTGTTTTCCTTCAGTACATACGGCTGCATGTCTATCCAATGCCGGCTGCGGCCCTGTTTTACAAAAGCAAAAAAGTAGTAGTCTTTCCGGTGCGGCGTCAGAAACTCTTCCGGCACATAGCTCACCGCAGCATCAATCCTGTTAATGCGGAAGAATTTATTGCCGGTTTTGCTGTCCGGCTCAAAAGGGTACTTTGGAATGGAGGTTTCTACAGTATAAAGCATACTATAAAATTACGCATAACCGTAAGAAAGTAACAGCGGTGATCAGATTATCCGCTAAATAGTACCCTGCGCGCCGGTATGGCACAGGCAGCGTACGGTACCGCTTACCAGGCAGGGCATGGCCGGGCGCAATAGGATGGAGGGACTACTGTAACCCCTGCATCATGCCCTGCGTGCCTTCGGACTCTCCTTTTATGTTTTTCCGCTTGAAAAGCGACATATCCATTTGGCCGAAGTGGTAAGCAATGTTCAGGCGCAGCATGGGAGGATCGTTCAGCCGGTGGCTGTTCTGTATATAAAAGCTGCTTTCGGAATATTGGTCGAACCGGCGGGTGCGGAAAATATCATTTACGCTAAAGGTAACCGACAGGGCATTGTTCTTTAAAAAACTCTTTTGTAAAGCCGCGTCTATCCCGTAGTTGGATTTAATATAACCCTGCGCTGCGCTTTGTGCCCCGCCGCCCGGGGGAGGAGGGCCGCCCGGCGCACGGCCGCTGTTGTTATTCACCGGCAGGTTGGTTTTGGACTGGTAGGTGCCTGACAGCTGCAGCTTAAAGTTTTTAGGCAGCTTAAAATTGCTGTTCATTTTGGCAAACCAGCTCCACATGGCGTCTTGTGATGTGCCAATAATATTATCGGTATTGATCCTTGAATTGTAGATGTTCACATTGGTATTAATATCCAGCCACTGCGTAAGTGTGTTTTGTGAAGTAAGCTCCGCGCCCAGGGAACGGCTGGAGTTGGCGTTCACATACGTGCTTACCGGGTGCTGAATGCCGGCAGCAGTGGTAACCGTGTCCAGGAAACGGGTAATCAGGTCGGTGGAATATTTATAATACACAGACGCCATAATGGTATTGTTACCCTTGAGCTGTTTGGAATAAGACGCTTCCACGGAATTGGTAAACTCCGGCTTCAGGCCTGCATTACCGCGGGTCCAGTTTAGCTGGTCGGTAGAGTCAATGAAAGGGATCAGCTGCATAAAAAACGGGCGGTTAATGCGCCGGGTATAGCTCAGCTGCACTTCCTGCTGGTGCTTCAGTTTCTGGCTCAGGAACACCGATGGGAAAAGGCTGATGGGATAGTTGTTTACAAACTGTTGTTTGGTATCGGTAAGTTCACCGGTATAGTCCGACCGTTCTGCGCGCAGCCCTACCTGGTAGCCGAAATCTTTAATAGCGCTGGTAACGGAAACATAGGCCGCATACACATTGTCTTTATTCTTATAATTGCTGGTGGCGGATGGCACCAGCTGATATTCCCCGCCGGCCGCATTATAATAATAGTTTTGCTGGTTGTTGCTCATCTTACGCAGCTGCACCCTGGCGCCGGCTTCCAGCTTGGAGCTGCCTTTAAAGGGCTTCACATAATCTGTTTGAATGGTAAAGAACTGGTTAGTGCCGCTGCCCAGTATTTTTTGCAGGGTATTGCCGGTGTGGGCGCCGCCTTCGGTAGCATAAACGTCTGTATTATACAAAGCGCTGTTGTTGCCTTTGCCGGAGAAAAAGGTGGCGTCTGCCGTCAGTTCTTCCCCTTGTTTGGGAAACTGGTATTTAAAACCGCCCTGCAGGCCGGTTGCGTTAAACGCCCGTTTATTGCTGGTGTTTCTCTGGCTGTAGCTGATGTGAGAGCCGCCTTCATAGGCGCTGTCGGCCTCCAGCATATCGGTGGGGCTCATGTTGCCATGTACTTTTATAGCGCCAATGGAAAGGGTGGTGCGGTTGGTAACAAAGTAATCGAGCCCCAGGCGGCCAAATAAGAAGCCGCCGCCCATACGGGTTTTATTTTCCTGGTTAACCAGCAGCGGATCGTTTGTTAAAAGGCTGCGTATATCGGTGGTGCCGGTATTGCGGTTCCTCATCTGGTTGCCAAAAGCAGCCAGTGAAAGGTTGATCTTATCCTGCCGTACATTCACGTTGGCGCCGCCATTTAACCCGCCGCGCTTGTCAATGCCCGCGCTCAGGTTGCCGTTATAGCCGCTTTTCTTATTCTTTTTCAGCACAATGTTCAGTATGCCCGCGTTGCCGCCCGAAGCATCGTATTTGGCTGATGGGTTGGTGATCACTTCCACGCTTTCTATTGCATCTGCCGGTATCTGGTCCAGTGTAAGGGTAGTAGGGCGGCCGTCAATATAAATTTGCGGTGTGGCGTTGCGCAGCGTAACATTGCCATCTATATCCACATTCACGGAAGGCACGTTCTTCATTACATCCACAGCAGTGCCGCCGGCGCTTACGATGTTTTGTGTAACATTAAACACCTTTTTGTCAATATCCATTTTCAGCGTAGGGGCGGTAGAGGTTACCACCACGCCGGCCAGCTGTTTGATGGTGGAGTGCAGGGTAATATTGCCGAGATCTTTATCAAAGTTGCCAGCCAGGGCGGCCATGTCCGGCGCCTGGCCTTTATTGGCGGGAGCGCCGCCGGCGGGCATTTTCGGCTGGAACGAAACGGTTTGCTGGTACTGCGCATACCCGATGGCCGATACGGCCAGCTTCAGCGGGCCCATTACCGGCAGGCCTTCCAGGCTAAAATCGCCGTTTGCCTGCGTGGTAACGCCTTTCACCAGTATATCTTTTCTTTTTTTGGTAGCGCTGTCAAACCGGTTCTGCAGTATCATTACAGAAGCATCCTGTATACCCCTGCCGGTGCTGTCTACCAGCTTTCCGTAAATATGGCCGATGCTGGGCGGCGCAGGCATTTTTCCTGCGCCCGGCCTGCCGGGTTGCTGGGCCGCAGCCGGTAATATAATGATAAGCACACCGGTTAAAAGTAGCAGTAATTGCTTCATACGATCTTTTTTGCTGGTAGAATGAAGCGTAAAATTAAAGGGTGTGCGGCGGTGGGTAACGGTAAATGAGATGAGTATCAAAAATACTGCGACGAAAACGCCGTGCGCAAGCTGCTGCCTTCAAAAAGGCGGTAAAACGCTCAGCCCGGCCGGCCGATGAGCTGGAAAAACTTTTCCCGGTAATTTTCACTGATGGGCAGCTCGCGGGCGCCCATGAAAACACTGTTCTTTCTTACAGCGGTAATAGCGGCAATGGCTACTATATACGATTTGTGAATGCGTGCAAACTGTAAGGCAGGCAGCTGCTCTTCAATGGTTTTAATGCTCATGCGGGTAACAACCGGCGCGGTGGTGCTTTTGAGGTGTATCTTAATATAATCCTTCAGTCCTTCAATCCACGTAATATCCGATTTCAGCACCTTCAGCAGGCTGTAATCCACGTTCACGAAAAAGTAATCCGGCGCCGGCTCGCCGCTGCCTTTGCTTCCGGTGCGCAGCTGCTGCAGCTCAAAGGCCTTATTACAGGCTTTGATAAAGCGGTCCAGCTCTACGGGCTTCAGCAGGTAATCCACTACGTTCAGGTTAAAACCTTCGAGCGCGTATTTTTCATATGCTGTGATCAGGATGAACATACAGGGCGAATGGCTGCTTTGTATCAGCTGCAGCCCGGTTAAGCCGGGCATTTGTATGTCAAGGAAAACCAGGTCAATGGCCTGTTCCTGCATCACTTTAACCGCCTCCAGCGGATCGCTGCAGGTAGCTACCAGCTGCAGGTACGGCACTTTGCGTATGTTGTCTTCCAGCAGCTCCAGCGCCAGCTCTTCATCGTCTATGGCAATACAGCGTAGCATTAATGCAGGTTAAGGTGAAGTAATATGGTAAAAACGCCATCCTTTTTATCAATCGTCAGCGTATGGTTGTTACCGTATGATAAGTTAAGGCGCCTCCTTACGTTCGCAAGGCCTATGCCGGCAGTTTTGTCTTTCGGCTCCTGCGCCCGGTCGTTATACCGGTTGCTCACGGAAAACTCCAGGCTGCCCGCCTGCACGGTTAAATGAACGGATATTTGCGCGTCGGGGATAAGGCCGGTGCCGTGCTTAAAGGCATTTTCCACGAATGGTATCAGCAGCATGGGCTCAATGGTATAGCCGTAATCCCGCTGCTGAATGCAGGCCGCTATCTTTACCTTTTTGCCAAAGCGCTGCCTTTGCAGCTCAATGTAGCTCTCCAGGTATTCTATCTCTTTTTCCAGCAGCACCTTGTCGGCATGCGTTTCATACAGCATGTAACGCAGCAGGGAGGAGAGCCTTATCAGCGAAGGCTCCAGCACGTCTGATTTCTTACGCGCAAGCGCCACCATGTTGTTCAGCACATTGAACATAAAATGCGGGCTTACCTGCGACCGTAAAAAAGCCAGCTCGGTGCGCAGGTGCTCGGTTTCCTGCTCTTTGGCGCGCTGCCGGGCCTCCATGCGGTCGCGGATCATCCGGAAAGCAGCGCTGGCAACAATAATAAAGATGAAAACAGGCAGGTTAAATACAAAGAAGTTCCATGTTTTATAGGTAAGCCCCGAGATCAGCAAGGTGAAAAAAAGATGGTCCCAGGCCAGCATGATGCACAGCGCTGCCATCAGCACCAGCATGTACCCGATATATTTTTTACGGTAAATAAGCTTTGGAATGAACAGGAAGGCATTGGCATAAAACAGCAGCATGCGCATGAGGTTATTCAGCAGGTGCAGGTAATGAAAGCCCCTGTCATCTATCAGCCGGTGCGGCCCTGCTTCGTCATCCATCACAGGGCGCAGCATGTAAGGGAATACAAAAAACAGGCCCCAGAAAAGAATGTGCAGGCACAGCACCACCCACTTTTTCGTATACCATTCATCATTCATGGCCGCAATATAACAGTTAGCGGTTAATGCGCGCAGCTTATGCGACGAAATTGAAAAATTCAGCGGTTAATAAAAAAAGCAGGCGGCTGCTGCTGCAAACCGCCTGCTGTTACTAACAGTGAAAAGGCTCAGGTTATGTAGGTTATCGCTTGTAATGTATCATTTTGCGGGTGCGTACCAGCAGCCGTTTGGTACCTACAGGCGCCTCATACTGCTGCTCCTGCGATTTCTGGTTGCTGTAAAATGAGATCAGGTCTTTGGAAGTGATCATTCCTATGGGATGGTCTGCTTCATCTGTTACCATCAGCTCATTCACGCCGTGTTGGCCCATCAGCTGCAGGCAGGTGCCCAGGTCGTCTGTTTCTTTTACAGCATATAATGAGAGGGCCCGGTCGTCTTCCGGTAATGGTTCCATTACTTCTTTTACAGTGGTATAGCGCAGCAGGTCCGGCTCATAGGTATCAGGCGTGCTGATGCCGCGGCGGCGGATCTTTTCTGTCATAATGCTGCCTTTCATCAGGAAAAAGGAAACAAAGTATGCGGCAATACATGCGCACAGCAAAGGAAGCAGCCCGTTAGGCTGTCCGGTTGTTTCCAGCGCAAATATGATAGAGGTGAGCAGTGCGCGGGAAGCGCCGGCAAACATGGCTGCCATGCCTACCAGTGCTGCGGTGGCCAGGGTGATGCCGGAAGCAGGGAAGATCTTCAATACTACCATGCCGGTTAAAGCGCCCAACGCGCCGCCTATGGTGAACAAGGGAGCCAGGGTACCGCCGGAGGTGCCGCTGCCCAGGGATATTACCCAGGAAATATATTTTAATATGCACAGGGATAACAGCATGGCCAGCGGTAAATGGCCGCTCAGCAGGTGCTGTATATTATCATAGCCCACCCCCATGGTGTACGGGGCAAAGTAACCTACCACGCCTACAGCAACAGCGCCGATAGCGGGCCACCACATCCAGTGTACCGGCAGCTTCTCAAACAGGTCTTCAACCGCGTAAACAGATTTAGATACCAGTGCGGCAACAACGCCTATAAATAATCCCATGGCAGTGTACACGATCAGCGCGCCGTCGGAAGGGGCGGTAATAGCGCCCATGGCAAATACCGGCTCATGGCCAAACAGCAGAATGTGCATGCCGGCGCCGGTAATGCAGGCCAGGGCCACAGGAATAATTGACCGGGCAGAGAACTCAAAAAGCAGCAGCTCAATAGCCAGCAGCACAGCGGCCAGCGGGCTGCCGAAAATGGCGGCCATACCTGCGCAGGCGCCTGCGCTCAGCATAATTTTACGTTCTGCGGCGGAAATGTGCATGATTTGCCCGGTAAAAGAGCCGAAGGCGCCGCCGGTGGCAATAATAGGACCTTCTGCCCCAAAGGGGCCGCCGGTGCCTATGGAAATAGCTGCAGACAGGGGTTTTAATAAGGTGATGAGTGGGGGAATCTTACTTTCGTCCAGTATGATCTTTTCCATTGCTTCCGGGATGCCGTGCCCGCGGATGGCCGCAGAGCCATATTTCGCCAGCAACCCTACAATAATGCTGCCCACAATGGGTATGGCAATTACAGCAATACCCAGGCTGTTTTCAGCAGGGCCGGCTCCTTCAAAGGAAAACTTGCCGTAAAAAGCAATGTTGGTAATAAGGTCAATGAGATAAACCAGCACTTTGGCAATTGCGCCGATAACAAGGGCGTTAATAATGGCCTGTATGCTTAAATAAAATACGCGCTTATCTACCATGCCAGGTACCTGTACCTGTTTTTTCCCCTGGATAGGGCTCATAGATGGCGCTAAAGGAATACTTTCGTCACGTTTTTTCATTATAGGTAAACTGATTTACGCTGCAAAAGTATTGCATTTGCAATATTATTTGTGAATAATTTTTATTTTTGTCGGATAAAATGTTGCGTAGGTAATATAATTAATGAGCTCGAAAACAACCTGTGACCTTTCTACCTGCCTTTTCTGCCAGGCCTGCATGCCCGCATGGAAGGAGCTGACGGCGCTGAAAAAGCAAACGCTCACTTTTAAAAAGGGAGAGCAGCTTTTTACCGAAGGCGAACCCGTGCATGCCATGTTCTTTACCTTATCCGGCGCAGTAAAAGTACATAAACAACAGGCAGATCAGAGGGAGCTTATCATTCGCCTGGCCACCGGCGGCGATGTAATCGGCATCCGCGGCTTTGGCGAAAACATTTTCCGTGTGTCCGCCACCGCGCTTGAACCCACCACGGTATGCTGCATACCGTATGACCACCTGCAAACCAGCCTGATGACCAACCCCACATTAAGCTACCGGCTCATGCAGCTGTATGCCACCGAGCTGCAAAGGGCAGAACAACGCATGAGCGACCTTGCCCACCTGGATGTAAAAGGTAAGGTGGCCGCATCCCTGCTGACATTAAAAAACACCTTTGGGGTAAACGAGAACGGCTTTATTAATATCAGCATATCCCGGCAGGACATTGCCTCTTACGCAGGCACCATTTATGAAACCGTGTTCAGGATATTTACGGAATGGATAAACGCCGGTATACTGGAAACAGCCGGCAAACACCTGCGGATATTGGACGAGCACCGCCTCAGCGCACTGGGAATTGCCGGGAACGGGCGTATGAAAACCTGATTTTTTCTTACCTTTGCGCAATCCCACCAAAAACAATACATTCAATGTGAGATATAATTTCTTTCAGGAAAAATAAACCGGGCCTGCTTACCAGGCTCCCGTAATTATTTACGCTACAAAGAAAGAAATTATGTTGCTGTTGCAAGGGGTTACCTACACCCATCCCAACCGGGAGGTATTATTTGCAGGTATAAATATCACCATTAACAAACAGGAAAAAATTGCCTTAATAGGCAATAACGGCGCTGGAAAATCTACCCTGCTGAAATTACTGGCCGGCGAGCTGCAGCCTTCCGGCGGGCAGGTAAAGGTTAGCCGGCCGCCTTATTATGTGCCGCAGCTTTTTGGCCAGCTGAATCACCTTACTGTTGCACAGGCGCTGGGCATTGCGGATAAGCTGCTGGCATTAAAAGCCATACTTGGCGGCCAGGTGACCGATGAAAACATGGCAGTGCTGGATGACGACTGGACCATTGAAGAGCGCTGCACCGCAGCTTTTGCCCACTGGCAGCTGCAGGATGTGGCGCTGCCGCAGCAAATGGGCACGCTCAGCGGCGGGCAAAAAACAAAAGTGCTGCTGGCAGGCATTATGATCCACCAGCCGGCCATTGTTTTGCTGGATGAGCCCAGCAACCACCTGGATGCGCAGGGCAGGCGCCTGTTATATGATTACATCAGCACCACCGGCAGCACGCTGGTAGTGGTAAGCCACGACAGAACCCTGTTAAACCTGCTGCATACCGTATATGAGCTGGGCGCCCATGGCATAACCGCCTATGGCGGCAACTACGATTTTTACCTGGAGCAGAAAAGCATTGAAAGCGATGCTTTGAACCAGGACCTGAAGAACAAGGAAAAGGCATTGCGCAAGGCAAAGGAAACAGAAAGGGAGTCGCTCGAACGCCAGCAAAAGCTGGATGCCCGCGGAAAAAAGAAGCAGGAAAAAGCAGGGCTGCCCACCATTTCCATGAACACATTCAGGAACAACGCGGAGAAAAGCACCGCACGCATGAAAGGCGTGCATGCGGAAAAAATAAACGCCATATCGCAGAAGCTGGACCAGCTGCGCAGGGAGTTGCCGGGTGCAGACAAAATGAAGCTGGACCTGGATAATTCCGCCCTGCATAAAGGCAAGCGCCTGGTAACGGCCGTTGATATAAACTTTGCATATGACGGTCGCCTGCTCTGGAAACAGGGCCTGCACTTTGAGATCAACAGCGGCGACCGTATTGCGGTAAAGGGACTGAACGGCTCGGGCAAAACCACCTTGATAAAAATGATCATGGGCGGGCTGCAGCCGGCCGCCGGCCGCATAAGCAGGGCTACCGCAAAAGTTATTTATATTGACCAGGACTATTCATTGATCAGCAATGCATGCAGTGTATATGAACAGGCGCAGGCATTTAATACAGGCGCGCTGCAGGAGCATGAGGTGAAAACGCGCCTGAACCGTTTTTTGTTTACACGTGAACATTGGGATAAACCCTGTACAGCGCTGAGCGGCGGCGAAAAAATGCGCTTAATGCTTTGCTGCCTGTCTATAAGCAGCCAGGCGCCCGACATGATTATACTGGATGAACCCACCAATAACCTGGACATACAGAATATAGAGATATTAACCGCCGCCATTAACGGGTACAAAGGAACGCTTATCGTAATATCCCATGATGCCTGGTTCCTGGAGCAGGTAAATGCAGCGCGGGCCATTGAGCTGGCATAGCCTGGGGGTTAGATATAATTTTATACATTCGCGGAATTTCCATATCTTATAAATGGAATCCGAATACGTGTTATGTCTAAACCTACATCGCCGCTGGCAATTATTGTAATCTATGCAGTCTGTGGTATCATTTGGGGCTTGGGTATGGAGCTGTTGGCTGCGCTGCTTGGCACGCGCGAACACCCGATGCTGCTGGACCAGCTGCTGAACCATAGAGAGATCATTTTTGTATTGTTATCCGCTATCCTTTTGTACAGGCTGTTCAAAAACAACGAACAAACATTACGGCAATCCAAACAGGCCTATATACGGATGTTTTCTGAAAACCCGCAGCCCATGTGGATCTATAACAAAGAGAATTTTCGCTTCCTGGAAGTGAATGATGCGGCTGTTCACCTCTACGGCTATACCCGGGAAGAGTTTATGAAGATGACCATCCTGGACATCCGCCCGGAAGAAGACGTTGCCAGGATTGTGGAGAACAAGGAAAAGCAAACCGCTGCAGGTTATAATGACTCAGGCATTTGGCGGCATTATAAAAAAGATGGCAGCCTGATGTATGTAAAAATTGAAGCGTTCACTATCACCTACGATAATAAAGCAACCGAAGTAATCAGCGTTGCCGATATAACTTCCCAGTACCTGGCAAAGGAGGCGCTGCAGCGGCAGGAACAGCTCCTGAAATCAATCATCAACAGCTCACAGGCCATGGTTTGGGCCGTAAATGCCCAGTGGCAGTTTATGGCCGTTAACCGGGTGTTCCAGGATAAGTGCGGCCTGCTTACCGGGCTGCAGGAGCCTTCTTTATTCTGGAAAACCCATTATGAGAAAAGCTTGCAGGGCGAAAAAAACTTGGTCGAAATTCACAATGAAACTGCAGAGGAGGAATGGAAGTATATTGAAGTTTCCTTTGATCCTATTTTCCAGAATGGAAACATTACCGGCGTGGTGTGCCTGGCCCGGGATATTTCGGGAAAAAAGCAGCAGGAGATCAACCTCAGGAAGGCGCTGGAGCGGTATGATATTGTTACAATGGCCACCAACGACGCCATATGGGATTTTGACCTGCACAGCAATAAAATAATCTGGAACGACAATGCCATACATTTCTTCGGGTTCAGCAACCGGGAGGAAGATGTGGATTTCTGGATTAAACGTATACACCCCGACGATGAAGCACTGGCTACGGAAAGCGTGTACCAGGCGGTAAAGGAAGGCCGGAACCAGTGGCAGGGTAAATACCGGCTAAAGGATATAAATGGACAGTACCGGCATGTTATTTCACGTGGATATATTGTTTACAACGAGAAAGGAGAACCCGCGCGCATGATAGGCGCCCTGCAGGATGTTGAAGACATTACCGTGAAGAATGAAGAGATCCGGCGGCTTTCACTGGTGGCCAGTATGGCCGATAACCCTGTGCTTATTACAGACCGCCAGGGATGCATTGAGTGGGTGAACAAAAGTTTTGAAGACCTTACCGGTTATGCCCTGGAAGATGTTAAAGGACTGAAACCCCATACTTTTCTGCATGGGGAAGATACCAACCAGGACACTGCGCAGGAAATCCGCGACAAATTAGAAGCATTACAGCCCTGCGTGGTGGAAATACTGAACTATACCAGCACCGGTAAGCCCTATTGGGTGCTCATTGATATTACACCCATTACGGATGCTTCGGGGCAAATAGAAAGACACATCGTTATTCAAACCAACATTACCGAAAAAAAGAAAATAGTACAGCAGCTGGAAGAAAAAAACCGGCTGCTGACGGACATTGCTTTTATCAGCTCTCACCGGCTGCGTATGCCCGTGGCGTCCATACTCGGCATATTTGCGCAGTTTGATAAGGAAAACCTGGCCAGCCCCAATAACCGGCTCTTTCTTGATTACATTGAAAAGCTGGCTAATGACCTGGATGGCATGCTGCACGAAATGGCCGATAAGTGTAACCAGATTTATGGGGCAGATAAGCCGGAAGACAGCGAGTAGGCTTCTGGCATAACGGCCTCCATCAGTTTAAACGTTGCTTTCAAACAATTAATACCATAGCATTGATAATATTTGAAACAGGAAATTTACTCGTAAGGCCGTTCACCGTTAAAGATGCCGACAGCTTTTTTCTGATTAACAGCAATGAGCAGGTAATGCGTTATATACGGCCGGTAAAGTCGCGGCAAAACAGCAATGTTTTTCTAACCGAAAACATCCTGCATTATGAGGCCTACCCGGGCACGGGCAGATGGGCCGTGGTGGAAAAGAGCAGCAACAGCATTATTGGCATGTTCTCTTTGCTGTTCCTGGAACAGGGTACCGCCAAATTACATATTGGATATGCTTTATTACCCGGTTACTGGAATAAAGGCTATGCTACGGTGTTATTGAAAGCCGGCACCGCGCGCTTTTCAGAGGACCATCCCAACGAAATATTATACGCCATTACGCGAAAGGAAAATATTGCGTCGGAAAAAGTATTATTGAAATGCGGATTTGAGCTGGCCGGGGAGTACAAAGAAAATGAAAACCTTTGGAAGATGAAGCCCCTGCACGCCGGCAGGGACTTTTAATTTTTATATTAGTGCTATTATCTAACGGAGACCAACATATCTTAGTATGACACACCGGCGGCATCTTTCATTCGGATATATTGTAAGCACCACCAGCCTCGCATTTGTAGTATCTCAGCTGGATGTTTCTATTGTGAACATTGCCTTGCCTGCAATGGCAAAGGCCTTTTCAGCAGGTATCAGTGAGCTGCAGTGGGTGGCCGATGCCTATACCGTTGCATTTGCCGCGCTCATGCTGTCGGCAGGCGGCCTGAGCGACCGCCTGGGCTCCAAACGTATTTTCCAGCTTGGGTTGCTGTTGTTCGGCATTGCCTCTACCGGGTGCGGACTTGCCTGGAGCGCCGGCAGCCTTATTGCTTTCCGCGCCTTGCAGGGCATGGGAGCGGCCACTATGATCCCCAGCTCGCTTTCCATCCTTAACCAGGCATTTGCGCATGAACCGGACCAACGCGCGCATGCCGTGGCGCTATGGACAATGGCCGGCGGTATTTCCATTGCCGCAGGGCCAATACTCGGCGGGCTTTTCCTGCACATCAGCAGCTGGCGCATGATCTTTTTCGTGAACATTCCCATTTGCCTGGCGGGCGTGCTGCTGGCCGCCAAAATACAGGATGGTGAATTACATCCCAACCGTGGGCTGGATATTACCGGCCAGCTGGTATGGATGCTGGCCCTTACTGCTTTTATTGCCGGCATTATTGAGTGGCAGGCGCCGGGCATCCGGCGCTCGGTAGTAATGGCTGCGCTTGTGCTTAGCGTGCTGTTGCTGCTGCTGTTCCTGCGCATCGAAAAACGTGCGCGGTCGCCCATACTGCCCCTGGACCTTTTTCGTATACCCGTATTCAATGTATTGCTGCTGCTGGGCGTTATTGTAAACAACGCCTATTACGGCACCGTGTTTGTGCTGAGCCTCTACCTGCAAAATACGCTGCATTACACGTCCATACACGCCGGCCTGGCGTTTCTGCCGCTTACAGGCGGTTTTGTTGTTTCCAACTTCATCAGCGGCAGGCTAATGGCCGCTTACGGCATCCGGCTGCCGCTGCTGGGCGGCGCTTTGCTGGCGGCAGTAGGTTATGCCGGTTTACTGTTGGCTGGTACCGCCACGCCTTACTGGCAATTGTTTATTCCTTTTGTGATTATTCCCATGGGCATGGGCATTGCTGTGCCGGCCATGACTACCGGCATTCTTTCCAGCGTGGAAAAAAGCAGGAGCGGAACAGCGTCGGCCGTTCTCAATACCATCCGGCAGGCAGCAGGCGCCATGGGCGTGGCGGTTTTTGGCGCTATGGCCAACGGCGGACCGCGCAACATTGCCTGGGCTGCCCGCATCAGCGGACTGATTTCCTGCGGCAGCCTGCTGCTGGCGGCCGTGCTCATTGGCCGCTATATCCGTAAATCTCAAAACAGCATATGATTAATATCATCCTTTATCAGGATTAATATCATCCTTCATTAAAATCATATGAAGTAGTTTAATCCCCGGATTGAGTAACTTACTCAAACGCGTGCACGATATTTATAATCGCAACGAACAATCAGCACAGGCCGTTGTTTATTGTTCTTAAAACAGTGACCGTCCATGCAAACGATCCAACAGCTGCCCAAACCGGGCCAGCCGCAGGAAACCACCCTGCAGAATTTCTTTCCCGGTTATTTTGCGCTGGTAATGGCTACCGGTATCGTGTCTATTGGCTTGCAGCTATGGCAGTACCACAGCCTGGCCATGGTGTTGCTGGTGGTGAATGTTTGTTTTTACCTGGTGCTGCTGGCCATCCTGGCAATGCGCATACGGAAATTTCCCCGCCTGGTATGGGCCGACCTGCATCATCCGGCCAGGGGCGTTACCTTTCTCACCCTGGTAGCAGGCACCAATATACTGGGCAGTCAGCTGGTTATTATCCTCAACAGGGGCCTGTGGGCATTGTGTGTGTGGATAGCGGGGTTTGCGCTGTGGTTGTTGCTGCTGTACACTTTTTTCCTGTTCAATATTTTAAAGGAGCCAAAGCCCAGCTTTGAGCAAAGCATCAGCGGGGCATGGTTGCTGATAGTAGTATCTACAGAGTCGGTAGCCGTGCTGGGCGCATTAATTGCGCATTACTCGCATTACATTGCATTCATTGCCTTATGTACCTATATGATCGGCGGCATGCTGTATTTTGTGCTTATTGGCCTTATACTGTACCGCTGGCTTTTCATTAGCATGAAGGCCGAGCTGCTTACGCCGCCATATTGGATTAATATGGGGGCAGTAGCCATTACCGCATTGGCCGGCTCCCGGCTGGTAATGTACGGGCATTCTCATCCTGTGCTGGCGCACTGGACCTATTTCGTGGAAACATTTACCATGTTCTTTTGGGCCTTTGCCAGCTGGTGGGTGCCCTTGCTGTTCCTGCTGTTTTTTTACCGGCATTTTATTGTAAAAGTACCCCTGCAGTACGACCCGCAATATTGGTCAATGGTGTTTCCGTTGGGCATGTATGGCGTGTGTACGTTTAATTACGCCAGGATCACCGGTTTTGATTTTATCATACCGGTATCAGGGCTTTTTGTGCTGGTTGGGGTGCTTACCTGGATCATTGTATTAATCGGGCTGCTGATAGAAATAGCACAGCGCATCAGCCGCCGGAAAACGTAATGAACAATTTGGCCGCTAAATTGTTCTTGTGATACCGACAAAACCGTTTTATATACGCAATGCTGACTAACATGCTCTCAATGCTCACTAGCCTGAACCGGAAAGCCTTTATTCAAGCCTTTTTTGCCATGTTGCTGGCCGTTGTTCTCACTTTCATCGGCTCCCGGCGTTTACAGAATTTCGACCCCGCCCTTACCGGTTACCTGATCGGTACCCTGTTTGCGGTTTTCGGCGTGGTGTACCGTTACAGCGTATGGCTGCAGCGGCCGCCCACCCGTTTGTATTACCGGCGTACCTGGCAGCTGCTTTTCCGCTCAGGGCATTTCCTGGAATATTTTACCCGGTTTGTACGTGAGCTGTTCGTTAATATCGGTTTCCAGCGCTTTATTTATCCGCGGGGCCGCAGCCGCTGGGTAGGTCATTTTATGCTGGCCACCGGCTGCATGCTGGCATTTGCCATCACCGTACCGTTAACGCTGGGATGGATTTATTTTACCATGAACCCGAACACCAGTATAGATCCGGCTGCCTCAAAATATTATGAAGTATACGTGTTTGGTTGGAAGATCATGCAGTTCAGGCTGCACTCCGTGCTGGCCGCATTGATCTTCAATGCCCTCAGCTGGTGCTCCATACTGGTTATCATTGGCGTGGCGGTGTTTTTAAGAAGGCGGGTTACCAAAGGAGGGCTGATCGCTTCCCAAAGCTTCAGCGGCGATCTGCTGCCCTTGCTGCTGTTACTCACCGTAGCGGTTACAGGTTTGGGTATTACGCTGGATTATCACTATCTCAAAGGCATCTCTTATAACTTTATGACCATTACGCATGCCATTTCAGTAATTATGTTCCTGGTATGGATCCCTTTTGGCAAATTTTTTCACATCATTCAAAGGCCCGCGCAAATAGGCGCGCATATTTACCGGGAGGAAGGGGAGCGGAACGGTATGGCCATTTGTCCGCATACCGGCAAGGCGTTTACTTCACAGATGCATGTGAACGATCTTAAAGAAGTAACCAAAGAGCTGGGGTTTGACTTTACGCTGGAGAACGGCGCCTCGCACCTGGATTACAGTCCCGAAGGCAAGCGTGATGCCCTTGCAATGGCCCACCTCCGCGCAAGAAGCGCCGGCGGGCATTTATTCGGATAATACAATAGCTTTTTAAAACAGATAATGAACGTTCATGGCTAAACTACCAGTACCGGCAGAACAGATCATTCAAAACTTCGGTCCGCATTTGAACTATGCGCCGAAGGAAGGTTTTTATGGAAAGGACGAACCCGATAAAGTAGTGAAAACGCATTGCTGCTTCTGCGGTATGCAATGCGGCATTAAGCTGCTGGTCAAAGATAACCGGGTGGTAGGGTTTGATCCCTGGATGGAGTTCCCTTTTAATGAAGGCCGGCTGTGCCCCAAAGGCGTGCAGCGTTACCTGCAGAATAACCACCCCGACCGCCTGCTGCACCCTGTGAAAAGAGTGGAAGGAAAAGGTTTTGAGCCTGCAGGGTGGGAAGAGGCCATGAGCACCACCATCAGCGAAATACAACGTATACAGCAAACCTATGGTAAAGATGCGTTCTCTGTGCTCTCCGGCGTATCGCTCACCAATGAAAAAAGCTACCTGATGGGCAAACTGGCCCGCGTAGCCCTGCAAACAAAAAATCTCGATTATAACGGCCGCCTTTGCATGGTAAGCGCCGGCGCAGGCAATAAAAAAGCGTTTGGCCTTGACCGTGCCTCCAATACCTATGCCGATCTTAAACATGCGGAAGTGATACTCATCGCGGGCGCCAATGTGAGTGAAACTTTTCCCACCTTAACACACTGGATATGGCAGGCCAGGGATAACGGCGCAAAGCTGATTATTGTAGACCCGCGGGTTACGCCCATTGCCCGCACAGCCGATGTGCACCTGGATGTAAGGCCCGGTACCGACTCGGCCCTTTATGGCGCCATGCTCAACTACCTGGTGCAGCACGATCTGCTGGATCACGACTTCATTAACCAGTACACAAGCGGCTTTGCAGATAGCATGGAAGCCGTAAAAGATTACTCACTGGAATGGGCATCTGCCGTTACCGGCATCTCAGTAGAAAAGATCAGGCAGGCGGCAGAGCTGTGGGGCCGCGCCAAAACCAGCTTCCTGCTGCATGCGCGCGGCATAGAGCATCACACCAAAGGCGTGGAGAATGTGTCGGCCTGTATTAACCTGGTGCTGGCCACCGGCCGTATCGGCCGGCCGTATTGCGGCTATGGCACCATTACCGGCCAGGGCAACGGGCAGGGAGGGCGCGAGCATGGGCATAAATGCGACCAGCTGCCCGGCAACCGCGATATTACCAATCCTGAACACCGCAAATATATTGCAGGCGTATGGGGCATTGAGGAAAGCGTGTTACCCGGTAAAGGCTATACGGCATATGAGCTCATAGAAGCCATACACAGGGGAGAAGTAAAAGGGCTGCTGTCTATTTGCTTTAACCCGCTGGTATCGCTGCCCAACAACCAGTTTGTAAGGGAAGCGCTGGAAAAGCTGGAGTTTTATGTAGCCATCGACTTTTTCCTGAGCGAAACGGCCAGGCATGCCGATATAGTGCTGGCCGGCTCCCTGCATGAAGAGGAAGACGGTACCGTTACTACCGCTGAGGGACGCGTGACCCGCATCCGGGAAGCCGTTACCCCGCCCGGCGAAGCCAGGAAAGACACGGATATAATACTGGAAATTGCCCGCCGCCTGGGCGCGGGAGATAAGTTCAATTTCAGCAGCAGCGAAGATATATTCAATGAGCTGCGCGTGGCATCCAAAGGCGGTACGGCAGATTATTATGGTATCACGTATGAAAAAATAGAGCAGCACATGGGCGTTTTCTGGCCCTGTCCTGCACTGGATCACCCGGGCACGCCCCGCTTGTGGGAAGACCGCAAATTTGCAACCCCCGACGGTAAAGCGCACTTTGTTCCCGTGAGCTACCGCGAGCCTGCGGAAGTTACCGACCAGGATTATCCCGTAGTATTAACAACAGGCCGCGTGGTATCGCAGTACCTGAGCGGCACCCAAACCCGCCGCATTGGCAAGCTGGTAGATCAATACCCCGAACCGTTACTGGAAGTGCATCCTGAAATGGCCGTCCGCTACGGCATTGCCCAGGGCGAGCTGGTACGGGTGATCACCCGCCGCGGAGCAGCCGACTTTCACGCCAACATAGTAGAAACCATCCGGAAAGATACGGTGTTCATACCCTATCACTGGCCGGGTAAAAAATCCGCCAACCAGCTTACTATCGGTACGCTCGATCCTGTATCTAAAATACCGGAATTTAAAGTTTGCGCCTGCAGGCTGGAGCCGCAGGGCAGGCAAAGCATAGGCGTTGCAGACAGCAATGCTTACGCCAGCGATTAAAGCACACATTTAAAAGCAGCATATGGAAGCGAATACTTATTATCAGACAGACCAGGAGTTTTTTGTAGACATGCAGCGTTGCATTGGCTGCCATGCCTGTGAAATGGCCTGTGCGGAGTGCGAAACCAACGGCCAGCAATCCATGATACATGTGAATTATGTAGACAGGGCCTACACCATACAAACCACCGTGCAGGTATGCATGCACTGCGAAAATCCGGTGTGCGCGCAGGTATGCCCCGCAGATGCCATTGCGAAAGACGAGTTCGGGGTGGTGCACACCGCCAATACCTCCCGCTGCATTGGCTGCTCCAACTGTGTAATGGCCTGCCCTTTCGGTGTGCCAAAGAAAGAGGAGCAGTACGACCTGATGATGAAGTGCAATATGTGCTACGACAGAACCAGCGCGGGCAAAAAACCTATGTGCGCTACCGTTTGCCCCAGCCAGGCTTTGTACTATGGCACCCGCGAAGAGATCAGGGCCATGCGTCCCAACAGCGACCCGGTGAATACGTTCATCTTTGGCCGGGAAACGGTAAAAACAAAAGTAAATATTATGATGCCCAAAGGCAGCACATTCCTGAAAGTTCATTAACAGCATATCAATATGGCACAACAGGATAATACACCGGATTGGAAAATAGACTTTCCCTATAGCACCGTGGAAACATTGCAGGTGTCCAGGAGGCAGTTTGCAAAGTTCCTTTGCCTGGTATCAGGCGGTTTAATGGCAGGCAGCGGGCTGGTGGCGATAAAATCATCCTTTTTCCCGGAACGGAAAGTAGAAGGGGAACATTTTGTTTGTAATACCGCCGCCTTGCCCGTAGGCGGCACACGCTCCTTTACCCTGCCGGGCAGCACGGTGCCGTATATACTCATTCACCTGGAAAACGATGAGTGGAGGGCGTATGAGCAAAAATGCACGCATTTATCCTGCGCGGTATTTTATAAACCGGGCACCGGCCGTATTGAGTGCCCCTGCCACAACGGCTGGTTCGATGCGCTCACCGGTGAGGTGGTACAGGGCCCGCCGCCCCGTCCATTGCCCGCGCTTAATGTGATCGTAAAAGGAGATGCAGTATACGTAACCGGGCAGCAACCTGCCTGATAAACCTGTAACGATGAGTAATTTCAGAGGCGCCCATGAAAAGGCGCATCCCAACAAATCCAATACACTGCTGCTGGCTATTATCACCCTGCTGGTGCTGATTGTATCAATGCAGATATGGCTGTTGTACACGGGTTTAAATAATGCGTTATCGCAGCACCCGGATATTGCCTGGATAACGTTTATAGTTTCGTTTGTGCTGTTTGTGGCGGCATTGGGATTGTTATATTACCTGCCGGAGCGGAAGTAAGGTAACTATTTCAAAGGCAGGCTTTTTGCAGCATCCGGGATATGGCCTCATCTAAATTGCCGTTATACAGCGCCCTCGCAGCGAATTTGCTGATTGCCGCCACCAAGTTTATTGCCGCCGGCGTTACAGGAAGCTCGGCCATGGTGTCTGAAGGAATACATTCAATAGTAGATACATTGAATGAGATTTTGCTGCTGCTGGGCATCCGGCGCAGTAAAAAAGCACCCGATAAAAAGCGCCCGTTTGGCTATGGGAAAGAACTGTATTTCTGGTCATTCATCGTATCTATACTTATTTTCGGCGTGGGGGGCGGTATTTCTTTTTATGAGGGAGTTACACATATCCGGCATCCTGTACATATTACAAACCCGCTATGGAATTATATTGTACTGGGAGCCGCGTTGTTATTTGACGGCATTTCCTTCATTATTGCCCTTACCAATTTTAACAGGATGCGGGGAGATGTGCCTTTCTGGCCGGCAGTAAGGAAAAGTAAAGATCCATCCACTTTTGTGGTGCTGTTTGAAGACGCAGCAGATGTAATGGGCTTGCTGGTAGCGTTGGCAGGCGTTTATTTTGGGCACCGGCTCAACGCGCCCTACCTCGATGGCATTGCATCCATCATTATCGGGTTAGTGCTTACGGCAGTATCTGTGGTGCTAACCCGGGAAAGCCGCAGCCTGTTAATGGGCGAAACCGCTTCGGCGCAGGTGCTGGATGAAGTGGTGCAGATAACAAAGGCCGATCCGGCCATCCGGGATGTACAATGGCCGCTGTCCATGTATCTCGGGCCGGAGGAAATTATCCTGGTGCTGCAGGTAACTTTCCGGGAAGATCTTTCCACGTTGTCCATCGTGGAAGCATCAGCGCGTATCAAAAGTTCCATAAACGGAAAGTTCTCCTACTTCAAGCAAATTTTTGTGGAGCCGCAAGGCCCCTTTTCCTGATTACATAAGTTGTGTATATTTAAGAGATACCCCGGCTGCAGAAATGTGCAGCATAAAACCAGGGAATGTTGGCCTATGAGATTAAGCTTTTCTATTGCAACGCTTCTTTTCCAGGAATATAAACAGTCAGTTATGGATGAGCATTCCCATCCATAACTCCTGCTTATACAACTACTTGCCACTTACCCGGTCTACCACCACCTTGTAATGCGGGTCCTCCAATACATTTACTTCTATTAATTCCGCTGCATTTTTCAACAGCAGCTTGCAGTCTTCGCTCAAATGCCGGAGATGCAGCTTTTTATTGACCTTCTTATAACGTTCCGTCAGTTTGTTCAATGCCTCAATACCGCTCATATCTGCCACCCTGCTTTCTTTAAAGTCAATGATCACTTCCCCGGGATCATTCAAAACATCGAATTTCTCGTTGAACGCTGTAACAGATCCAAAAAAAAGAGGGCCATAAATTTCATAATGTTTGATGCCTTGTTCATCCAGGTATTTCCTGGCCCGGATCCTTTTAGCGCTTTCCCATGCAAAAACGAGCGCGGAAATTATTACGCCGGTCAAAACCGCCAGGGCAAGGTTGTGTAATAATATCGTAATAACAGCCACCAGCATGCCTACAAAAATATCGTGCCTGGGCATTTTTCCGATCATCCGGATGCTGACCCATTCAAACGTACCGATTGATACCATGATCATTACACCCGTAAGCGCTGCTATAGGTATTTTCTCAATAAGAGAGGAGCCGAACATAATGAATACCAGCAGCATTACGGCAGCAACAATACCGGACAGCCTCACCCTCGCACCGGCTGAAATATTAATTAAGCTTTGACCAATCATGGCGCAGCCGCCCATGCCGGAGAATAAACCCGTAATAATATTCGCTGCGCCTTGCGCTACAGCCTCTTTATTACCCCGCCCACGGCTTTCTGTTATTTCATCAATGAGGTTCAGGGTAAGCAGGCTTTCAGTTAATCCAACACCGGCCATAATGGATGCATAAGGAAAAATAATTTCCAGGGTTTCCAGTGAAAACGGTAAGTCGGGAATATGAAAGGGAGGAAATCCGCCTTTAATGGAAGCAATATCTCCTACCGTACGGGTTTGAATGCCAAAGCCGATTACAATGCCGGAAATAACCAGGATGGCCGCCAGCGAGGAAGGTATCACCCTGGTGAGCCTGGGCAGTCCCCAAATGATCAGCATGGCCAGCAAAACGAGCCCGGTCATGATAAATAAAGGGGGGCCGCTCATCCAGTGTAAAACACCGTTGGCATCGGCGGTTTTAAACTGAACAAGCTGCGCCATGAAAATAATAATGGCCAGCCCGTTTACAAAGCCGAACATAACAGGGTGAGGCACCAGTCGTATAAATTGCCGAGCCGCAGCAACCCCGCAATTACCTGGATAATGCCCGCCAGTACAACCGTGGCAAAAACATATTCTACGCCATGTGATTTGACCAGCGATACAAGTACTACCGCCACGGCGCCGGTAGCGCCGGAGATCATTCCCGGGCGCCCTCCGAATACAGCAGTAACCAACCCCATTATAAATGCTGCATACAGGCCGGTTAATGGCGATAAACCAGCTATAATCGCAAATGCCACTGCCTCCGGAATTAATGCCAGCGCTACAGTTAAACCGGATAATACTTCCGTCTTGTAATTTACTTTTTGTTTAAAATCAAATAAATTAAGGTAAGCCCTCATGCTGATGGTTTATTAAAATGATAGTAGTAAATAAAATGAGATGGCGCCGCAGGAATATACGGTGCACTTTAACGGTTTATGATCCGCTATTATGGTGGAGTAGGACGAGTATGTTTGGTGATCATGCTCATAAAGCGAGGCGCAAAACTAGTAATTTTTTTATAAACCGGTAATTTTTGGTCAAATCATTCCCTAAGCTGCTACAACATCGTTAAACCGCAGGCAAATGATACATTCAGGAAACAGACTTCCTGAACGCCGACGGAGATACCTGTGTATGCTTTTTGAAGTATTTTATAAAATAAGAAGGATCATCAAAGCCTAAGCGATACCCGATTTGGTTAACATTAAGATTGGAATGTAATAACAAACGTTGCGCCTCCAGGATAATGCGCTCCTGTATCATCAGGGAAGGTGTTTTATTCAGCGCTTGCCTGGTAATGTCGGATAAGGTTCTCGGCGATATGTATAACAGGTTGGCATATTCAGCCACGGTAAGCCCCTGGTTGTAATGCTCATCCACAAGACTTATGAATTTTGCAAGCTGCATCCTTTTCTCGTCCGGCGCAGAACAAGCACTGCCTTCACTTTGCTCCGACTCATTTTTCTTCCGCTGAATCTGAATGAGAAACAACTTCAGGTAAGCTCTTAATAATTCTTCCCTTCCAAAAGTATCTTCATGCGCCAGCTCCCTTTTTATTTGCCGGGTATATTCATCTAAAATACGGTCCATGCTCTTGTCAATACCGCAGAATGGCTGTTGATAAGGGCTACTGAAAATATTGTATTTCAAAAAGAAATCCGTTTCATTATCGCTTTGAACCAGGAATGTTTCATTGAAGTGGATTAAAACGCCTTTGTAATGGGTATGGTGGTCGAAGTAGTGAACCTGGCTTTTGGCAATAAAGAATACAGTGTTTTTGAATACCTCGTATGCTTTAAAATCAACGAAGTGCCTGCCCTTACCGCTTTTAAACCAAATGATCTGGTAAAAGCTGTGAATATGTGGCGGGGTAGTATTGCCCTTATTCTTTTTTAAGTAGTCGTTTAAATCATGAATAGCAAATTGCGGCTTACCAGGCTGGTTCCTGTTAAGATGGTATTCATTGATGATATTCTTGTCTTTTGCCATAATCTGCGCAGTTGCTGCTTTCACCCGTTGTCAGTGCCGAATTTACGGAAATCAGGCAGCAGTAGGGGATAGGCCATGCCACTTTTAATGATTGCTTATATCTACCATAAAAATGCTTATTTGTACAATAAATAACCTGGAGCAAAGAACCATTTTTGCAAAATGAAACCGGAAAATGATGTAATTATTATCGGAGGAGGCCTGAGTGGCCTGGCTTTAGCATATTTTCTCCAAAAAAAAGGGATTGCCGCTACTGTTTTAGAAGGTGCTGAAAGATTGGGAGGGCGTATACATACGGCTGCCGGCGCTCTTGGTACGCCTTTGGAGCTGGGTGCTACCTGGTTTTCAGATATGCACCCGCAGCTGTTATCGCTGATAGCGGAATTGGGTTTAAAAAAATATCCTCAATTCTCCCAGGGCATATCACTGTTTCAAACGAAATCATTTGAACCTGCCCAGCAGTTTTTTGTGCCTGCAGCTGAGGCGCCTTCGTATCGCCTTGCCGGCGGTACCGGAATGCTTATTAAGGCGCTGTCAGAAAAGCTGCCGCCTGGTTCCATCAGATTAAACGCTAAAGTGGTGGCGGTTCGGGAGGCTGGCAATAGCCTCACAGCGGAAACGGCCGGTGGTAATTTTTATACCGGTAAAGCCATTATAAGTTGTATACCTCCGCAGCTGGTGGCCTCACAGGTAGCAATTTTACCGGAATTACCGCAGTTTGTACTGGATGTGCTGCCAAATGTGCAAACCTGGATGGCCGGTGCAATAAAATTTGCACTGGAATATGCGCAGCCGTTCTGGCGTACCAGGGGATTTTCGGGAATGTTATACAGTCATGCCGGAATTATAGTGGAGATGTATGATCATACCAATTTTGAAGAGAACCGGTTTGGGTTCACCGGCTTCCTGAATAACGGCGCCGCTTCCTATGCCCCGGAAGTACGCAGGGAGTTGGTGCTGCGGCAATTAAGTGAGCTGATGGGCAGCGGAATTCCGTTGCCGGTTGCTTATTACGATAAAGTATGGAATAACGAATTTATAATACACGGAACGCCTGTTATTTTACGTCCTCACCAGGATAACGGGCATCCTGTCTTACGCTCATCCTATATGAATGGTAAATTTCATTTTTGCGGCACGGAAACGGCAACAGCATGTCCGGGTTATATGGAAGGCGCAGTGGTAGCCGCTAAATTTATTGCTGACAGGCTGTAGCGGCGCTTAGCGTTTATTTCTACGTATAAATCACATGAATGGCATCGGAAGTAGCACAAGGCATTACAGAAAATAGGGCAAAGATATTGGGGGAGATTGCGGTTTCCTGTTTAAAGTTGGGAACTATAGGATTGGGCGGTATTGCGGGTATGGTAGCCACGTGTTTTATCAGCCAGGCGTTCATCTCTTAATTCAATCGCAATTTTCTCACGTAGGTATTGAATAAGTAGTTCTTCTCGTTCTATATCCAAAATGTCTGCGAGTTCTGACATAGCAGCAACTTGTCTTAAGAGCAGTCCTTTAGCTTCCCGTTTAGCACGCAGTATTTCTCCAACCGTTTTCTTATGATCCATTTTATGCCATTTGAACATTTTGACTTGACAGATAGTGTGAGGTATATGTAGTTTTAGCGGAGCGAAAATTAATTCCGCTGGAAAAGAAAAATTTGTATTTTACCTGAAGATCGCATCCGCCCACCCCTCCAAAAAAACGGTAATGATTTTATAACAGTGGATTCAGGGCTGTATATTTAATTTTGTGGTTCATGGAACTGACCGTACCAAACGAAGCCGCATTATGGCGGCAGGTAATAGCCGGCGACCGGCAGGCATTCAAGACCTTGTACGAGGCTTATGCTGACCTGCTGTTTGCCTATGCCTGCAGGTATGTGGCTGACCGGGAGATCATCAGGGACTGTATTCACGACCTGTTCGTAGACCTGTATGGTTCCCACCGCAACCTGGCGCCGCAGCCGAACGTGAAGTACTACCTGCTGGTATCGTTCCGCCGGAAGCTGCATGCGCGGCAAAAAAAGGCGTCCCTGCTGGCGCTGCAGGAAGACATGACCTTTCCCGGTAATACCTTTTCGCTTGCCTTTAATGCAGATGATATAGAAAGCCGCCTGATCGCAAACGAAGCCCAGCGGGAGCAGCTGCAACAGCTGACCGCCGAAATGAACCGCCTGCCGGCCCGGCAGAAGGAGATCCTGTACCTGAAATACCATTGCGGACTGGAATATGAAGAGATAGCGGCCCTCATGAACATTACCATACCTACCTGCCGTACCCTGGCCTACAGGGCTATCCGGCAACTGCGGCGGGAACTGCTGGCCGCACCGGCGCATGCCCTGGGCCTGCTGCTGTTCCTCTGCACAAAAAACTTCTGAAAATTTTTTCCGGCCGGGAGTCTATAAATCTTCTTTCCCTTTCTCTATTATTCAGGGGAACTATTATTTATGGCCAGGAACAAAAAACATCCCGGGGATAACGGGGAGCCTGAAGGGCTTCCGGATCATGGCAAACAGGCGGAACGCCTGCGGGCCATTGTTCGCGCGTCCGGCAACGAGCGGCTGTCGCCTGCGGAAAAGGAGCTGCTGTGGCAGCGCATCGAGGCAGACCTGGCGCCCGCACCAAAGATAGCGCCCATGTGGCGCAGGCTCAGCGCCGCGGTAGTAATACTGCTGCTGATATCTGCCGGCATATGGGGCTGGCGCAGCCTGCACCGGCCCTCCCGCCAAAGCCTGCTGGCCTTTGCCACGGCACAGTCGGTAAATATGACTGGCACCACTACCCGGCTTATGCTGGGCAATCATCAGCAGTTGTTGCTGCGCAACAACCGTTCCTCCATTACTTACCGGCAGCAGGGCGCTGTACAGGCAGATACGCAGCTGGTAACGCAGCACCTGGACAACGGAAAGCCTGCCTTCAATACGCTCATTGTACCTTATGGCAACACCGCTTCCCTTGTGCTGGAAGACGGTACCAGGGTATGGCTCAATGCCGGATCGCGGCTGGTATATCCGGCCGCTTTTGCCGCAAAGAAACGGGAAGTGTTCCTGGAAGGCGAAGCATATTTTGATGTGCGGCCATCTGCAGGGCAGCCGTTCTCTGTATATACTTCCGACCTGGAAGTGAAAGTGCTGGGCACCGCCTTTAACGTTACCGCCTACCGCGACGATGCAGGGCAGCAGGTGGTGCTTACCAGCGGCAGCGTGGCGCTGGAAGCGCACAAAGGCCCTGCTGTACACAGGGAACAGAAACAGCTGGCGCCGGGCAACATGGCTGCCTATGCACCCGGTGCGGGAGATATAACGGTAAAGGATGTACGGACCGAAGAATACGTTTCCTGGAAAGATGGGCATATCAGGGCGCTGCACACGCCGCTGGAAGACATACTGAAAAAATTATCACGTTATTATAATCAACCAATACAGGTGAACAGTCAGCAGGGAAAGGAAACTTTTTCCGGCGACCTTGACCTGCAAAAGAACCTGACAGATGTTTTGAGCATCGTTGCCGCCACCACTTCTATGCAGTATGAGAAAAGCGGCAACACCATCATACTTAAAAACAAACCATAATGGTCGGGTAAGGAACCGGAAGATGCTGGAAACATCTTCCGGTTAAGACGGCTTAGGGAAATAAGCCGCCCGGCTAACTATTGTAATAATTAAACCAAACAAATGTATGCAAAATTTTTACGTTTGTTGGCGCATCTTGCTGTACAGCAAAGCGCCAGCCAAAGTATGGTATGCTATGCGACTTACAGCCATCCTGTTTTTCCTTGGCCTGCTGGGGGTGCAGGCCAGCTCTTTCTCACAGAACACCCCTTTGACCGTGCATGTTAAAAATGCGCCGCTGCACGAGCTTTTCAAACAGATCCAGCAGCAGAGCAACTGGAAGATCTTTTATAAAGATGAACTGGTAAGCAGGGCGGGCACGGTTACACTGCATATGCGGGAACGCCGCATTGTGGAAGTGCTGGACAAAGCGCTGGAAGGCACGCCCCTGGGATATACCATTGTAGGTAACCAGGTGGCGATAGTGCCGAAGGAGCAGGCGCCGGCGCGATTCCTGCAGCAGGTGCGGAATGACTCGCTGGTAACGATCAAGGGACGTGTATATGATACGCATGAACCACCACAGGGCCTGCCGGGCGTAACCATCATTGTAAAAGGCCGACCGGCCATGGGTACCACCACCGACCCCGATGGCTACTTCTCTATACAGGCGCCCCGCAACCAGTTGCTGGTATTTTCCCTGGTGGGCTACGAGCCCGCCGAGCACATGGTGCTGGGCGGCAACAGCGGGCTTTCCATCTCCCTGAAGGAAAAAGTGGCTGCGCTGGATGAAGTGGTAGTAGTAGGCCTTACCGAGCAGCAGCGCAAGCACATTGCCAGCTCCGTAGCTTCACTGAATGTAAAATCGGCCCTGAACGGCAAACCCATTACCACCATTTCCCAGGCGCTGCAGGGCGGTGTTACAGGGTTGCAGGTGAACCAGGCTTCCGGCCTGCCCGGCGGCGATGCCGCCACTATCAAAATAAGGGGCATTTCTACACTGAACGGCTCCGATCCGCTGGTGATCGTGGATGGGGTACCTATGGATATGGAATTCATAGACCCGTTAACGATAGAGAACGTGACCGTACTGAAAGATGCCGCTGCTGCCGCCATTTATGGGGCCAGGGCCGCCAACGGCGTTATACTGGTGACTACCAGGCGGGGAGTTCCCGGGCGTGTAGCCGTTACCTACGACGGTTATTACGGCGTACAGTCGCCCACCGTTATGTCCCGGATCGTAGATGGCCCTACCTATATGCGGATGTATAATGAAGCGCTCGTGAACGCCGGCAAAGAGCCGCTCTATTCCGATGATGACATCCAACAGACTATTGAAGGCAAAGATCCTATACGATATCCGAATACCGACTGGCAAAAGCTGATCATTGACAAAACGGCGCCTATTACCAGCCACTCTGTTGGCGTTAGCGGCGGTAACAGCCTGGCCCGTTTTGCCATGAACGTGAATTACCAGTATCAGGGCGGTATGACGCCTGTTACCAGCAGCAAGAAATATAACATCAGGGCCAACACCTCCGTTTCGCTGGCAAAGAACCTCCAGGTGAACATGGACCTGATGGCCATTAAAAGGAATATACTGCTGCCTAACCGTACCCTTGGCAATGATGGCACCCGCCTGCTGGAAGATGTGTACCGTGTGCCGCCTACCATCGTGCCCAGGTATCCCCGGAAAGACGGCTCCACCACCGATATATACGGCCGTTATGTGGATATTGTGAACCCGCTGGCGTACGCAGAGGTGGGAGGCCGTACGGAAAGGGAGTACGCCCAGTCCAGCATTAACCTGCAGCCCAAGTGGGAAGTAATTCCCGGACTGAACCTGCGCGGGCAGTTCAGCTACCGCCTCAACAGCGACCTGGAAGGCAGCACCCGCGAAAACTATAATTTTTTCGATTATTATACAGGCCAGCTGCTGCAAACCTGGGGCCAGCAGCGAAGCTATACGCTGCTGCGCACCACTTATTATTACCTTGGCGCCAATGCGGATTATACCCTTGATGTAGGCAAACACCACTTTTTTGCAATGGCCGGCTATTCGCAGGAAGAAAATAATTTTACCGAGAAGACCAATACCCCGCTGAAGATCTGGTCCATTATATCCACCTACGCCAAGCTCAATTACTCTTATGACGACCGCTACCTGCTGGAACTCACCGCCCGTATGGACGGCTCTTCCAAGTTTGCTTCCGGTAACAAGTACGGCGTTTTCCCCTCGGTTGCAGTGGGGTGGAACCTGGCGAAGGAAAATTTCCTGCAGGATTCAAAGGTGATCAGCAACATGAAGCTGCGCGCATCCTACGGGCAGCTGGGTAATGAAAGTATCGGGGAATACAGGTACCAGACCACCATTAACAGCAGCACCGGCCTGGAAACCGGTTACGGCAATCCTAACATCAGCTGGGAGAAAGTGAATATGCTGGATGTAGGGCTGGACCTGGGCCTGTTCCATAACAAGCTGGAGGTGGTAATGGATTATTACGACAAGCGCACGGACGATATCATACTCTTTCCTCCCCTGTCGCTTATAGGCGGATTTGAAGACAAGGTGCCTGTGAATGCGGGCAAGGTGCGTAACAGGGGCTTTGAGCTGTCCATGAACTACAATGGCAACATTGGAAAGAACGTGGAAGTATCTTTCCGTCCCGGTGTTACTTACAACGACAACAAGATCACATCGCTGCAGAACGGGCCGTATGTGACCACCACCCAGATCGACCAGGAAGGCAGCCCTGTCAAAAGCATGTTCGGGTACAAGACCGACGGCCTGTTGCAGGAGCATGATTTTGACGCCGATGGCAATCCGCTTGTACCAACGCTTCCCGGCTCCCGGCCAGGCGATATCAAGTACCTGGACCTGAACGGCAACAAGATCATTGACAGTGATGACCAGACCATGATCGGCAATACTACGCCCAGGCTGAACTATTTTGCGAACTTCCGTATTGCCTGGAAAGGCCTGGACCTTGAGTTCCTGCTGCAGGGAACAGGTAGTGCAGATGCGCTGCTGGAAGGCATGCTGGCCCTGCCCCTGGACAACAGCAAGGACGGCGGCGTGCCTACCCGTTTTTATGCAGATAACTACTGGACACCGCAGCGCACCAACGCCATGTTCCCCCGCCTGAGCTCCCTGCCCTCCAACAACAAGCTGTCGTCTGACTTCTGGTTCCAGAATTCCGCTTACCTGCGTGTAAAATATATACAGCTGGGTTACAGGATGGAATCCGATTTCCTGAAACGGGCGGGCATCAAAGGACTGCGTTTTTATCTAAACGCGCAGAACCCGCTCACCTTTACTTCCCTGAAGCTCACCGACCCCGAAAGCCAGGGCAACCAGTGGACCTATGGTGTAATGAAGGCATTTATTGCAGGCCTTAATATTCAACTTTAATTCTGTGCACTATGAATAAGATCAATATAATCATACTTTGTGCAGCAGCGCTCCTGCTGGGCGGCTGCGAGAAGTTCCTGACCCATGACGATCCCGTGAATGTGGTGGACGACACCTGGTGGAAAATAGAGGCCAATGCTACGAATGCGCTGGGCAGCGTTTATTCAGGCCTGCCTGGTGGCGCCAGTGGCAGGCAGCTGATGTTCCTTTCCGCCCTCAGCGATGAAGCCGTGGCAAGGCAGGATACGCGTGGCGCTTACGAAGCCTATACGAAAGGTTTGCATAACAGTGACTGGGGCGTGGCCACAAATCTGTGGCGCGACGATTACAAAGATATACGGCGCGCCTGCCGCTTCCTGGAGAATGTAGACCGATGTTATATGGATTCCACGCTGAAGGAGCGTTACAAGAATGAAGCCCGCGCCATGCGCGCCTATTACCACATGGAAATGCTGCTTTTCTTTGGAGGTATACCTATTGTAACCACATCGCTGGAGCCGGAGAACGCCAACCTGAAGCGGAATACAGAAAAAGAAGTATATGACTTTGTGTTGAGCGAGCTCACGGCCTGCGCACCCAACCTGCCGGACACCTATGATAACAAGGAAGCATGGCGTATCTCTTCCGGCGTGTGCTGGGCGTTGATCTGCAAGATGGCGATGTTCTATAAAGAGTATGAAACCGCCAGGATGGCCGCCAGGAAAGTAATTGACCAGAACATATATGAACTGTACCGCAGCAGCAATCCGAAGACCAATAGTTTTGCGGAACTGTTCTCCTATGCGGGTGAGCTGAACAAGGAGCGGATCTTCTTCAAGGATAAGGGTTGCGATAATGCCTGGATCACTTTTGCGCCTTATGGCGTGGCAGGCCAGACCGTCGTTTCGCCTACCGCTGTGGTGGTGAATAATTTTGAAACCCTGCAGGGAAAAACGCTGGAAGAGCTGGGCCCTGATTCAATGGAAATCTACAGGAAAGAGCCTTTCTTCAAAAATAACCGCGACCCCAGGATGGTGGCATCTGTGCTGGTGCCGGGCCAGGTATACGAAAAGGTGACGTTGCTTCCCTTTGCTGATGAAGGCAATGACCGTATAGGCCTGCTGAAGTCTACCGCCACCGGTTTCTGGGTGCGCAAATACCTGGATCCTAAGGACCGCAACGGCACCCGCAGCCTCGACTATATGATCATCCGTTATGCCGAGGTACTGCTGAACTATGTGGAAGCGCTGGTGGAACTGGGCGACTGGCAGCACCCCGATGTAGTGATGTACCTGAACGAGATACGTGACCGCGCCGGCATGCCGCCCGTGGATGTGGCAAAATACAATACACAGGAAAAGCTGCGCCAGCTGATACGCCGGGAGCGTATGGCCGAACTGGCGTTTGAGGGCGCGCGCTTTTATGATATCCGCCGCTGGGGCATACTGGGCGATGTGATGAACGGCACCGTATATGGCGCCGTAAATCCTGCAACAGGCCAGCCGGTATCTGTGGAAGTACGCTCCTGTAATGTAGACCGCGACTTCCGGTATCCGATACCGTTAAGTGAAATGCTCGCCAATCCTAACATGGAGCAGAACCCGCTTTATTAACCTATTATCCCTTTACAGTATGGTCACATGGCTGTTCACAGGCCGTGTGACCATACTGTTATTTTCATGCCATCGTTCATGAAGCGGCCTCAATTTTTCAATTACTTACAAACATGCACATGAAAGAAAACAATTCCAGGAGGGCATTCCTGCGGAATGCATTGGGCACTGTTGCGGCATTCACCATTGTGCCGCGGCATGTGCTGGGGAGAGGCTACCTGGCTCCCAGCGACCAGCTGACCAAGGCGGTGATAGGCACCGGCAGCATGGGGCGCGGACATTTCAAATACGCAGGCGCCCGCGTAGTGGCCATCTGCGATGTAGACAGGCAGCACCTACAGCGGGCCCTGGGAATGCTGGAGAAAGGTGTGAAAACTTTTCATGATTACCGGGAGCTGATACAGCTGCCCGAAGTAGATATTGTACACATTGCCACGCCACCGCACTGGCACGGCATTATGGCTGCCGATGCCGCCCGCGCCGGCAAGGATATCTGGTGCGAGAAACCGATGACCCGCACCATTGGCGAAGGTAAGCGTGTAATGGAAGCCGTGCAGCAACATGGCCGCATTTTCCGCCTCAACACCTGGTTCCGCTTTGAAGATAACTTTTACGGCATGGGCACTACCGTGAAACCCATTAAGAAGCTCGTGGAAAGTGGCCTGCTGGGCTGGCCGCTCAAGGTCACCATCAGCCGGCATACCGGTTTTGACTGGAAGTTCTACTGGGTGGGCAAAACCAACCTGCCTGCGGCCACCCCGCCGCCGGAGCTGGACTACGACTTCTGGCTGGGCCCCGCTCCCTACCGCCCCTACAACCCGCACCGCGTGCACCAGACCTTCCGCGGCTACTGGGATTACGATGGCGGCGGCCTGGGTGATATGGGACAACACTACATGGATCCCGTACAATACTTTCTGGGTAAAGATGATACGAGCCCGGTAAGGGTAGAGATAGACGCGCCCCAACAACACCCGGACGCAGTGGGTACCTGGCGCCGTATCACCTATACCTATGAAGACGGTTGCCAGATCATACTCGATGGTGAAGGCAAGGATGAAAAGGCCGCCTACATAGAAGGTCCCAAAGGCAGGTTATATCCTGGTTTCCGTTCCGACATTCCGGACCTGCAACGCAAGCTGGCAGCATTCCCTGACCCGCAGCCGCAGGTAACGGATTTTGTGGATGCGGTGAAGAACCGTAAGAGATTTGCGCTGAACGAGGAGAACGGGCACCGTTCCTGCACGCTGGTGAACATGGGCAAAATTGCCTTGCAGCTGGGACGCCCGCTGCAGTTTGACCCTGTCACACAGCAGTTCGTGAACGATGAAGGCGCCAACCAGCTGATAGACCAGCCTATGCGCGGACCGTGGATACTTTAACTGACCTAACCTTTCAATCATCATGAAGCAATTAATATTTATACTGATATGCTGCTGCCTGTCGCTGTCATTACATGCACAGGCACCGGCAGACCAGCGCACGGTTGCTACCCGCATTGCCGACGCGCTGGCGCAGCTGCCTGCAAAGAACGGGGAACGGCTGAACGCCGTCATGGCGGAGATCACGGCCATGGGCGAAAAGGGGTTGGCCGAAATGGCCGGCCGGCTGGTGCCGGAAGGGCAGGGAGATAACACCCGCCTGGAATATGCGCTGGCAGGCTATGCCCATTACGTAACGCAGCCCGGCCAGGAGGCGCAGCGCGCCGCTGCTGCCAGGGCATTCAGCCATGCGCTGGAAAGTGTGCGCGACAAGGAGAACAAAGCTTTCCTGATCAAGCTGCTGCAGATCACCGGCGGCAAAGAGGCAGTACCTGCCCTGCAGGCTTACCTGGCAGATGAACGCCTGTGTGATCCTGCTGCGCGTGCCCTCCTGGAAACAGGCGCCGGTACGGCCCGGCAGGCTTTGCTGACTGCTTTGTCCAAAGCCTCCGGCTCCTGCCAGCTGCAGCTGGTAACGGCGTTAGGGCATGCCCGTTATAACGCTGCCCTGCCGGTTATTACGCCGCTGGCGACTGCCGGCGACGCACGCCTGCGCAAGGTGGCCCTTTATGCGCTGGCCGGTATCGGGGATGAGCGCAGCGCGCCCATACTGGCCGCCGCTGCGGAAAAGAGCGGTTATACCTTTGACGAAACGGAAGCTACCGCCGCCTACCTGCATTATGCACAGCGGCTGGCGGAGAATGGCGCGGACAAGAAAGCTGCGGATATTGCAGCCACCCTGCTGAAAAAGAGCGGTAGCAACGACCAGGTGCATACCCGTACCGCGGCGTTGCAACTGCTGGCAGGCATACAGGGCGCAGCAGCTACGCCGTTGCTCCTGAACGCCGCTGACGACAGGAATAGCGAATACCGGGAAGCCGCGCTGAAACTGGCGGCCCGTCAACTGAACGCGGTAACCACCGCTGCCTGGATAAAGAAGGCCGGCCAATCCAAAGGCGCTGTAAAGGCGGCTATCATCACCATGCTGGGCCACAGCCGCCGGCAAGCCGCCCTGCCCCTGATCACGGCCTCTCTGAAAGACAGGGATGCCGCAGTGCGGGAAGCTGCCGCAAAGGCTGCGGGCAGCCTGGGTGATGCTGCAGTCATACCAGCCCTGCTGAACGCATTGCAAAGCGCCGATGCCGCAGGTATTGCGAACATCAAGGCTGCATTGCTTACCATCAAAGGTGCTACCGTAACAGACCAGGCGGCCGCCGCCCTGAAAACGGTTCCCCCCGCCGCACAGGCCGCCTTGCTGGAAGTGCTGGCAGCCCGGATGGACAACAGCAGGTCCGGTGAGGTATTGTCGCTGCTCAACAGCACGCAGCCCGGAGTGAAAAAGGCCGCCTTTGCCGCGCTGCCCGCCGTGACCGGTCGTAATGACCTGGACAGGCTTTTCCCCCTGCTGCTGAGCGTACCCGGTACCGAAGCAGGCTTTGTGCAGCAAGCCATTATGGCCGGTCTGCAGGATATGCCGGACAGCACCGCACGCATGCCGCTGGTACTGCAGCAGTTGCAGCAGGCGCCGGCAGACAGGCAATACCTGTTCTACAATATACTGGCGGGCGCCGGCGGCCCGCAGGCCCTGCAAGTAGTGGAAAACGGTTTCAATAACGGCAATGAGCAAACGAAACGGGCGGCGGTGGCGGCCCTGAGCAGCTGGGCGAATGCGGGCGCACTTGACGCGCTGTTCCGTATTGCCGCCAATAAGGCCAACAGCGATTATGCAGCCGTAGCGCTCAAAGGCTACCTGTCATTGGTGCGCAAGGCCGCTTATACACCCGAAATGCGACTGCTGCAGCTTCGCCGCGCCATGGATATTGCACCTGATGCCGGTATAAGGCAGGCTATCCTGAAAAATACAACCCAGTGCAAAACCTTTACCGGTCTTGTGTTTGCGGGCCGCTACCTGGATGATGCCGGTCTGCAGCAGGCCGCTGCCGCTGCTGTTATGAACATTGCCCTGTCCAGCCACGACTTCAGCGGTAAGGAAACCCGCCGCCTGCTGGAAAAAGTATTGCAGGTGCTGAAAGGCGCCGACAGCGACTATCAGAAAGAGGCGATCCGTAAATACCTGGCGGAAATGCCGGCCGGCGACGGACTGGTGCCGATGTTCAACGGGCAGGACCTGGAAGGCTGGAAAGGCCTGGTGGCCGATCCGCTGAAACGCGCCAAAATGAGTCCCGCCCGGCTGGCCGCCGCACAGCAGCAAGCGGATGAGGCTATGCGCCGGTCATGGTCCGTAAAGGACGGGCTGCTGGTATTCAGCGGCAAGGGGGATAACCTGTGCACCGTGAAAAAATACGGTGATTTCGAAATGTATGTTGACTGGAAGATCACGCCACAGGGCGATGCCGGCATTTACCTCCGCGGTACCCCCCAGGTGCAGATATGGGATACCTCCCGGCGGGACGTGGGCGCACAGGTGGGCTCCGGCGGTCTTTACAACAACCAGCAGCACCCCGGCAAGCCGCTGGTGCTGGCTGATAATGCCATTGGTGAGTGGAACACCTTTCATATCACTATGAAAGGCGACCGGGTAACAGTATACCTGAACGGCAGGCTGGTGGTGGATAACACCATACTGGAGAACTACTGGGATCGCAACCTGCCCATCTTCCCCGAAGAGCAGATAGAACTGCAGGCGCATGGTACCTATGTGGCATACCGCGACCTGTACATCCGCGAGATACCCCGCCCCCGGCCCTTTACGCTCAGCGAGGCGGAGCAGAAGGAAGGCTTTAAGGTGCTGTTTGATGGCACCAACATGCATGAATGGACGGGCAATACGCATGACTACGTGCTGGAAAACGGCAACATTGTGATCTATCCGCAGAAAGGCGGGCACGGTAACCTGTATACGAAAGATGAGTACAGCGATTTCAACTTCCGTTTCGAGTTCCAGCTTACACCAGGCGCCAATAACGGCCTGGGTGTACGCGCACCGCTGGAAGGCAACGCCGCCTATGAAGGCATGGAGCTGCAGATACTTGATAACGAAGCCGATATCTACAAGGATCTGCATGTGTACCAGTATCATGGCTCCGTATATGGCGTGATACCGGCCAAACGCGGCTACCTGAAGCCCGCGGGCGAGTGGAACCAGCAGGAAGTGATCCTGAAAGGCAGCAAGGTGAAAGTGATCCTGAACGGTACCGTCATTCTGGATGGTGATATTGCTGAAGCCAGCAGGAACGGTACGGCGGACGGCAAACAGCATCCGGGACTGAAGCGTACCAGTGGGCATATCGGCTTCCTGGGGCACGGCTCCGTAGTGCGGTTCCGAAATATCCGCATCAGGGACCTCTCGGATAAGCACACGAAATAATAACGGTTACACAGTTGTGAAGAATGAGCCCGGAAGCCTGGCTTCCGGGCTTTTTTTTATGGGTTACCCTTACTTTTATGATCGCTATCGATGATACACCCCGGGCATCTTACATTCTATATAGGGAGTTGGAGTATCTTGTTTAATTCTAAATTTTACTTGTTCACGCCCAAGTCCTCGAAATCTCCGGCAGAGAAGTTAGCAGTGGCTGTTTTAGAATAACTGTTCTTAAGATCAATGCTTATAGTTACTGAACGTTTTAATTGGTTGCCCGTGAGGTTTATACCGGTGATTGAAGCGAGTCGAAGGGGCTGGTGATTTTTATTTTAGCGCTATCTTGAACATAAGTATTCGTACGAACGTTACGAGTTCATTGATTCCCGCCAGTTTTCCAATTATCTTAATGTTTTTTTACGCAGAAAGCCATTTTTAAATTATTTGGTTCAAGGGTTATAAAGTCGCGTCGGTTTCTTCGTCAGGTACTTTATAATCAGTAAGATCAATTGAGGCGATGATCTTTCTACGCACTCGATCACGGATAAATCCTTTTAGGTGTTTGATGGTTTTACCAATTGTGTTGGCCCTCATCCCGGTCACTGTTGTTACCAATTTACGACATGATTATAGGTACCCGAAATGGTGCCCTTTCAATTTGAATTCGTTTAGTTTGAATTGACTTAATATTTGTAAAGTGAGAGAACTTGTCTGAGTAGTAAAAGCGAAAAAGCCCGTAAATCGTCGATTTACAGGCTTTTTCCCTAAAAATGTATCAGTCTTTTGGAACCGTTGCGTTCCGTTACGCGGACCGGACGGGACTCGAACCCGCGACCTCCGCCGTGACAGGGCGGCATTCTAACCGACTGAACTACCGATCCTCCTTAACTTTACAGGCGTACCTGTTCCGTTTTGGGATTGCAAAGATAGCGACAAACCATCGAATTCTGCAAATATTTTTTCAGAAAAACTTTTCCCCTTTATCTTTACACTGTTCTTTAACCAATTTTAAATTCTATTATGCAATTCCTGGACTTTGAAAAACCTATTGCGGACCTGTATGAACAATTGGAAAAGCTAAAGGAAAACGGCCAGAAGTCTGGTGTTGATGTTTCTGCTACCGTAAAAGAATACCAGCAGAAAATTGATACTACCCGGCAGGACATTTACTCCAAGCTTACCAGCTGGCAAAAAGTACAGCTGAGCAGGCATCCCGATAGGCCCTATACTATGGCGTATGTTGAAAAAATGTGCACCAATTTCCTGGAGCTGCATGGCGATAGGAACGTGAAGGATGATAAAGCTATGGTAGGTGGCTTTGCTGAGCTGGACGGTGAAACCATCATGGTTATTGGCCAGCAGAAAGGTATTAACACTAAAATGCGCCAGATCCGCAACTTCGGCATGGCCAATCCCGAAGGGTATCGCAAGGCCCTTCGCCTGATGAAGCTGGCCGAAAAGTTTAACAAGCCCATTGTAACCCTCATTGATACTCCCGGAGCTTTCCCCGGTTTGGAAGCAGAAGAAAGAGGCCAGGGCGAAGCCATTGCCCGTAACCTGTTTGAAATGGTAAAGCTGCGCGTGCCCGTGATCTGTGTAATCATCGGCGAAGGCGCTTCCGGCGGTGCGCTCGGCATCGGCATTGGAGATCGTGTGTTCATGCTGGAAAACAGCTGGTACACGGTAATTTCCCCGGAAAACTGCTCTACCATACTGTGGCGTACCTGGAACTTCAAGGAAAAAGCCGCAGAAGAGCTGAAATTAACCTCCGACCACATGAGCAAATTTGGTTTGGTGGATGGTGTGATCAAAGAACCTTTAGGCGGTGCGCACGTCAATCCCGACGAAGCAGCCGCCATTTTAAAGACCACCCTCAAACAAACCCTGGCAGAGCTGAAAAAAATAGATCCTGATACGCGCATAGAGCAGCGTATCGATAAATTCAGCCGCATGGGATTTTTCGATGAACGGTAAAAAATATTTAGAGATCACAGGCCAAATGCTAATCTTTGCAAACTTTTTGGCTTATAAATAATTCATGGAACAGTTAAGAGGATCGGGTGTAGCCCTGGTTACACCGTTCAAAGCAGATGAAAGCATCGACTGGAATGCTTTGGAAAAATTGATTGATCATGTGATCACCGGCGGAATAGATTATGTAGTGTCTTTAGGCACCACCGGCGAAACGCCCACGCTTTCAGCAGAAGAAAAGCTGGACCTCATAAAGTTCACCTTTGAAAAAGTAAATAAGCGTGTACCCGTAGTGGTAGGCATTGGGGATTATAATACACGCGATGTTGTGAAGCGGCTCGAAACCTGCCCGCTGGATGAAGCCGTGGCCGTGCTCAGCGTGGCGCCCTACTACAGTAAGCCAAGCCAGGAAGGCATTTTCCAGCATTATAAAGCCATTGCAAAAGCTTCTCCCAAACCAGTGATCCTGTACAACGTGCCGGGCCGCACCGGCCGTAACATGACCGCCGCCACCACGCTGCGCCTGGCCCGTGAAGTAGAGAACATTGCAGCCATGAAAGAAGCAAGCGGCGATATGGTGCAGTGCATGCAAATCATTAAAGACAAGCCCGAAGGCTTCCTGGTAATCAGCGGCGATGATGCCCTGGCCATGCCCCAGCTGGCCTGCGGCATGGATGGCGTAATATCCGTAGCCGCTAACTACTTTGCTGCTGATTTTTCCGCCATGGTACACGCTGCCCTGGCGAATGATCTGCCGTTGGCCCGCACCCTGCATTACAAGATGCAGGAAGCTTTTGACCTGATGTTTGCCGAAAATAACCCGGCCGGCATTAAAGCCTTTTTACAGCACGGCGGCCTGATGGAACAGGCCTTCCGCCTGCCGGTAGTGCCTGTAAGCAGCGAGCTGAATGGAAAGATCAAAAGCTTTCTTGATAAGTTTAAATAAGGATTTGGATAATTTTTTTTGAGGAAAGACCTGGCGGTGCATACTGCCGGGTCTTTTTTTGCCTGGGGTCTTTTGGTCGTATTGCAGGTTTTCCTGTAAGTGCTGCAAAACATCAATAACTGCAGTATTTTTCTATTCCTTATGGGGCTTTTCCAGCCCGCCCAACCAGGGCACAATGAGGGCGCAACTTCCTTTCTTTGCACAAATTCCTGTCCCTGGTTATGCCTGTTCACCTGCAGTCCAACTGCACCCCAACTGCGGAAAAACTGGGTTTTCCCTGGGGAGCTATTGCTGCGCTATTGCTGCGCAACTACTCCCCCCTACATAAACCCCCACATCTTTTCCCACATCCATTATACGCATATCCATACACCTCATATTCATCTATTCCACATCCTCAATCTTCCCCATCCCCACAGCCCCATATTCTCAATCCACCTTCTCAATTCACCCGCTCCCATCCACTCGCTCTTTCCCATCTGCACATCTGCATATCTGCACATCCGCACATCCACCTCCATCCGCACATCAAATCACATACGTCGCCCCTTCCTCCGACAGCTCCGTATTCGGAAATACCGGCCGGCATTCATCCAAAAAAGGCTGCAGCTCCGTATACTTCGAAGAAAAATGCCCTATCAGCAGGCGTTTGGCGCCCGCCTTTGCCGCCAGGGTAGCGGCCTGCACCGATGTGCTGTGGTAGCGCTCCGCCGCCCGTTCGGCCAGCGCATGCAGGTAAGTGGTTTCATGGTACACCAGGTCGGCATGCTGCATTTGTGTGATCAGCTCCTCATCGTAAATAGTATCGGCGCAGTACACGTATTTTTTGCCGGCAGGAGGGGGCAGGGTTACCCAGTGGTTTTTTACCAGCAGGCCGTCTTT
>NZ_DASTRI010000018.1:0-2357 GCF_035761305.1 Chitinophaga sp. | reverse complement strand
CAGGAAGATAAAAAGCTGGATGCCGTGTGGAATGCCATGTTCAGGGGCGCCGGCGTGTGGGATAGCAATAACGTGAACAGCATGGTGACCGCCGTTTTTTCACAGTCACCTTACCTGAAGAAATAATTATGGTTTACTTTAAAACTGAAGAAGATGTTACGCTTAAAAAACTGGATCATGATAATAGCAGGGTGCCTGTGTATGCAAGCCGTATCTGCACAGGTACGTCCCCCGCTTTCCTTTAATATCAATTACTCCATTTCACAGCCCCTGGGCGCCCTGAAGGATTATGCCGATAAAACCAGCTTCCGTGGCTGGCAGGCCGGGTTGCAATACATGATCAACGACCAGGTAGCCGTTGGCGTAAAAAGCGGGTTCCAGGACTTTTATGAAAGAGTGCCCCGTGCCGTTTATCCTACCAAAGGTGGAGATATTTCCGCAGTGCAAAGCCGTACCTTGCAGGTAATACCCGCCCTGGCCACTATACAATACCAGTTCACCAAACCGGATGCAGCCGTAATTCCCTATGCATCGCTGGGCATAGGAGCCGCCAATATGGAGTATCAAAAATATTGGGGCATGTTTGTAGATAAGGATAACAGCTGGCACTTTATGGCCAGCCCGGAATTGGGAATTAATATACCATTCGGCAAAGCTTCACCGTTATTATTAAACGCAAGTATCGAATACAACTACGCTTCCTATAATGTAGCCGAGATCACCAACTTTAGCACAATTCAGGGAAATATTGGTTTGCGCTGGCACATTGACTAAAGTTACTCCATATTCTAGGGAAGCCGTGTTTATATCGGTTGCCCCGCGGGAATGATCCGGCGGGGCTTTTTATTGGGCGGCAGCGGCTAACTGCCGGTTGCCAGGTATTTTTTAAACCCCGGCGAGCAGCGCTCCTGTATATTGCCGGCGGCATCTTTATAAATGAAATAAGCGTCCAGTCCATATTGCGGATGCTGCTGCAGGAAGCTGAGCGCCTTATCTACCCCCATTAATATCAGCGCATTGTCAAAACCATCGGCAGTAATACAATCCCCGGCTATTACCGTAACGCTGATAATGTTGTTGTGCAGCGCCTGCCCGGAAACAGGATCAATGGTATGTGCAAAGCGGGTGCCGCCCTGGTCAAAAAAGCGGCGGTAATTGCCGCTGGTGGCAATGGCTTTGCCGGCAAGGTACACCAGGTTTTGCACAGGGGCGTCGCCGCTGCCGGATGAAGGCCCTTCAATGCCCACACTCCAGATTTTGTGTTGCGCATTATGGCCTCCGGCGCGCAGCTCTCCGCCCACATCCACCAGGTAATTGGCAATGCCCTGCCGTTCAAGGAAACGGGCCAGCACATCTACCGTGTACCCCTGGGCTATGCCGTTACAATCTATTTGCACGCCTGCTTTTTGCTTGCGCAGCACATTCCCGTTTACCTGCAGGTAACGGTAACCCACCAGCTGCAGGCGCCGGCGCAGGGTATCTGCCGGGGGTATGCCTTTCCAGGCGGGTTTTACCGGGCCAAAGCCCCAGGCATCTACCAGCGGCTTTACCGTAATATCAAACGCGCCGCCGGTAGCGCGGCTTACTTCCAGGGCGCGGGTAATAACCGCCTGCATGTGGGCATCCATCTGCACCTGCCTGCCGGCGTTAAAGCGGCAGATCAATGAGCCGGGGCGGTATAATGAGAGGGACTGGTCTATCTGCTCAAAAATGCTGTCAATGGCGTGTTGCAGGGATGCGGTGTCGCTGCTGATGTATTTAACAATATAATAGGTGCCCTGGGCTTTGCCTTCGCATACCTGTAAATGCTGTGCGCCGGATGTAAGCGGCAGCAAGCAGCAACATGTAAAAAGCAGGAGGCGGCATGTGGATGGTATGATGTAAAAAATACGATGTAACAAGTGAGCAATAAATGTAATGACCGGCATTGCTGAAAATTAAAGTCTGGTAAGCGCCTGCAGGCAGCCGCTGTTTTCCTGCGAAGAAACAAAAAGGCAGCAATAAAAGAGGTGCCTTTTTATGTTAATGGTTTTAACGCCCTGCTCAATGGAATGCATCAATACCGGTAATATCCATACCGGTAATAAGCAGGTGAATTTCATGGGTGCCTTCGTAGGTAATCACGCTTTCGAGGTTCATCATGTGGCGCATAATGGGGTATTCGCCGGTAATGCCCATACCACCCAGTATCTGGCGGGCGTCGCGGGCTATTTTGGTGGCAATATCGCAGGCATTGCGCTTAGCCATAGATACCTGTGCCGGCGTGGCCTTGCCTTCATTCTTCAGCACACCTAAACGCCAGTTCAACAGCTGGGCCTTGGTGATTTCGGTGATCATTTCGGCCAGCTTTTTCTGGG
>NZ_DASTRI010000017.1:0-8935 GCF_035761305.1 Chitinophaga sp. | reverse complement strand
TAAAAGTTGTATCGCTATTAATAGCTTTAAATTCGTTTCGAATTTTATTAATAAGAGTTGCTTTTCGCTGGCTAAATGTCACACCAAAGCCAAGTGTCAGAATAACGGTAGCTGTGAGCGTTAAGGTTTTCATGAAATTGTATTATGCCAACCAACCAATTACACAAACGGCGCCAGCTCCGCATCGCCAAATGCCAGCAGGGAGTCCAGCTGCAGGTCGGCCAGCGCATAACGTTTGTCGTTACGCTTATGCGCTTCCGGTACTACCACCACTTTCATGCGGGCAGCTTTGGCCGCTATCATGCCGGTAACGGAATCTTCAAACGCCAGGCAATGCAGGGGATGGCTGTTCAGCGCTTCGGCGCAGGCCAGGTATACGGCGGGGTGCGGCTTGCCGTGCGACTCAAACTCCGCAGAGCGGATGGCATTAAAGTAACCGGTGATTTCCAGGTGTTCCAGCGCTGAGGTGATAAGCCGCATGGGAGAGGAGGAGGCCAGTCCCAGCTTAAAGTTTTTGGTGCGGAAGTAATCCAGTATGTAATGCAGGCCCTCCATGGCAGTGCCCTGGGCCAGGATTTTGGCAATAACAGCGTCAATGATCTCGCTGGTTACCTGCTCCCGGCTTTTGCCGTTCCATTGAAAGTAGTCGTGCCAGTAATCCACTACTTCTACGGTGCGTAAACCCGTTGTTTGGGAAGTAAGTTCAGGGGTTAGCTCCACACCTACAGTAGCAAACACTTCCCGCATGGCTTTGCCCCACAGCGGTTCAGAATCAATCAGCAGCCCGTCCATATCAAAAATCACCGTATTAACCATAATTGTACGCCTTTTTGCGCCGCAAAGATAGTTGATAATGCGCTCATCTGCTAATCTGCCGGCTCCATGTTGCAAACCGCTGCAACCGCTTCAATCATCCCCCTTCATCTGCACATCCGCTCATCCGCACATTTTCCCGCAATTTCCGGGTTGCCCGCCCTTTCCATGTCCGGTACTTTTGCGATATTACAAATTGCAAAACAATGGAAACACAAGACAAACTGAACTATGAGCGCATTGCTACTGCTATCGGTTACCTTACAGAAAACTTTAAGGAACAACCCGATCTGGATGCCGTGGCTGCGCAGGTGCACCTGAGCCCCTTCCATTTTCAGCGCCTTTTTACGGCCTGGGCCGGTGTAAGCCCTAAAAAGTTTCTGCAATACCTTACTACCGCTTACCTGAAAGATAAGCTGCAGGCAACCTCCAACCTTATTGAAGCGGCAGAATGGGCCGGTCTTTCCAGCCAGTCGCGGGTATATGACCTTTTTGTGAACATGGAGGCGGTAACGCCCAACGAGTTCCGTAATGCCGGCGCGGGCCTTACCATCCAGTATGGCTATCACGATACACCTTTTGGCCGGTGCTTTATTGCAGTTACGCCCCGCGGCATTTGCGGGCTGAGCTTTGTAGAGCCCGGGCAGGAGGAAGCTGTGCTGCAGGAGCTGAAACAGCGTTGGGCCTTTGCCGGCATAGAGCCGCACCAGGGCTTTACCGCCGGCTATATGCAGCAGCTGTTCCCCGAAGGGAATATGCCGGCCGGGAAAATCCACCTGCTGGTGCAGGGCACCAACTTCCAGGTAAAGGTGTGGCAGGCGCTGCTGCAAATTCCGCCCGGGGCAGTATCTACCTACCAGCAAATAGCCCGCAGCATCGGCAACCCGGATGCTTCCCGGGCCGTAGGCACCGCCATCGGCCAAAACCCAATAGCATGGCTTATTCCCTGCCACCGGGTAATACGCCGGGAGGGCGTACCCGGGCAATACCACTGGGGCGCCATCCGCAAAAAGGCGCTTATCGGCTGGGAAATGGCGCAAATGGAGCACTCCCGCTCATAACCAGTAGTTATTACGCATAATTAATAGTTATACTTTCCGCCTTTTTTTCGGGGAAAAAAGTTTTGAGAATCTGGCCTGTCTGTCTATCTTTGTTATAGTCTACTAAAACTATGGGATTATAGGTTGTAAGGGAAGCATAGCTAAAGGTGGTATTTAAACGCACCCCTTTGGTAGACTGTAAATCCAATCGTCAAATCGTAAATCAGATCAGCATGCAAAGCTTCAGAACAGAACTGGAAAACCCCGTTGTAGAAAGGGACATCATTGAGCTGGAGAAGAAGATAAAGCTGTTCCGTGAGGGACAGATACCGGAAGAGAAATTCCGCAGCCTCCGCCTGGCCCGGGGCATTTATGGCCAGCGCCAGCCAGGTGTGCAAATGGTGCGCATCAAATTACCCTACGGTAAAATGACCCTGCAGCAGTGGAACCGCATCTGCGATGTATCTGACGAGTACTCCATCGGCAATCTGCACCTAACCACCCGCCAGGACATACAAATACACTTTGTAAGCCTTGACAGAACCCCTGAGCTGTGGGCACAGCTGGATAAGGATGATATCACCATCCGCGAAGCCTGCGGTAATACCGTGCGCAATGTTACGGCATCTGACCGCGCCGGCATTGACCCGGATGAGCCATTTAACGTAATTCCTTATACAGATGCGACTTTCCGCTACTTCCTGCGCAACCCCATTTGCCAGGACATGGGCCGTAAGTTCAAAATAGCCTTTTCTTCCAGCGATAAAGATACTGCCTGGGCTTTCATGCACGACGTGGGCGTAATTCCTAAAGTACGCCAGGTAGACGGTAAGGAAGTACGCGGCTTTAAAGTAATGGTAGGCGGCGGCCTGGGCGCTCAGCCTTACCTGGCGCATACTGCTTTTGAGTTCCTGGAAGCCGACCAGCTGATCCCTTATATTGAAAGCGTACTGCGCGTATTTGACCGCTACGGTGAAAGAGCCAGCCGCCATAAAGCCAGGATGAAGTTCCTGATCCAGAAAATAGGGTTTGAAGAGTTTGAAAGACTGGTAAAAGAAGAGTACAAAGCCCTTAAATCAAAAATATTTGTGGTAGAGGCTGCGGAAGAAAACCCGGCGCTGTCCGATGAAAACGCAGTACTGCCGGCTTACAACATCAAAGACGCTAAAAAATACGAAGCCTGGAAAACCACCAACGTATTTGAGCAGAAACAGAAAGGCTTTTTTGCCGCTTATGTACGGGTGCCCCTGGGCAATATCAGCACCGGTATTTCCCGCGAGCTGATAAAAGCCCTGGAACCGGTTATTGCCAACGATGTGCGGGTAACAGCCAACCAGGGCCTGCTGCTGAAGTACATTCGCCCCGCGCATTTACCCTATGTGTTCAGCGTGCTGGAAACAGCAGGTTTTGCAGAACCGGGTTTTGACAGCATTGCAGATATTACCGCCTGTCCCGGTACCGATACCTGTAACCTGGCCATCAGCAGCAGCACCGGTATTGCTGCAAAGCTGGAACAGGTAATACATGATGAGTTCCCCGACCTGGTGTACAATAAAGACATTAAAATAAAGATCAGCGGCTGTATGAACTCCTGCGGCCAGCACGGTATAGCCTCCATTGGCTTCCACGGCAGCTCCCTGAAAAGCGCGGGTAAAACGTTGCCTGCCCTGCAGGTGCTGTTGGGCGGCGGCATTGTAGGCAACGGCGTGGGCCGGGTGGCGGATAAGGTAATTAAAGTGCCCAGCAAACGCGGTCCTGATGTGCTGCGTGTGCTGTTGAGCGACTTTGAGGCCAACGGGCAGGAAAATGAGCTGTTCAACGATTATTACGACCGCCAGGGCGAGCGTTATTTCTACGAGCTGCTGAAACCCGTGTCAGACCTGGCTGCCCTGCAGGATGAAGATTTTGTGGACTGGGGACAGGAAAAAAAGTTTGCCACTGCCATTGGCGTTGGAGAATGCGCCAGCGTGGTGATAGACCTGGTAGCCACCCTGCTGTTTGATGCAGAGGAAAAGCTGGCCTGGAGCGCGGATGCGCTGGCTGTTGGCCAGTATGCAGATGGTATTTACCATGCTTACTCCGCCTTTATAATGGCGGCCAAAGCCCTGCTGTTGGGCGAAGGCGTAAGCTGTAACACGCAGCACGGTATCATGAACGATTTTGACAAGCACTTTGTAGCTACCGGTAAAATAGCCATTGAGGGCGGTTTCAGGCCGCTGGTATTGCAGATCAATGAGCACGAGCCGGCTGAAAGCTTTGCCAAACAATACTATCAGCAGGCAGCTGACTTCTACAAACAAGGCCAGGCCTACCGTGAAGCAGCAGCTGGGGTACCGGCAAATGCATAAATGAATTTAAAGGTGAAGGGCAGCCGCCCTTCACCATACTACAACTGATCTAAAAGGAGGATGATATGCAACCAATAGTTCCGAAATTAACGCTCGTAGGTGCAGGCCCTGGTGATCCTGAGCTGATCACCGTAAAAGGCCTGAAGGTAATACAGCAGGCGAGAGTGATATTATATGATGCGCTGTCAAACAACGAGCTGCTGGAACACGCGCCTGCCAACTGCCTGAAACGCTTTGTAGGCAAGCGCGCCGGTATGCATGTATACTCCCAGGACGAGATCAACCGCATGATTGTAAAGTATGCCCTTACCTTTGGCAGCGTGGTGCGTTTGAAAGGCGGCGACTCTTTTGTGTTTGGCCGCGGGCAGGAGGAAATGGCCTTTGCGCAGCAGTTTGGAATTGAAACAGAAATAGTGCCCGGCGTGTCCAGCGCAGTAGCGGTGCCCGGTATGAATAAAATACCTGTTACCGCCCGTAATGTAAGCGAAGGCTTTTGGGTAATTACCGGCAACACACAGCACGGAAACCTTTCCCGCGACCTGCAGTTTGCCATACAGGCCAACACTACGGTGGTAATACTTATGGGCATGAGCAAAATAGCGGAAATAGCCGCCATTTATAATGCGCATGGCAAGGGCAGCACCCCCGCCGCCATTATCCAGAACGGTACGTTGCCTAACCAGAAACTGGGCGTGGGCAATGTAAGCAACCTGGCGCAGATAGCTGCCAGCCATGAGCTGCGTAACCCCGCTGTTATTGTGATAGGAGAGGTGGTACGCTTTCATGAAGCGTTCCAGGCCATGCAGGAAAAACTGGCTGCTGAATTAAAAATGGCAGTATAATGTGAATGTAGAGATGTGAAAGTGCATTAACTTCAGGCAATGGAAGAAAACCATTTGTTCCCGGTATTTTTTAAGCTTAACCGCCTGCAGGTGCTGGTGGTTGGCGGCGGCAATATTGGCCATGAAAAGCTGAATGCCATGCTGCAGAACTGCCCCGATGCCAATATTACCGTGGTAGCTACCTGGTTTTTACCTGAAGTGGAAACACTGGCCCACCAACACCCCACCATCACCCTTGTACAAAAAGAATTTTCCTGCGGCGACCTGCTGGGTAAAAGCCTGGTAATAGCCGCCACCAACGATCACGACCTTAACCGTACCATTTGGGAAAAAGCCAAGTGCAGCAAAGTGCTCATTAATGTAGCCGATACCCCTGAGCTATGCGATTTTTACCTGGGCTCCATTGTACAGAAGGGTAACCTGAAGATCGCTATTTCCACCAACGGTAAATCACCCACTGTAGCCAAACGGCTGAAACAGGTGTTGCAGGAAGCCATACCTGATACCCTGGATGAAGTGCTGAACAAGCTGCAGGTAATACGCGAGCGCCTGAAAGGCGATTTTGCCGAAAAGGTAAAACAGCTGAATAAAATCACCGATGTGCTGGTGCAGGAAAAGCATAAAACCCCCTGAATAACAGTTACACGCTCCTTTATATCCGGGCAAATTCAATCTAACTTCCTGCAATATCTCCCCCGCAGGCTGTCAGCACCATAAAATTATTCAAGGTCAAACCACCCGCTTAGATAGATGCTTGCCAATTGCCTTTAATTATACTAACCGGCTTCGGTAGTTGTATGGGCACTGCCACAAAATATGCATGCCCCGTCCTTAGCTTAAACTTCATCTTCAACCGCAGCGGGTAACATTTTCAGTTTAACAAGTGATGTTAGCGGCGTGATTGTGTAAGTATTTATTGAATATTTATTATTATAATGTAATTAAAATATGCCCGCTGTAATAATCATAAAATAATTAACGTGATGCCTTGGTTTAATTATGTTATTGATAAACATAAGTTTAAACTATTTTATAAAAGTTTTCCGGGGAATTATTATTTATATTATAAATAAATATATGTATATATTTTTTGTCAAAACAGTCGAAAAATTCAACTTGTATCTGTATTTTTATGATACAATTATGAACGGCTATTAATTCGAGTGCTTTATTAAGAGCTGTTCCTGGGGGTTACGCAAAAGACAAAGTCATAAAACCAACCGATGGAGGCAGGGCCTCCGGTTCTGCGCTCCATCGGTCATTTAAAGTATTATTTTTTTTGACATAAAGATAGTAGCGGTCATAGGCGGGGTTCGACTTAACGGTTGGCAAGCCACCAGGGCTTCGCCCTATGCCGCGCCAACAGATTAGCTCCAATAAAAAAATTACTGTTTGTTATACACAAATCCATTTATCAACCAGGATTCCCGCTTCCCTACAATTACCTTCTACCGGGCCCGAAAGGGGCCCCGGTAAAGGTGTTATAATTGTGTTATCTACAAGTAACACATCTTGAAATTCCGTATATTTATACTGAACAAGTGTATTTAGTGCGTATGATTGAAACAACTTTATCGACACAACTTATAAACCCCACCGTAACCTATGTAAAAAAGGAGTTGACCCATGCCGAAGGTGGACACGACTGGTGGCACATTCAAAGGGTTTGGCAGCTGGCCAGGCATATTGGTTCCAAAGAAAATGTAGACATGCTGGTAGTAGAATTGGGAGCCCTGCTGCACGACATTGCAGATTCCAAATTCCATAATGGCGATGAAACGGTAGGGCCTGAAAAGGCGCGCGCCTTTCTCCTGTCTGTTGATGCGCCCGAGCCTGTAGTGCAGCATGTGGTGAACATTATCCGGCACATTTCCTTTAAGGGAGGCAATCACCGCCCCGAGTTCTGGTCACAGGAGCTGGCCGTAGTGCAGGACGCCGACCGGCTGGATGCTTTAGGCGCTATTGGTATTGCCCGTACCTTTAATTACGGCGGTTTTAAGAACCGGCCTATGTACGACCCTGCTGTAATGCCTAACCTCACTATGACTAAAGAGCAGTACAAGCAGAGCATGGCCCCTACCATTAATCATTTTTATGAAAAGCTGCTGCTGTTGAAAGACCGTATGAACACGGCCACAGCCAAAGCGCTGGCAGAAGAAAGGCATCGTTTTATGGAACAGTTCCTGGAGCAGTTTTACCGGGAGTGGGAGGGGCAGGTATAGGCCTTGGCCTTTATTTGGCCGCTTTCTCAAAGAACAGCGCCTTTAGCTCATCGGCGTCCTCCGGTTTCATTTTGCCGCTTAATATCAGGCGCAGCTGCCGCCTGCGCAGGGCGCCGTCGTACAGCCGCTTTTCTTCCTCCGTATCGGGTATAATGGCCGGCACCGGGCGCGATTTGCCGTTGGGGTCCAGTGCCACAAAGGTCATAAAGGCTTCATTAGACTTATAACGGTATTGCTGTACCGGGTCTTCGCCCCATACCCGCATATGTACCTCCATAGAGGTGGTAAAGGCGCGGCTTACCCGGGCCTCAATATGCACCACATTGCCCAGCTTAATGGGCGTTTCAAAGGAAATGTTATCCACAGAGGCAGTTACCACCGGGGCGCTGCAATGCTTCATGCAGGCAAGGGCCGCGGCAATATCCATCCAGTACATCAGGCGGCCCCCCATCAGGTTGCCGAAAGTATTGGTATCATTGGGTAATACCAGCTCCGTCATCCGTATCACCGACTCCTGGGAATGTTTGGCAGTTATAGTCATAGCAATTTATCGGACCGCAAACTTAGCAAAATTCCAGGGGGTAATTCACACATTCTGGATAATTAATGGGGGGAATCCGGGCAGGGTTGAAAGGTTCATAAAAATTTTGTGTTAACTTTGCCTGACCTTCGGAAGTAATTCTACTTGACAGACAGGTACAGGTTACACCAAACAAAGCACTTCCTCTTTAGGTCAGGGAATCTTTTCAGAACTTAGTTTTTATGGCAAAATATATCTTCGTTACGGGAGGTGTTACTTCCTCATTGGGTAAAGGAATTATAGCCGCCTCGCTGGCTAAACTATTGCAGGCGCGCGGCTTCAGGGTGACTATTCAGAAGTTTGATCCTTATATTAATGTGGATCCCGGTACGTTGAACCCTTATGAGCATGGGGAATGTTATGTAACTGAAGATGGCGCCGAAACCGACCTGGACCTGGGCCATTATGAGCGTTTCCTGAACACGCCCACCTCGCAGGCCAATAATGTTACCACCGGCCGTATTTACCAGACCGTTATTAATAAAGAGAGAGAAGGGGCTTACCTGGGCAAAACCGTACAGGTGATTCCCCATATTACAGATGAGATTAAACGCCGCATCCTGCTGCTGGGTAAGGACGGCAAATATGATATTGTGATCACAGAGCTGGGCGGCACTGTAGGGGATATTGAGTCCCTGCCGTATGTAGAGGCGGTACGCCAGCTGCAATGGGAATTAGGGGAGGAGGATTGCCTGGTAATACACCTTACGCTGATCCCCTACCTGCGCGCTGCCAAAGAGCTGAAAACCAAGCCCACCCAGCACTCTGTAAGGCTGCTGAGCGAAAATGGCGTGCACCCCGATATTATTGTATGCCGCACCGAAGAGCCGATGTACCGCGACCTGAAAAAGAAGATAGCCCTGTTCTGTAATGTGCAGGTAGATGCGGTAATAGAAGCCAACGACGTAGGCACCATATACGAAGTACCCCTGGAAATGATGCGGGAAAAGCTGGACGTGATCTGCCTTAAAAAGCTGAACCTCCCGGTTGAAAAAGAGCCGGAGCTGGGTAAGTGGCGGGAGTTCCTGGACAAGCTGAAATATCCCAAATCCAAGGTGACCATTGGCCTTATCGGCAAGTATGTAGAGCT
>NZ_DASTRI010000016.1:0-5072 GCF_035761305.1 Chitinophaga sp. | reverse complement strand
AAAGCAGGATATGCTGCGGCAGCTGAAGGAAACCTGGGAGCAGCGCACCCACGGCAACTGCGTGTTCATATCAGCGCTGGAGCGCCGCAACATTGACGAGTTACGTAAGACCATTATGGATAAAGTAGTGACCCTGTACCGGGAACGCTATCCTTATAAAACAGAATATTTTTATTAACCCGGTAACCTGCAATAATGGCCAAGCAATATAGTTGGTACAAAATAGATGCGGAAAACCTGGTAGTGGACGAGCAGGAGATCATTGTAGTAGAAGTGAACGGCAAAATGATCTGCTGCACCCGTTATCAGTCGCAGCTATACGCTTTTGCATACAAGTGCCCGCATGCCAGCGGTATTATGGCCGATGGATTTATTGATAACGACGGAAATGCGGTGTGCCCCATACACCGTTACCGGTTTAATGTAAAGAACGGGTACAACAGCAGCGGGGAAGGATTTTACCTGAAAACCTATCCTATTGAGCATAGAGAGGACGGAGTGTACATCGGGATTGAGAAGAGCGGACTGTTTGGGTGGCTGTAAGACAGCTGTTAGGTTTTAGCTGTTTACTGTTGGCAACATGCCGGCAGCGACCTGTTATTTTTCCGTTAACAGTGCCTTAGTGCTGTATAATAAATATTCAGTAGCCATTATTTTTTCCGCATGAACTCCGATTCAATTGAAAGGCAGGTTAGCCTGCTGATAATAGGATTGCTTATTTTCATGAACTTTACCGGCCTCAATATTACCATAATGGAGCCGGATGGCGCGCTGTATGCGGGCATAGCCAGGCATATGGTGCAGCATCATGATTACTGGAACCTTTTTGCCGGCGGGCATGACTGGCTGGATAAGCCGCACTTTCCCTTCTGGATGATGTGCCTGAGCTTTAAGCTGTTTGGTTTTACCACGGCAGCGTATAAATTGCCGGCCATCCTGTTCCTGCTCATGGGCGCCGGTTACACTTACCTGTTTGCCCGCAGCCTGTATAATGAGAAAGTAGCCCGCTGGGCGGTGTGTATTTTGCTGACCGCGGAGCATATTGTTATTTCCAATAACGATGTACGGGCAGAACCTTACCTGACAGGGCTGATCATTGCCGCGGTGTACCATTTATATCGCAGCCAGCGGTCGGTATTCAATTATCATGTAGTGTTGGGGGCATTATTTACCGCCTGCGCAATCATGACTAAAGGCATTTTTGCGCTGGTGCCCATTGGCGGCGCTATTGCGGGACACCTGGCATTTACCCGGCAGTGGAAACAGCTGCTGCACCTGCGCTGGCTGCTGGCGGCAGTACTGGTTGCTTTATTTATTACGCCGGAGCTGTACGCCCTTTACCAGCAGTTTGACCTGCACCCTGAGAAAACGGTGTTTGGCCGCACCGGCGTTTCGGGCATCCGCTTCTTTTTCTGGGACAGCCAGTTTGGCCGGTTTGCGAACACCGGCCCTATTAAGGGCAACGGCGATCCCCTGTTTTTCTTTCATACGGTGCTGTGGGCTTTTTTGCCCTGGTCTGTAATGCTGTATGCCGCGGTGGTAGTGTTTTTCAGGAAACGGCGGCTGGCGGTGGAGTATTACTGCATCAGTGGCGGGCTGCTTACCTTTGCGCTGTTTTCGCTGTCGCGTTTTCAGCTGCCGCATTACCTGAACATTATTTTTCCCTTCTTTGCCATTATAACGGCCCAATATGTGCTGGGCCTGGAGCGCCCCCAATTTTTCCGTGTTACCCAGTACATTATTATGGTCATTATGGCAATAGCCATGGTGGCTATTGGAACATTATACCTGCCCATACTCAATTACTATGCGCTGTTTTGCATGCTGCTGGGCCTTTTGCTGTTTCTGCTGCTGCCGCGCTGGCTGGGCAACGGCACTGTAGGCCTGGTATTTTTCCGCACCTGCGCCGCCAGCCTGGTGCTGAACATTTTCCTGAACCTGGTGCTGTACCCTGATATTATCCGCTACCAAAGCGGCAGTACCGTAGCCCGCCATGTGAACCGGTATTTTCCCGGCGTGCCGGTAGATTACTGGAAAGGACAGTCATACTCGCTGGAATTTTACCTGCGTACCCCGCTCCAGCGCTACGACAGCGCAGGGCTGCGCCGGGCGGTAGCCAACGGGCCGGTGCTGCTGCTCACCGCCCCGGAGCAGGCCGATACGCTGCAGCAGCAGGGATATAGCTGCCAGCTGGTAAAGGAGTTTGTACAGTTTTATGTTACCAGGCTGGACCTGCGGTTTATAAATCATAAAACGCGGGCATCGGCGTTACAGCGAAGGTGGTTGCTGCTGGTGCAGCCGGGAAGGATGGCGTTGGCGGAGTGAGAAAGGGTTTTTAGAAAAAAAGTGACAATAGATTTTGCAAAATTCAAAAATTACCTATTTTTGCAATCCCAATTTGCGATCGAGGTTCGGTTAGTGAAGCGGGAATATTCCTCCTTAGCTCAGTTGGTTAGAGCATCTGACTGTTAATCAGAGGGTCGCTGGTTCAAGTCCAGCAGGGGGAGCAGAGAAAAGAAAGGCTTGCAGAGATGCAGGCCTTTTGCATTTTAGAGACTGGCATTTCTTAATCCCATTCAAATTTGAGGTTCAAGAAAGATAAATTCTTAAAATTGGCTATCCTTTTTGCTGAGATGATTCTTTTATCAATGTTCCTTAATAATTTCACTAAATGAAAAACGAGTTAGAGTTAAAAAGAATATTGACAGATATGTGCAATTTGCCTGCAGAAACGGAAGTTGTTGAATTTAAGGAGGCAAAATCTAATTACGATTTTAATAAACTCGGACGGTATTTTTCTGCAATTGCTAACGAAGCCAATTTAAAAGGTAAGCCTTATGGATGGCTAGTATTTGGAGTTGAAAATAAACATCATGACATAGTTGGCTCTCAATTTCGTCCTCATAGAAAGGATCTTGACAGTCTTAAATCTGAAATTGCAAATAAAACGACTAATAGAATTTCGTTTATCGAGATTTATGAAATTCTTTTGGCAGAAGGTAGAGTTATAATGTTTCAAATTCCAGCTGCTCCAAAGGGCATCCCAGTTGCATGGGAAGGCCACTACTATGGAAGGGATAATGAAGAACTTAGCCCTCTTAATATTGAGGAAATTGACAGAATTCGATCTCAAGCTTTGGCAGAGGATTGGAGTGCGGCTATAATTCCTGATGCGGCGCTAGATGATTTAGATCCTTTGGCTATTCAGGTGGCAAGACTAAACTATATAAGTAAATTTGCAACAAGTGCTAAGGAAGTTGATAATTGGGATGATATAACCTTTCTAAATAAATCTAAGCTCCTTATTAAGGGAAAAATAACACGAACTGCAATTATTCTATTAGGTAAAGAGGAGTCCGAGCACTATATCAGCCCAGCGGAAGTAAAAATTCGTTGGCTTTTGAAAGATAGCGCAGGTAATGACAAGGATTATGCAATATTTGGCCCTCCAATGTTACTAGCAGTAGACAAGGTGTACGCTAAAATTCGAAATTTAAAGTATCGTTATATCAAAGATGGAACTCTTTTTCCTGAAGAAATAGATCAATATGAGCCATATGCAATTAGAGAGGCTATCAACAACTGTATTGCACATCAGGATTATACTAAAGCGGGTCGTATAAATGTGATTGAGTCTGAAGACCAACTGACATTCACTAATGTAGGTACCTTTATTCCAGGATCAGTAGAAAAAGTTATAATTGATAACGCTCCCGAAGAACAATATCGAAATAAATTTCTGGCCAATGCTATGTTTAATCTTAAAATGGTTGATACAGCTGGCGGAGGAATTAGAAAAATGTATAATTTTCAACGGTATCGCTTTTTCCCTTTACCAGATTACGATTTGAGTAATGAAAAGGTCAAAGTCACTTTGACTGGAAAAATACTTAATCAAGCCTATGCACGTATTCTTGCTTCTAATACAGACCTTACTTTAGAAGAAATTATTCTTCTGGATAAAGTTCAAAAAAGATTACCCTTAAGCATTGAAGAAGAGAGGCATTTAAAATCAAAAAGTCTTATTGAAGGACGGAAACCGAATTTTTATATTTCCCAAAAGGTCGCGCAGGAAATTGGAAGAAAAGCAGATTATTCGAAAAATAAAGGATTTGATGATTCGTACTATCTAGACTTTATTGAAAAGTCAGTAAAGGAACATGGACATTTAAATCGAAAGGATGTTGATGATTTGCTGTGGAAAAAATTGCCAGAATGGATGGATGAAAAGCAAAGGAAAATCAAAATCAATAATTTACTCTCGACCTTAAGAAAACAAGGTAGAGTTAAAAATATCGGATCTGATGCTGTACCTAAATGGGTATTAGCCCAAAATAACTGAAGTATTACAAACATCTGTCAGCAGATAGCATGCATATATTTAATTAGAGTTAATTAGAGACAAATTAGAGGTTGGATTAGAGGGTCTTCATAAGTGATTGATTTTTAATTATTTTAATTGTATTAATATAGTAGTTATTCTAATTGAATTCTATAGAATGAATTAAAAACAACTAGATCCTCAAGCACTTGACTAGATAATTGTTCCATTGGGGGAACAGCCACAGGAAAGGGCCTCGGCGGATATTACGTTGGGCTTTTTTTTATTTTCCCAGAATTTACACCTCTTGAACCTTTTGCCGGAAAATGCATACACTGTTTCGCAAGTGGGGACCCAGGGTAAAAGGCCGGGATTGGTATAATCTCGAATGGTATATCAAGATGACGTTAGCGCTTGACTCGCATCACTTTTTGTTTGCGCGCGGGATACTGGTGATTGGACTAAAGATACCATCACCCAGGATATCCGGGAATATTGTAAGGTTTATTCCTGATCCATCAGTGCTTGACATTTGGAATCCCTAATATTTTAAAGACCTGGCAGACTAAATTGTTGATATAAAAGAAAACCTGCCCCGTAAGTATTTCACGAGTTTCTCCAAGCAACACCACGGCACCAGCATGCCACGCAAAATATCCTCCTGAAAAAAAAACATAAACCATCCCCCTTCCACATCATAACCCCCAAACTACTTGCAAAATTAGTCCCTCGAATAACCCGGTTCGTGTAA
>NZ_DASTRI010000015.1:0-10545 GCF_035761305.1 Chitinophaga sp. | reverse complement strand
CCACCACGGAAGCTAACTTACGCGTAGCCATTGCCCACCTGAAAAATACCATGGGCAACTTTTCCGCCACTTCCGGCTCCCTGAACCGTATGCTGGACCCGGATAACGGAAATGTACAGGCTACCTTCAACAACCTGGCGGATATTACCGATAACCTGAAGAAAAATAATGATAAAATAACAGGCATCCTGGCCAATGCCGAAAAAGCCACCGGCACCCTGGCTAACGGACAGCTGGACACTTCACTGCAGGATCTGCAGCATACCATGGCTAACCTGGACCAGATGACCACCAAGCTGAATAACAGCGAAGGCTCCCTGGGCCTGCTCATGAACGACAAAAAGGTGTATAATAACCTGCAGAACTCCCTCAGCAGCCTGAATAAGCTGCTGGAAGACCTGCGCGTAAACCCCAAACGGTACGTACATTTCTCGCTGTTTGGCAAAAAAGATAAAGTAAGGCCCATCCCTTCCGATACGGCAACGGCTCAATGATGATTTGTAAGATGCAGCATTTGATAAGATATGGCCTTGTTCTTATAGGCATTTACCTCCTGGGAATACGGCCCGCACTGGCGCAGCAAAAGAACGGGGACAGCACTTCTGTGATACACATTCTGCATGCAGATACGCTGAACAATATTACCCGCGACTCCGTGCAGCTGGCCCGCTTTATCGGCAATGCCTCCTTCCGGCAGGGCAATACCATTATCTCATGCGACAGCGCCTTTAAAAACGGCCTCTCCAACCAGCTGGACGCCTACGGTCATGTGCATATTAACCAGGCCGACAGCGTGCAGGTGTACGGCGATTACCTGCATTATGAAGGCAATGCCAAAATGGCTACGTTGAGGGGCAATGCCCGCTTAACAGACGGGAAGGTGAACATCTCGGGCCCTGAGCTGCAGTATGATATGAATGCACGCATTGGCACCTATACCCAGGGCGGTAAGCTGATAAACGGCTCCAGCGTGCTTACCAGTAAGGAAGGTTATTATTATGCAGATACCAAGGATGTGTATTTTAAGTACAATGTGCTGCTCATAGATCCATCCTATACCCTTACTACCGATACCTTACTGTATAATACCGATACCAAAATTGCCACCATGGTGGCACCTACCACCATTAACGACGGAAAAACCGTAATGTACACCACATCCGGCTACTACAATACGGAAACCGGCTATGGCAACTTTGGCAGCCGCCCCACTATCGTAGACAGCGCCAGCACTATTACCGCCGATAATATAGAAACCGATAAAACAACCGGTTACTCCTATGCCACCGGCAACATGGTGTACAGGGATACTGCCAACCATATGTCGCTGCTTTCCAACTACGGTAAGGTAAACCAGGCCAATAAAACCGTGCTGGCTACCCAACACCCGCTGCTGATACTGGAACGGCAAAAAGATACCCTGTACATGGTAGCCGATACATTGTTCTCGGGAGTTATGCGCGGCGATAGCATTATAACGGCGCCGGTTAAACGCCCGGGGGTAGACAGCCTTGCGCAGGACACGGCGGCTCCTGAAAAAATAAAGGCCCCGCTGCCACTGCCCCCCGCCGACTCCCTGGCAACACTGCTGCAGCCAGATACCACTGCCCCGGCAGCAGCAGATACCATATTACAGAAGGCAAAAGCAGATACGGCAAATACGCATAAAGCTCGCCCCGCAGCAGGCAAACGCCAGCTGCAAAAGAATAACGATCTTCCAGTTCCGGACCTTAAAGGTCCGGAACCCTTAGCCGCGCCCGGGGACACCGCAAAGCCAGATACCGTTGAAAGGCGCTATATACTGGCCTACCACCACGTGCGTATTTTTTCAGACTCCCTGCAGGGCGTTGCCGATAGCCTGTATTACTCTTCCCGCGACTCTGTTTTCCGCTTTTACCGTAACCCGGTATTATGGGCCAATGATACGCAGCTATCCGGCGATACCATTTACCTTTACACCAAAAACCAGCAGGCCGATAAGCTGGTGCTGCAGCCCAATGCGCTGATAGTAAACGAAGCAGAGCCCGACAAACCGTTGTACAACCAGATAAAAGGCAACATCATTACCGGCTACTTCGTTGGCAATGCGCTGGACTGGATGCATGTAGACGGTAATGCGGAAAGCATTTACTATGTGAAGGATGATGAAGGCGGCTTCATAAGCGTAAATAAATCGCTCAGCGCTATTATAAATATCCACTTCAAAGGCGGCGAGCTCAATAAAGTTGTATTCATTAAAGACCCGGAAGGCACCATGTATCCCTTTACGCAACGGCCTAAGGAAGAGCTGCTGCTGGAAAACTTCCATTGGGATATTAAGCGTAAGCCTAAAAGTAAATATGAGCTGATGGGGCAATAAATCCGCCCCGGCGCATGGCATGTTGCCTGTTACTTAATATATTTATGACCTAACCAGTGGCTGAAGCCGTATGGCTGCAGGCCGGCATATATTATGGCGAAAATTGTTGAAAATAAGCTCAGGAATATTAAGAAGAAACTACTCTCACCCCTGTACGAATTTTTGCAGGACAGCCGTGCAGTGGGTATTGTGCTGCTATCCTGTACCATTGTTTCATTAATAGCGGCCAACTCGGCCATGCAGCCGTATTACGTACCGCTCTGGGGAGCGGAGCTGCATACGCCCCCCGGCCTGCACCTGCCTCACACCCTGCTGCACTGGATTAACGACGGGTTAATGGTGCTGTTCTTTTTCCTGGTGGGTATGGAAATAAAACGGGAGCTTACGGTGGGCGAGCTGTCTTCTATCCGTAAGTCGCTGTTGCCGGCGCTGGCAGCCCTGGGCGGCATGGTATGCCCTGCCCTGATATTTACCGCTTTTAACGGATATACGCCCTATGCCCACGGTTGGGGCATTCCCATGGCTACGGATATTGCGTTTTCACTGGGCATATTATCCCTGCTGGGCAAAAGGGTGCCGGTAACCCTTAAAATATTTTTAATGGCCCTGGCCATTATTGACGACCTGGGTGCCATATTAACCATTGCCATTTTTTATACCGTAAGCCTGCAGCTTACCTACCTGCTGTGCGGCGCAGGCGTGCTGGCGCTGCTTATTATATTGAACCTGTTTAAGGTACAGCGCCTGGTCTTTTATATCATACCCGGGTTGCTGCTGTGGTATTTCATTTATAACTCCGGCATTCATGCCACCATAGCCGGTGTGCTGGTAGCTTTTTGCATACCGCTTTCTAAAATTGTAAAGCTTATTCATTCCCTGCACGATACGGTGAATTTTATAATAATGCCCGTATTTGCGCTGGCCAATACCGCCATTGTATTTCCACCGGATATTGGCCAGGCCTTTACCTCCCCTGTAAGCTACGGCATTATGGCCGGGCTGGTATTGGGCAAGCCCCTGGGCATTTTCGGCTTTTCTTTCATAGCCGTTAAATTAAAGCTGGCGGCCCTGCCGGATAGTACTAGCTGGCCGCAGCTGCTGGGCGCCGGTATTATTGCGGGCATTGGGTTTACCATGTCTATTTTTATCGCTACGCTGGCTTACCGGCAGGCCGAATTGCAGATCATTTCCATTATATCAGTAATGGCCGCCTCCCTGTTTGCAGGCATTGCCGGCTTTATTTATTTGAAGCTGGTGAAATAATAACCGCCACGTGGCCGTTATAAACCGGAAAAATTAAATATATTCAATGCATTCATGGCCCGGCGCAATTTCACGCATGGCACGCATATGAATGTTATAACACTTCCCAATTCGTAATTCATAATTGAATTGGCATTGTTATTGTTAAAACCTCATACCAACATGAAATCGGGCATTACAACACATGCTGCAAAGCGCGGCAAAAAGTATCAACTGCGGTTAAATCAGCGGTTTGTATTGCTTACTGTATTGTTTACCATATGTATGTTTGAGCTGAAAGCACAGGAAGCAACCCCCAAAGGCACCACCCAGGTCGGTATACGGCTTGGTTTACCCCTGGGAGCTACCGCCCGTTATTTCTTCACAAATGCCGATGCGGCAGAAGGCATTGCAGGCATTTATAATGAAACATTTACAGTTACCGGCTTATATGAGCACCACTTTGACCTGTCGGCGCTTACCGTCCAAGGCTTTGCCTGGTATGCAGGCGGCGGCGCGCACATGGGCGTACGCAGGTATGAAGGAAGCACAAAATTCATAGCCGGTTTTGATGGTATATTGGGATTGGATTATAACTTTGCCGGCATTCCGCTGAACCTCGGGCTCGACTGGAAACCGGCCGTCCATTTTACCACACCATCGGACCTGGCCTCTTTTGCAGTATCTGCCAGGTACATTTTAAACCGGAAATAGCTATTCAACTATTAACTATAAAACCAAACATAAAATGAAAAGAGCGGCATTAATTCTGGGCCTGGTTGCCCTGGTGGCAGTACAGGCAAATGCACAAAGATTAAGAAGAGGTGGTGAAGCACCTGCCAATTATGGAACAGCACTCGGTATCAGGATGAACCCCTGGATCGTAGGCTTTACCATCAAGCATTTCATTTCCGGCCCTCACGCCATTGAAGGCCTGGCTTTCACCAACTTTGACAAAGGCAGCAACGTTACCTTTACGGGTTTGTATGAATATCACTGGAACCTGACAAGAGATATGCCGGAGCTGCTGATGTACGCCGGCGGCGGTGCGCACCTGGGCATTTATGACCGTTACGATTATGACCGCGACCGTTTCTTCCGCGACGGCGACGGCAGTTACTTCACCGCTGGTTTGGATGGCATTATCGGCGTGGAATATACTTTCAAAAAAATACCTTTGAACATTAGCGCCGACCTGAAGCCTTTCTTTAACTTCTCCGGTGGTACCCACTTCCTTGGAGAAGAAATTGGCGGCGCTTCCGCACGCTATACGTTCTGATCGTCCGAACTATAAATATGAATTGGTTTAAAGCCCTGGTTAAAACACCAGGGCTTTTCTTTTTGATCAAAACTTTCCCGTATTTTTATACACATAGGTGTATGAAAATTTTTACCGCCACACAAATACGCGAAGCAGATGCTTATACCATACAGCATGAGCCTGTCAGCAGCCTTCAGCTGATGGAAAGGGCCGCCACCGCCTGTGCGCAATGGCTGTTCAGGCGGTTTGACGGCAAGCGGCCTTTTTATGTGTTCTGCGGTATGGGCAATAACGGCGGCGACGGGCTGGCAATTACCCGCCTGCTGCTCAATAACGGCTATAAGGCAGTGGCCTGTGTTGTGCATCACAGCAGCAAAGCCGCTGCCGACCATATGGCCAACCGGCAGGCGCTGGAACAGCAATATCCCCAAAGTATACACGATGTGGCTGCCATTGCCGACCTCCCGGCCCTGCCGCCCAAAAGCATTATTATAGACGCCATTTTTGGCACCGGTTTGCGCAGCGCTGTAGAAGGCTGGATGGCAGGCCTTATTCACCAGCTGAACGACCTGCAAACCCGGCATACCGTGGTGGCTATAGACCTCCCTTCGGGGATGCTGGCCGATGCATCCAGCACGCACATGCCCGTGGTGCATGCCAATGTCACCCTTAGCTTTGAGGTATATAAGCTGGCCTTCCTCCTGCCGGAAAATGCGGAGCGCGTGGGCCAGGTGCATATACTGCCCATTGGGCTGCATGCCGACTATCTTACGCATACGCCTACCCGCTTTCATGTTACAGATGCGCATATGATGCGCACCATTTACCAGCCCCGCAAGCCATTTTCCCATAAAGGCACTTATGGCCATGCCCTGCTGGTAGCCGGCAGCTATGGTAAAATGGGCGCCGCGGTGCTGAGCGCCAGGGCCTGCCTGCATACCGGCGTGGGGCTGCTTACCTGCCATGTACCGCAATGCGGGTACCAGGTCATCCAGGTGAGCGCGCCATCCGCCATGTGCGTAACAGATACCCAGGAAACCCACAGCACCCATTTTCATGAAAGCCCTCCGCAAACACGCGGATTGCAGCAGTATAAAACCATTGGCATAGGTCCTGGCCTGGGCACCGCCACCGCCACAGCCAAATCCCTGGAGCTGCTGCTGGAGCAATACCGCCACCCTATGGTGCTGGATGCCGATGCGCTGAATATTATTGCCGCATATCCGTTCCTGTTAACCCGTATACCACCCGGTTCCCTGCTAACGCCGCATCCTAAAGAGTTTGAGCGCCTGTTTGGCAGCAGCGAAAATGACTTTACCCGGCTTGAGCTGCTATCGCAGCAGGCCGTTAAGCTGCAGCTGTACATATTGCTCAAAGGCCGGTACACGGCCATGGCCTGCCCCGACGGCGCTATTTACTTTAATGCCACCGGCAACCCTGGTATGGCTACCGGCGGCAGCGGCGATGTGCTTACCGGCATACTTACCTCTCTGCTGGCGCAGGGGTATGCGCCCAAAGCAGCTATACTGCTGGGAACTTACCTGCACGGGCTGGCCGGCGATATTGCAGCCGCCCGCATGTCGCAGGAGGCCATGACGGCCGAAAGTATTATTGATTGTTTGGGACCCGCGTTCCTCCAGCTTTAAAAAGAAAGGGCAGGTTACGGGAGGTGTGTGCAGGCATTCACCCTTCATGTACATCTTTTGCTGCTACTGCAGCGGTTTCCGGCCAAATACGGGCACATTAAATTCCCATTAGCAAAAGTAAATGGGAAACGTTATTTTTGTCAACCTTGTATATTTTAAAAACGCTTATATGAGTATCGTGTATCTCGTTCCATGTTTTGGATTAATTGCATTACTGTTCACTGCTGTAAGAAGCGCCTGGGTTGTACGCCAGGATGCGGGAAATGAAAGAATGGCCGAAATAGCCAAACATATCGCAGAAGGCGCTATGGCATTCCTGAAAGCTGAATACAAAATCCTTACCTACTTTGTAATAATAGCTGCATTATTGCTGGGTTATATGGGAGCTTCCCATGAAAATTCCGACTGGACCATTGCCCTCGCCTTTATCATGGGCGCTGTATTCTCTGCCACCGCCGGTTTTATAGGCATGCGCATTGCCACCAAGGCTAATGTACGCACTGCGCAGGCAGCGCGCAGCAGCCTGGCCAAAGCCCTGCAGGTGTCTTTTACCGGCGGCTCTGTAATGGGTATGGGCGTGGCTGGTTTGGCCGTACTGGGCCTGGGTAGCCTGTTTATTATACTGAAAGCTTATTTTGGCGCTGCTGCCAACACACCGGAAATGATCAAAACCATTGAGGTGCTTACCGGCTTTTCATTAGGCGCGGAAAGCATTGCGCTGTTTGCCCGTGTCGGCGGCGGTATTTATACCAAAGCAGCCGATGTAGGCGCCGACCTGGTTGGGAAGGTGGAAGCCGGCATCCCGGAGGATGATCCGCGTAACCCTGCTACCATTGCCGATAACGTAGGCGATAACGTGGGCGACGTAGCCGGCATGGGCGCCGACCTGTTTGGCTCTTATGTAGCCACAGTGCTGGCAACTATGGTGCTGGGCGCCGAAACCCAGTCTGTAGACAACTTTGGCGGCATTGCCCCCATATTGCTGCCAATGCTCATTGCCGGTATGGGTATTATATTTTCCATCATCGGTACCTTCTTTGTAAAAATCAGCGACAGCGCCGGCTTACATACAGGTGCTGTACAAAAGGCGCTGAACATGGGTAACTGGGGCTCCATTATCCTCACCGCCGTAATAGTATACTTCCTGGTACAGTGGCTGCTGCCCGAAACCATGATGCTGCGCGGCCATGAGTTTACTAAAAATGGCGTATTTGGCGCAGTAGCCGTAGGCCTGATAGTAGGTACGCTCATGAGCATAATTACAGAATATTATACGGCCATGGGTAAACGCCCGGTGCGCTCCATCATCCGCCAGTCGGCTACCGGCCATGCCACCAACATTATCGGTGGTTTGTCCGTAGGTATGGAGTCTACCATGCTGCCCATCCTGGTGCTGGCAGGCGGTATTTACGGTTCTTATGCGCTGGCGGGCCTGTACGGCGTAGCTATTGCCGCTGCCGGTATGATGGCTACCACTGCTATGCAGCTGGCTATTGACGCCTTTGGCCCCATTGCAGATAATGCCGGCGGTATTGCTGAAATGAGCGAGCTGCCCAAGGAAGTACGTGAAAAAACAGATATACTGGATGCCGTAGGTAACACCACCGCCGCTACCGGCAAAGGTTTTGCCATTGCATCTGCCGCGCTTACCGCGCTGGCGCTGTTTGCCGCTTTTGTAGGTATTGCACGCATCAGCAGCATTGATATTTATAAGGCCAACGTACTGGCAGGCCTGTTTGTAGGCGGTATGATCCCGTTCATCTTCTCTTCCCTGGCTATTGCAGCCGTAGGCCGCGCCGCCATGGCCATGGTAGAGGAAGTACGCCGCCAGTTCCGCGAAATTCCCGGCATTATGGAAGGTAAAGGACAGCCTGAATATGAAAAATGCGTGGCTATCTCCACGCAGGCTTCTATCCGCGAAATGCTGCTGCCCGGTGCTATTGCATTAATTATGCCGTTGATTGTAGGCTTTATTTTCGGTCCCGAAGTATTGGGCGGTATGCTGGCCGGCGCCACTGTTAGCGGGGTGCTTATGGGCATGTTCCAGAACAATGCCGGCGGCGCCTGGGATAACGCTAAAAAGTCTTTTGAGAAAGGCGTGGAAATAAATGGTGAAACCTACTACAAAAAATCAGAGCCGCACAAAGCATCTGTAACCGGCGACACTGTAGGCGATCCCTTTAAAGATACTTCCGGTCCTTCCATGAACATCCTCATCAAGCTGATGTCTATTGTTTCATTGGTAATTGCGCCTACCCTGGCGCAAATACATGGCAATACCACCAATACCGTTGCTAAAAAGAAAACACCGCCGGTAGAGCAGGTGGCAAAAGTAAAAAAGGATGCAGGGCTGATCGTGAAAAAATAGAACTTGTATGCAGGCACAAATGAGGCGCATACCTTCAAACGCCTGTAGTAGCAAATAACTGATCCGCAAAATGTGCAGGTGCAGCGCCTTTCAGGCCGGCAGCCTGCACATTTGCATATTTGGGCAGCTGCCTGTTAATAGTTACATTTGTACTGTAATGCAATAAGTTACAGAATGGTTAAGAGTAAGTTTGCAATATCCGTGCACATTTTAAGCCTGCTGAGTATCAGCGACGGCGAGTGGGTATCATCTGAATATATTGCAGGTTCAATGAACGCCAACCCCGCTTTGGTGCGTAAAGAGCTGAGTGCTTTAAGGGAAGCGGGCCTGGTGGAAAGCAAGGAGGGTAAAAGCGGCGGCAGCCGCCTGCGCAAGCCGGCTTCGCAGATCCGCATGTCGGAAGTGTTCCAGGCTGTAAAAGAAGATCATGTATTTGGCTTCTCCCCCAACCTGCCCAACCCCGATTGTGCAGTAGGCGCCGGTATTAATGATGCATTGGATGAGCTGTTCACGGAAATAGATCAAACCATATACAACCGCCTGAAACGTGTAACCCTGGCGGCCTTCACCAAACAGGTCATCCTTAATTCGTAGTCATTCGTTCTTAATTATCAATCCGGCATCCTCCATCCAAACAATAAACCACAACCTATTAATTATTCATTCTTAATCACCGGCGCATTCTCCCCGGGCTGATACCAAACTTTTTACTGAATGCATTGCTGAAATGCTGTGGAGAAGAGTACCCCAGCTCAAGGGCAATATCGCTGAGCGGCCGGTACTGCTGTTGCAGCAGCAGCTCGCGGGCATGGTCCAGCCGCTGATCGTTCAGGTAACCAAACACCGTATTGTCAAACACCTTTTTGAAGCCGGTTTTCAGCTTAAATTCGTTCAATCCTACCAGCCGCGACAGCTCACGCAGGGATGGCGGCTGCTGCATGGCCTGCAGCAGCAGGTCGCGGGCATAATATATCTTTTCCCGGTCTGTGGCAGACAGCATCGTATCTTCCGGCGTATGACCCGGTCCTGAGCGTTCATATTGTTCGCACTGTAAAGCCAGCAATTCCAGCACTTTAGATTGCAGGAACAGCTTTTTAATACCGCCGGTAAACTGGCAGTACCTTATTTCTTCCAGCACCCGCAGCATTTGCATGGTAATAGGCTGGTTGCGCTGCTGGTTCAGTAAAACTATTTTGTTGCCTGCAATCTGCTCGCCTAAACGGTCCATTACTTCGCCGTTATTCTCCGCCAGCTCCAGGAAGCGTTCACGGGTAAGGCTAAGCGACACCATCTCAATGATGTTTTGCTTTTTTATTTTGGCGTTTTCAGAAAGCGTGGGGTTATACATCAGGTTATGCTCCAGCTGGGAAAAATGATAATCCGGCTTGCCCGGCAGGTTGCCGGTGAAATTTCCCTGCAGCACAAAATGCTGCGATACCATTGAAGGCCCCTCCGGTATGTCTACCGCAATATGCAGGTTTTGAAATACCTGTGCATGACCAAAAGAAATGTGCAGCCCGTCAAAATATACCTCCCGGAAACATGCCTTCCCAAAATCGAACTGCAGGTTCATTTCCTCTTCTACAATGCGGGGACTTAACAGCGCCTGCATGGTAAGTGTTTTTTCTTCACGAAAAAGCACATCCCGGGTATCGTTCGTAATGACTAC
>NZ_DASTRI010000014.1:0-6033 GCF_035761305.1 Chitinophaga sp. | reverse complement strand
AATGGACCGATGATTAACATAAGAAAGCTTTTAGCGGTTAACTAAAAAACAGGAACCGGTAAAACAGCTGTAAAAAATTGTGCCGGCCCGAAGGCTGAGGCCACAGCCGCTTGTTAGCTCCTACATGATAACAGTTTATAAAAAACATTGTTAACGGTACAGCCATCTGCTAAAAGCCAATACCAAATTTCTGCTGCCACTCCTGCGCCTTTTCATAGCCCGCATCAGCATGGCGGAAAATGCCCAAAGCCGGATCGTTGAACAGCACGCGCCGCAGGCAGGTGGCTGCACGGTCGGTACCATCGGCCAGCACTACCATACCTGCATGCTGGGAGTAGCCCATACCTACGCCGCCGCCATGGTGGAACGATACCCAGGTGGCCCCGCCGGCCGTGTTGGCCATAAGGTTCAGCAAAGGCCAGTCCGACACGGCATCTGACCCGTCTTTCATGGCTTCTGTTTCCCGGTTGGGCGATGCTACGGAGCCGCAATCAAGATGGTCGCGCCCTATTACAATCGGCGCTTTTACCTTACCGCTGCGCACCAGCTCATTAAAAATGAGGCCCGCCTTTTCCCGCTCGCCCAGGCCCAGCCAGCAAATACGGGCGGGCAGTCCCTGGAAGGCAATTTTTTGCTGCGCCTGTTGCAGCCAGTTAATAAGGGCGTTATTTTCGGGAAAGGCTTCCATCAGCGCACGGTCGGTGGTATAAATATCTTCGGGGTCGCCGGACAGGGCTACCCAGCGGAAAGGGCCCTTACCTTCACAGAATAAAGGACGTATATACGCCGGCGTGAACCCCGGAAAATTAAAGGCATTGGGCTCCCCGCCTGCTTTGGCAAACTCGCGCAGGTTATTGCCGTAGTCAAAGGTAACGGCGCCTTTATCCTGCAGGGCCAGCATAAATCCTACATGCCGGGCCATACTTTTTAGTGCGCGCTGCTCATAGGCAGCGGCATCCCTGGCGCGCAGCGCTGCTGCTTCCGTTACAGAAAGCCCGTTGGGGATGTAACCGTTCAGCGGGTCGTGGGCAGATGTTTGATCGGTAAGTATATCAGGAATAATGTTATCGCGCAGCAGCTTTTCCAGCAGGTCGCCGGCATCGCTTACCAGCCCTATTGAAAGCGCCTGGCCTTTGGCCCGGGCTTCCTGCACCCATTGTATGGCTTCTTCGTAGGAGTGGGTCATACGGTCAATATAGCGGGTATCGAGCCGCTTCTGAATGCGCGCAGGGTCCACATCCGCACCCAGGAACACGGCGCCTGCCATGGTAGCGGCCAGCGGCTGTGCGCCGCCCATACCACCCAGGCCGGCTGTTACCAGCAACCTTCCCTGCAGGTTACCGTTAAAGTGCCGGCGCCCGCATTCCACAAAGGTTTCATAGGTGCCCTGCAAAATGCCCTGCGTGCCTATGTATATCCAGCTGCCGGCGGTCATTTGCCCGAACATCATTAACCCTTTCGCACGCAGCTCGTTAAAATGCTCCCAGGTAGCCCATTTGGGCACCAGGTTGCTGTTAGCCAGCAGCACCCGCGGGGCCTGCGTATGCGTGCGCACAATACCTACCGGCTTACCGGATTGTATGAGCAGCGAATGCTCCTCATCCAGCTCCAGCAGCAGCCGGATGATCTTTTGCAGCGCTTCCCTGTTGCGGGCTGCCTGGCCTATGCCGCCATATACCACCAATGCATCGGGGTTTTCCGCTACTTCCTGGTCAAGGTTATTGAGCAGCATGCGCAGGGGGGCTTCTGTTTGCCAACTTCTGGCATGCAGCCGGTTACCGCGGGGCGCCCTGTAATGCGGATGGGCCGCGTAGGTGTTAATAAAGTCCGAACTGATCATGATAAATACCGTTTAAAGACAGCTGGTGCTGCAGGGCAACGTTGTTGGCTACACGCACCAGTGATTGATTGGTGATGATGGTATGTAATGCCTGTATATCGTGGGCAAATACACGGTCTTTTTTAGCAAATGACACCTGCTCCCGTGTAAACCGGTGACAGGCTTCCAGTATGGGGCCTGAGCGCAGCGGACGGCGGAAGTCCACCGCCTGCGCGGCATACAGCAGCTCTATGGCCAGTATGTATTCCAGGTTGCCTATTACCTGGTGCAGCTTGCGCGCGCTGATAGAGCCCATAGATACATGATCTTCCTGCCCCAGCGATGTGGGCACACTATCTGCACTGGCCGGGAAGCACAGCGTTTTATTTTCCGTAACCAATGCCGCAGTGGTGTATTGCGGTATCATAAAACCGGAGTTCAGCCCCGCATCTTCTATCAGCAGCTTGGGCAGGCCATAGCGGCCTTCTATCATCATATAGCTGCGCCGGTCCGAAATATTGCCCAGCTCTGCCGCGGCTATGGTGGCGTAATCCAGCGGCAGGGCCATGGGCTGCCCGTGAAAATTGCCGCCGCTGATGGTATCTTCCGCGCTAAAAATAATGGGGTTATCCGTTACTGCGTTCAGCTCAATGGTAGTAAGCTCCAGCAGGTGCTTCCAGGCAGTACGGGAAGCGCCGTGCACCTGTGGCATGCAGCGCAGCGAGTAAGGGTCCTGCACCCGGCCGCAGTCTGCATGTGACGCCATGATCTCAGAGTGTTGCAGCATTACCTTTAAGCGGTGCGCCACCAGCTGGTTGCCGGGGAAAGGCCGCAGGTCGTGCAGGCGCGGGTCAAAAGGTTTGGCAGTGCCCATTAACCCTTCGAGCGACATAGCGCCGATAATATCTGCTGCTTCCAGCGCATTATACAAACGCTGCAGGGCTTTTACCGCAAAGGCCAGGATAAACTGGGTGCCGTTTATCAGCGCCAGCCCTTCTTTAGGGCCCAGCGCAATGGGCTGCAGCCCTTCCTGCTGCAGGGCTTCGGCCCCGCTAACCGTGCGGCCTTTATAGCGCACGGCTCCCAACCCTATAAGGGGCAGGAACAGGTGGGCCAGCGGCGCAAGATCGCCGGAGGCGCCCACGGAACCTTTTTCCGGCACCAGCGGGGTAATGCCCTGGTCTATATGCCATACTATACGTTCCAGCGTAGCAGGCGCAATGCCCGAGTAACCCTGCGCCAGCGCATGTACCTTAGTGATCAGCATCAGGCGCGCTATTTCGTCCGGTATGCTATCGCCCACGCCTACACTATGGCTTTGCAATATGTTATACTGCAGCGCACGGGTATCTGCTTCGGATATTTTGGTATCGCACAGGGGGCCAAAGCCGGTATTAATGCCGTACACAATGGAGTGCTGCGCTACAATGGTTTGTACATAATCATAGCTGGCCGTTACTTTTTCCATGATCTGGGGAGTAAGTATGGCCGGCAGCCGGCCCGCGGCTATATCCAGCGCGCGGCCCGCCGTCAGCTGATCAATACCGTATCTGAAAGCTTCGCTCATTTTGGTGTATGTTATAATTAGGTAGTGGCTTGCGTTTTTACCAGCACTGCGTTTATGCGTTCCGACAAGGGCGCCTGCTGCACCTGCTGCTCTACCTGTGCAATGGCTTCGAGCAGCTGCCGGCTTTGTTTATGGGCATCGGTAAGCTGCTCCATGGCGCCGGTAATGGCGGTCCAGATGGGTTGTACCTGCTGCAGCAGCGCCGTTCCTTTTTTAGTGAGCATTACCAGCTGCCGCCGCCCGTCATCCGGGCAGGGTGCTGTTTTTACCAGGCCTTTCTTCCGCAGGCTGGTCACCATCTGGCTTACGGCAGAATGGGATATTTCCAGCGTGTCTGCAATATCAATCAATGGTATGGGCTGTTGCCGGGAGAGTACATAAAATACCGGGAACCAGCTGGCGTCAAAAGGAATGCCGGCCTGTTCGTACACCTTATTCACCTCTGCCAGGAAGTACTCGCTGAGCCGCCGTAAGCGGCTGCCGAAAACCAGGAAACCAAGAGATGAATAAAAAGACATGATATACAGTTATTAGCGTTAGTAACGGGGCCATATTGCGCGGCGGCTTTAATGCTGCAATACCCTGCACCGGGGCTGACTAAACAGCAATAACCAACTGCTTATTACAGCCACAGGCTGCACTGTGCAGCAGCTCCGGGGCACTGTCAAAAATCAATCGTTTGCTACAAAGCGCTTAAGCCCTAACGTGAAATTATATAAGTACTTATATATTTACGCACAAATTTAGGGAAATTATCTTTCCGCCAAAAAAACGGTATAAGTATAATTCCCCTTATAAGTTTTGCTGCTGTTTTACCTTTCGCGCAATACCTGCGGCGTTGGTACAGGCCGGCTACGGCTCCATCAGCTCCGCTTCACATCAAACCATACGGGAGATGTATCGGTTACCTCCCCGTTGTAGTTAATGCTAAGCTCTTCCCCTTTCTTGATTTCCCGGCGGGTGATGATGCTCATGGTTTCTGCATCAAAATCCATCTCGTACTCACAGTTGGGGTCGTAAGAGTGATTATAGATAGAGCAAAAGCCCAGTGCCACACAGGAGCGGGTTTCCCGTACTCCCCAAAGGAAAATGTAGTTGTGCAGCTTGGTCTTGTCTACCTTTTCCGTATCATCATAGGATAATACGATCACAGGCGATACCTCAATCCTGGTACCGGCGGGTATTCTTTCTTTGGTAAAAACACCCCGGCCCTTTCTTTTTGTTTTCTCAATGTATAAATACGGCTTGATCATAGCGCTCGCTCTGTATGTCTTGTATAAATTAAGAAGCGTAAAGTAAAGGTAAAGCAACAAGTTATCAAAATCAGGCGTAAAAATTTTAGGTTTGCGGCCGGAAATGGATATTTTGCCGGGCATTAACCCTGTAAACCTGTATAATGATAAACTACAACCCGAAAGAGTGGTTCACTTTCATCTTCCGCCTGCACAAGGCTGATACCGTGCGGAAGCTGGCTCCCATGTTCCTTGGTCTGAGCATTTATACCGCGCTGATAGCTGTGCTGGAGCTGGAAATATGGAACCTGGCGCGGTTCCCGGAGGTAAAGCAGCTTGCTATTATACACACCCTGCTTGGGTTTGTAATATCCCTGCTGCTGGTGTTCCGTACCAATACGGCGTATGACCGATGGTGGGAAGGCCGCAAGCTATGGGGCGCCCTGGTAAACAACAGCCGTAACCTGGCGCTGAAGCTGCAAGCCATATTACCGGCAGAAGATACGGCCAACCGCACCTATTTCCGGCAAATGATACCCAACTTTGCCTTTTGTATGAAAAACCATTTACGCGGCAGCTTTATTGAAGCAGAGTTGGAGCCTGTACCCGGCTTTACACCGCAGCCCGCACAGCATGTACCTAACCAGGTGGCTGCGCATATGGCGGCGCGCATACACCACCTGTACCGGCAGCAGCAGCTGAGCGGCGAGCAGCTGATTACCATTAACCAGGAGTTGCAGTCGTTTACCGACATCTGCGGCGCCTGTGAACGGATAAGGAATACGCCTATCCCTTTCTCTTACAGCGTGTTCCTTAAAAAGTTCATCTTCTTTTACGTGATGACCCTTCCTGTTGGTTATGTGTTCAGCGTAGGGTATCTTATTATACCTATGGTAGTGTTTATTTTTTACGTGCTGGCAAGTATGGAGCTGATTGCGGAAGAAATTGAAGAACCATTTGGCAGGGATGCCAACGATTTGCCTACGGACACTATCAGCGAAAATATACGCAGACACGTAGCAGAGCTGATATAAAGCCATTGGCGAGTACTAACCACTTTTTTTTATTTATTTTCGTTCAGAGAGTTGACGGTCTATGGAAAATGAAGCTTTACTGGAAAAATTCAGCATGCTGGCAGATGAGCGCAATCACCAGGAACTACGTATATACCTGGATGATCAGCTCATTACAGATATAGCAGAGCTCATTTATGAGCATCCTGAACAGGCCGATGTGATTTTCAGTAACCTGTCCATAACCCGTGCCGCCGCCGCTTTCAGAATACTGGACTTTCCCCTGCAGGAAGAGGTGATCCGCAACCTGCCGGCCGCCAGGGTAGCCGAGCTGCTGAACGAACTGCCGGTGGATGACCGCGCCGCCTTTATGGGCGAGCTGGGAGAGCTGCACAGCGAAGC
>NZ_DASTRI010000013.1:0-21445 GCF_035761305.1 Chitinophaga sp. | reverse complement strand
TTTACTTCTGGCAGGAGCCGTTGCAATTACTGGCCAACATAAAACAGGTGCTGAAACCCGGCGGCCGGCTGGCCATTGGCATCCGCAGCAAAGCCTTTATGGAACAGCTGCCCTTTACCCAATACGGCTTTACGCTGTACGACGCCGGCAAAGCCACCACGCTGCTGCAGGAAGCCGGCTTTGCCCTGCAGCAGGTAGTGGAGGAAAAAGAAGAAGTGGTAAAGGTGATGGAAAAAGAGCTGCAAATGGAAAGGATCATCATTATTGCAGGTAACAGTAAATAATACAGGTTAAATGGCAAGCCCTCTTAATTCATGGTCATTACAATGCTAAAGCATTCCATTTTGCAGCGCAGATACGTTCCACTTTAAGGTATTTGAATTTACACTGCAGCAGTTAAACACACTTCAATCCGTAATTATTCGCATTCATAATTATTTCAATTGCGCTTTCCGCAAGAGCGGAACGGGCAATGCACCGCTTCGCGGGTCGCAATTGACAATTCGTAATTATTTCTTCAGCAGCTTATTCTTCACAATCTTCTCCAGCACCGCATCCTTCATGCTACGCGAAACCGGTACCTGGTATTTGCCCAGCTCAATGAGGTTGCCTTCAATACTGGTAATTTTGGCCGCATTTATCACAAATGATTTATGCGTTTGAATAAAGCCGGGATCTGTAATGCACTCCAGTACCGACTTTAACGTGGTATGTGTTATATAGCGGGTTTGTGCCGTGTAAATGCTCACATAGTTCTCCATCGCCTCTATGTACACAATATCCGCCCAGGATATTTTTACCAGCTTATCATCTGTTTTAATAAACAGGTGGTCGGCAGCCGGCGGCGCTGTTTGCCGGAAAAGGTCGTAAGCGCGGTTCACGGCTTTCAGGAAGCGCTCAAAGGAAATAGGCTTCAGCAGGTAGTCTACCGCTTCCAGCTCAAAGCCTTTCAGGGCATACTGCTCATAGGCGGTGGTAAAGATCACCTTCGGCGGGTTAGAGAGGCTTTGCAGCAGCTCTACCCCGCTGATGTAGGGCATCTCAATATCCAGGAACAGCAGGTCTACCGGCTGCTCGCGCAGCAGGTTGTTGAGCGATACCGCATCTTCACACACCCCTGCCAGCTCCAGGAAATTCACTTTTTCCACGTACCCTTTAATCCCTTTGCGGGCCATTGGCTCATCGTCTGTTATTACACATTTTAGCTTTAGCATAACCCTATGTTTAATTGAGCGGTAAAACTTTGCCCGTTATCTGTAATGTTCAGCGCATGGCGGTTGGGATATAACAGGGCCAGGCGCCGGCGCAGGTTTTCCAGCCCAATACCGCTCCTGTCCTTACGCTCCGGTATAATGTCTGGTTTGGCATTGCTTACGCAAAATTGCAGCTGCCCATCCTCCAGCCGGGCGCTGATGCTGATCCAGTAAGCGCCGCCGGTATATTTGAACGCATTTTCCACCAAGGGTAATAACAGCAGCGGGTACACCTGCTGACCGTTCAGCGCATTATCAAATGCCACCCGCAGATCCAGGTGGTCGTTCATACGGCTTTTCTGCAGCCGGATGTAAGACTGCAGGTATTGCAGCTCCTGGCGTATAGACACCTGCTGCTGCTGGTCATACAGCTGGTAGCGCAGCAGCTCCGACAGTTCCTCTATGGTTTGTTTGGCGCGGCTTACATCCTCATCCATCTGGAAATACACCGTGTTCAGCGCATTAAACAAAAAATGCGGATGGTATTGCGCTTTCAGGAAGCGTAATTCTGTTTGCAGCTGCTGGTTGCTGATCTTTTCTATCTGCAGCTGCTGCTCATAGCTTTTTCTCATGGAAGCATTGCCTCTTATGAGCGCATAGTACAACAGCAGGTATAACAGCGGTATCAGGTAAATATCCACAGCATCGTACCAGGTGATCCCGTCGTCGGTAAGGGCGGCCATAGGTGTAATGAATATGGTGCTCACCAGCTCTACGTACAGCGCTACAATAGCAAACTCCTTTATCAGGCTGCGGTAGCGCATGGGCGCGTTAAACCCGCGCTGGTTCTTTTCCAGCAATTTGTGGATGCCCCACAGGTAAACATAGCTTGATACGGTCACTACTGCTATTTCTGTGGCATTGAGCGCCCAGGGACGCAGCCAGAACCGGGTACCGGTAATTACGTCATTCACCAAACGGATGCTGGTATAAATGAGCAACCCGTAAACAACCGGGAATATTAAGCGCCACCATTTATGCTGCATAGTCATGAAATTAAGCAAAGATCATCAACTTTTTTATTGTACTGCCAGCTCCGGTATCTTTTGCAGCACCGGCTTTTCCGCTGCGGCAACCGGCGCCTTTTTCTCTTTGGGCCTCATACCAAACAGGAAGCGGGTAAGCGCAAACGGCTGTATGAACACATGGTAAATACCCATGCTCACCAGTAAAGAGGTAGCGGCAATAAACATATACTTCATACCAATACTGTCGTTTGTTTTTACCACGTACCAGGCAATCATTACAATCACGGTCTGGTGCAGGATGTAAAAGGGGTAAATGGCCTGGTTAATATAATCCATCGCCTTTACCTTGCGGTGCAGGTATTTTTTTGCATATCCTACCAGCGCAAATACCCAGCACCACGAGTTTACCGGGTGTTTGGAAAGGTACAGGAAAGATAGCAGCCGATGCTGTTCCCAGTCCGGCGCCCAGTTGCTCAAACCAACGTTATTCCAGCGCAGGTAGTTAATAAAGCCCAGGCAAATAAGGGCCATACCCATGGAAAAACGGCGGTTCCGTTCAAGGCTGTCCAGCAATGCGGGCTGCAGCATGCATATAAACCCGATCAGCACAAACAGCATCCAGTAAACGAAAAAGCAGCGGTCGTGCACCAGGTCACCGGTCATGGGATATTTCAGCACGGTTTGTGAAAACCATATGGCGGAAGGAAGCATAAGCAGGTAAATATTTTTGCCGCGGGCAAAAAACAGCAGCTTATCGCGGAAAGCGCGGGCCCGTTCGGAAACCGCCCATGCAAAAAAGGGCGTGAGCACCACATCATATACCAGCAGGTAGGCAATAAACCACAGGTGATGCCAGCTGGTATTCCCCTTGGGGTAAGGGTTCATTTTAAAGATAGAGGGGTAAAATTCCCAGAAATTGCCTTTAAAGCCCTGGTTCAGCCGCTCCAGGTATATCTGTGGCGGCACTATCAGCAGCATGCCTACCAGCAGGGGTATGAACAGCCGGCGGAAGCGCAGCAGCATAAAGCCTTTGGCATTCTTTTTCGTTACCATGAACCACGACACGGTTCCGGAAATAAAGAACAGCAGGTGCATGCGGAAACGGCTCAGCCAAAAGGCAAATTCAGACAGCACATCACTTTGCGTGGCATTATTCACATGCCAGGGATCATCTGTCATAAAAGGGCGGGCGGAGTGGAACAGCAGCACGCCAAATATTGCTGCTATGCGCAGCCAGTCGATATAAGTTTGCCGGTTAGTGGGTTGCATCTTTTTTTTTAGCAAACCTAGTAACTGCAGCTCCCTTGTAACGGCTGGTTTTGACCACCTGCAATTTTAGGGTGACATAATGCGGGGCGGGCCATTACTTATCTGCTGTAGCTGTCTTTTACCATACTGTTGCCTCACTTGCACAATGCAGGCAGCGGCTTACAGCTGCAGGTACACTTTCCCGTTTTCCTCCGTTAACGTATACACCTTAATGCCCTGCTGCGCGGGGCCTGCCTTTCGCTGGCCGGTGTTTACGTCAAACTGCGACCCGTGCCAGGGGCATTGCACCGTGCCGCATATCAGCGCTCCGCCTGCCAGCGAGCCGCCTTTGTGTGTACACGAGTCATCAAAAGCCACATACCCCTCCGCTGTTTTACCTATGACAATGCGTTTATGATGCACATGCACCAGCTTCATCTGATCTGTCTTTAGCTCATTGCTGGTAGCTACCTGTATTTTTTGCTGGTCGCCGGCAAAACGTTCCTCTTTCCACTTGCCCGCGCCGGCATAACGGGTAAAAATGCCTATCTGGTTACGGTACACCAGGGTGCCACCCATCCAGCCGGCAAAGCCCAGCAGCACAACACCTGTTATTTCCAGCAGCAGAATCACGAAGGCCGGTACCGCCGGGTTGCGTTTCAGCAGCCAGGCAACAACAAACAATAGCAGGTTCAGCACATTTAATATACCGTGCTTCGCTGCCCGCTTTTTGCCGGAGCTTTTGGGCGGTACGGTAAACAGGAAATCAATAAAGCCCGGTATGGCGGCCAGCAGGGCGGTAGTAATGCCCGCAATTTGCATACAGGTAGCGGCAAAAGCAAAATCATAGCGGTCGCTCGCCAGTGCCAGTATATCAAATAAAAGGGTGCCTATAAAAAATGCTATGGGAAAGCCAACCAATATGGGATGGATCGGGTGTCCCTTGATATGTGCCGTACTTTTCATAACAGTAAGATGGTTTTGGTGTACAAAAGCTACATCAAAAAGTTTACCTGTTTATAAATGGTAAATACGGGGCGCCATTCAAGAGGCTGTATAACAAGCGCCTGTTTGCCGGCCTGATCTGGTTGCGGCACGCTGCATATTTTTCCTGCAGCCGCCAGGTGGCCGGGCATTTGTAGTCTGCCTGTGACGGTACAATTCCCAATCCCTACCTTTGGGTTAAATAGTTGCGTTATGTACATCAAGTCCATAGAGCTCTGTTCCGCCAACATCCAGCAAACAGCTGGTTTTTATACCACCACGCTGCAGTTGCCGCTGCTGCACCAAAGCAGCAAGGGCGTAACCTTTGCCGCCGGTAATACCCTGCTTACTTTTAAACAATATACACAGCCTGCCAGCCCGGTATATCATTTCGCATTCAATATATCGCCCAACCAGCTGGCGGCAGCCGTGGGCTGGGCCCGGGAAAAACTGGCGCTGCTGCCGGTTACACCTGGTAATATAATTGCCGACTTTGAGCAATGGCATGCGCATGCCTTTTACTGTTACGATAACAATGGGAACATCCTGGAGTTCATTGCCAGGCACGATTTGCCGGAAGCCGCCACTACTGCCTTTTCAGGAGCAGCCGTGCTTAGCATCAGCGAAATAGGGATTGTTACAGATAATGTATCAGGCTGCATGCAGCAGCTGATGACGGAATGCGGGCTGCCGGTTTTTGCCAGGCAGCCGCCCAAAGAAAATTTTACGGCCCTGGGAGATGATCATGGTTTGCTGATCATTTCTGAAAGCAACCGGCATTGGTTCCCCACAGAAGTGCCGGCGCAGCGCTTTCCCGTAAAAGTGGTGCTGCAGCAGGGAGGGCATATCCGGGAGCTGACGGTATAAACATTAACCAAATACACACCACATGAGTAAATTTGTTATTACCAAAAGCTCCAACGGGGAGTACCGTTTCAAATTAAAAGCAGGTAACGGAGAAGTAATCCTGATAAGTGAAGGCTATAACGCAAAAGCCGGCTGTAGCAATGGTATTGAATCCGTAAAGGAGAACTCCCAGGTAGACGCCAGGTATGAAAAAAAGACCGCTGCAAGCGGCAAACATTATTTTGTATTGAAGGCCGGTAACGGACAAGCGATCGGCCACAGCGAGATGTATGAAAGTATATCCGGCCGGGATAACGGGATTAATGCGGTAAAAAGCAACGCCCCTGCCGCCGTGGTAGACGATCAATCTGTTTAATTTACGCAAGTCCAGTGGCCCGTTAGCTGCAGCAACTGGCGGGCCTTTTTTATTTTATAACCCGCCCATACCAATCCGGCCAATATAGCCACCATTCCATGCAAATCAATCAAGCTAAATCTTATCAAAAAAATACTTGCTCCTGTCAAGTAATTTAGCTTACTTTACAGCATGGGAAATGAAGTAATAAACACCATCCGCGACTTTAACAGGTTTTACACTGCCATACTTGGAGTGGTAAACAACCATATCCTGGAAAGTGAATATTCCCTTACAGAAGCAAGGATCATTTATGAGCTGAGCTGTTCCGGAGCGCTTACCGCCAGGGAAATAAAAGAAAAGCTGGAGGTAGACGAAGGATATATGAGCCGCATTGTTGCCAGGTTTGTGAAGAATGGCCTGCTGCGCAAAAAGCAGCTGATAAACGATAAAAGGGCCTATACCCTGGAGCTTACGGCAAAAGGTAAAAAGATGGCTGATATAATTGATCAGCAATCCAACGTGCAGGTAGCAAACCTCATTCAGCATTTAAGTAAAACGGAACAGCAAAAACTGGCGCATTTAATTGCGCAGGTAAAAGCGCTGCTGACCAGGAAATAAAAGCACCCATGACAAACTTCTATATCAAAACAGCCGGTACTGCGGATGAATACGAGCAGGGCAAAATGTTGTTTGAGGAATATGCAGGTTCTCTGAATTTTGATCTCGCGTACCAGGACTTTAAAAAAGAGCTGCACAACATTAACCGGCAGTATAAATCCCCCGAAGGCGCGCTGCTGCTATGTTTTACAGCTGGTGCAAATGCCGTTGGGTGCGCAGGCGTACGCAAATTTGAAGCAGGGGTGGCCGAGCTGAAACGCCTGTATGTAAAACCGGCTTACAGGAGCCTGAAAATCGGGAAACAATTACTGGAAGCAGCCATCAGTACCGCCAGGCAGCTCAATTATACCTGCATCCGGCTGGACACTGTACCCGGGCAGGCAAAGGCGCAGGAGCTGTACCGCCGCCTGGGATTTTATGAAATACCGTCCTACCGGTACAGCCCCATTGCCGGAACGCTTTATTTCGAAAAAAAGCTGGTTTAAAGCAGCGGGGCCAGTACCATTTGCCGGCCCTGTGCCCGGCACCAAATTTACTGTCCAAATATCACTTTTCAGGGGGGCAAAATGGAATTTCCGGTGGGTTGATCCGGACAGGGCAAATGCCTTACCTTTATAAAAAGGATTTTCCATGAAACACCTCACTATAATAGTCCCCGACGGACAAAATAACCTGAGCAGCATCGTGGGCGCCTATAAAATATTTACCCGGGCCAATGAGTACTGGAAAGAAACCGGCAGAAAAGAGCTGTTTAAAATAACACTGGCCGGTATTTCAAAAGAAGTGGACTTTTACGACGGCCTGTTTACCGTGAAACCGCATACCCATGTTTCAGCCATCGCCCAAACCAATCTTATTATTATTCCTTCATTAAACCATAATTACCAGAAAGCCATGAAAGGCAATAAGCTGCTGGTTGACTGGATTGCGGAACAGTACAAAAACGGCGCCGAAATAGCCAGCATATGCACCGGGGCATTTTTGCTGGCGTCATCAGGCCTGCTCAACGGGAAAAGCTGCTCTACACACTGGGCTGCTGCAGATACTTTCAGAACCCTGTTCCCGAAAGTGCATTTACAGGAAGATAAGCTGATCACCGATGAAAATGGCATTTATACCAATGGCGGCGCTTATTCTTTCCTGAACCTGGTGCTTTACCTGGTAGAGAAATATTACGACCGGCAAACAGCCATTTTTTGCTCCAAAGTGTTCCAGATTGAAATGGACCGCCAAAGCCAGTCGGCCTTCATAATATTCAAAGGCCAGAAACTGCACGGTGATGATATGGTGAAAAAAGCGCAGGATTATATTGAGCACAACCTGCACGAAAAAATATCTGTTGAAGCGCTGTCCTCCAGGTTTGCTGTAGGCCGGCGCAACTTTGACAGAAGGTTCATTAAGGCAACTGGCAACACGCCTGTTGAATATGCGCAGCGGGTAAAAATTGAATCCGCCAAAAAAGCGCTGGAAACCAGCCGCAAAACCATTAATGAGGTAATGTATGAGGTAGGTTATTCCGATGTAAAAGCATTCCGGGAGGTGTTCAGGAAAATCACGGGAATGTCGCCCCTGGAATATAAGGAGCGGTATAACAAGGAAGCCCTGGTTTAAAATCTATTTCAACGATCTCAGGTATTTTAATGATTGCGGAATTTGCGCCGCAGCATCGGGCGCCTCATCTTCTATATAATATCGCTGCACGCCGGCTTTAACAGCCGCCCTCAATACCTCCGGCCAGCTTACCTGCCCTTCGCCGGCGGCAACGCTGGTGCTGTCCGGTGCGGCGCCGGTATAATCCCAAGTGGCAGCGCCCCATTGCAGGTCTTTTATATGCAGCGATGAAAAACGGCCCGGGTATTTATTCAGCAGCAAAGCTGCATCCGCACCGCCTCTTGCAGCCCAGAACACATCCAGCTGAAAGCTGATATTTTCTTTGCGGGTGTGCTGCACAATATAATCAAACAAAGTGCCCTCTTCCGACGGAACAAATTCATAGCCATGCGGGTGATAAAAGAAATGCAGCCCCGCTGCCCGCAGCCTGGCGCCGGTTTCGTTCATAAAGGCGGCAGCCTTCACGGCAGCATCCTTATCAAATTTGTCGTGCGGCATCCATGCAAAGCCCACACTCGTAATGCCAAAGCTTTTTGCTTCTTTAATAATGCCCGGCAGGTCGGTTTTATACCGGCTGTAGTCAAATAAAATGCTGGTTGGCTGAAGACCCGCTTTCTGCAATGCTGCTTTAAACTGCGCGGGCGTAAGGTTATAGTAGCCGGGGATCTCCACTTCGTTAATCCCCATTTGTTTGATCATTGCCAGCGCGGCCGGCACGTTTTTTTTCATCTCTTCGCGGAGGCTGTAAATCTCCAGGCCATACCTGCTATACAGTGCCGTAAGTGAGGGCAATCTTTTACCGGTACCGCGCTGTAAAAAAACATCTATCCCCGGCGTTTGCCAGTTATAAGGCTTGTTCAGTATGTCAATGTCGCCGTCCCCGTCAAGATCACCGGGTTTTGACTCATGAAAACCCATTCCCTTCCGGAATACAACAGGGGTAAAATTGCCTTTGCCGTCACCGTAAAAAATATAAGCAATTGCATCCGGGTTGTCAGGCGTTGCTTTACTTTCGGTCCACTTAGCCATTTCAGCGGCGAAAATATCCAGGTTGCCATCGCTGTTAATATCGGCAATCGCCAGGGTGTGGCCATGTACAAAATCCCTGTCTGTTAGTTTATGCTCAATCCATGCCGCGGAGTCCTCCGGGTTGCCGGTGCATTCATACCAGCAAACCGGTCCAATGCCATCGCCCGGCGCAGTAACTATCTGCATGGTTTTACCCGGCTTTAATTTGCCTGCCGCTACCCTGCCGCCAATGCGGGCTACATGCACCGGCTTAAAAACGCCGTTGCCTTTATACTTAAACCAAAGGTTGCCTGCCAGCAGGTCCGGGTAGCCGTCGCCATCAATGTCGGCAGCAGCTGCGCCTTCGGGGTACCACGATTGCCTGCTGCCGGCGTCCCCGCTGAAGATCACTTTTGTTTGCCATGCAGGGATGTTCCTGGGATCATCCGGTAAAAAAGCAATGTTAAGTGTATTATTGCCCTGGTTCCAGAATGCCAGCTGCGGTTTGCCGGTTTGCATAAAGTCGGCAATGGCCTGGTCATGATGCTGGTGTGCGCCGCTGGTTTTAATGGTATGCCTTATCCATGCAATGGCAGTATCGTAATGCGGGTAAGGATTTTCCCACCACCATATTTCAGGGCCCTGCCAGTCCTGCCCGTAAATAAGATCCGGATCACCGTCATTATCCACGTCATAGCAAACGCCGCCGGCTTCAATGGTTTTGAGGTTCTTTTCCAGCACATAGCGCCGCCAGCCTTTAACAGTACGCCGGTACCACACCAACGCAGGCGCCGCCTTCCGGCAGCTTAGCACAAAGTCGTTCACACCATCTTTATCAATATCTGCAATCATTGCCGAAGTTTGTTCGGTGCTGGTCCACGGAACCGGCAAATCGCCTGTTTTGCTTGATAAATGCTGCCACTGCGCCTTTTGCCGGCAATACAAAAGCGTGGGTAAAAGAAAAAGGAAGGCTAATAAGCAAGGGCCTTTTGAAACCGTTAGCGGGTGCATATTGAACCGGATTTTCAAATACGTTTTTATTCAGCAGCTGCAGTAAGCCAACGCCGGCAGTCTGTGTACGCCTGTACGGGGTAAACTTCATCAACGTTTCAGCAGCCGTTGCTGAATCACTTTCATTACAGCTTCACGATAATTGCGGCTGATAGGTAACGACTTGCTGCTGATCTTAATCTCATTTCCCTCTATGGCTTCAATCTTTGCGCCGTTAATGAGATAAGACTGGTGTATCTTAATAAAATCGCCTGCGGGCAGCTGCGCTTCCAGGCTTTTCATGGTAAGATAAGTGATAATCCTTTTGTTTTCAGTATAGATGCTTACATAATTTCCTACGCTTTCAGCATAAAGAATGTCTTTCAGCTCAATCTTTTCAATCCGCTTATCGCTTTTAATAAAAATGTAGGAATCCGGGATGGTTGTTGTTTTAAATTTCAGCTGGTGAAAATCCCTGGCCTTTTGTACGCCTTTTAAAAAGCGGTTAAAGGCAAAAGGTTTAAGCAGGTAATCAATAATATCCAGCTCGTAGCCTTCAAGCGCGTATTTGGGAAAAGCCGTGGTTAAAATTGCCATTGGCGGCGCCTGCAGCTGCTGCAGGAACTGCAGCCCCGAAACCTTCGGCATTTCAATATCCAGGAAAATAAGGTCAATGATATTGGCCGACAGGAATGCTTCGGCTTTTACGGCATTTTCAAATTTTCCCTGCAGGTCTAAAAAAGGCACCTGGTCAATAAACTCATGCAGGATTTTACGCGCTACCGGTTCGTCGTCTACAATAATACAGCTGATTTTTTTCATAGCGCTAACTTTAAATGAACATGGTAAAGGGGTGGCTTATTCTGAATATCCAGCTGGTAACGGTGCTTATACAATAGCTCCAGCCGCCTTACGGTATTGGTAAGGCCAATGCCGCCGGCACTGGCTGCTGCTTCCTCAAACGAGTTATCACAGGTAAATTGCAGGCTGCCGCCCTCCTCTTTCAATGCAATAGTGATGTAGTTGCCGGTATTGTTATCCCTGGACGCATGTTTGAAAGCATTTTCAACAAAGGCCATAAAAATTAAGGGGGCAATTTTCAGGCTGCCGTTCTCGCAGCTGATCTGCAGGTTCACTTCCATATTCTCATTGCTGCGGGCCTTCTGCAGCGCTACATAATTTTGCAGGTATTTAGCCTCCTTTTCCAGCTCAATCATCTCTACATCCGCCTCATACAAATTGTAGCGCAGCAGATCGGTAAACTGTATCATAATATCGCGCGCTCCGCGGTTGGTTTTGTCAATGTACCCATAAACAGTATTTAACCCATTAAACAAAAAATGCGGGTTTATCTGCGAGCGCAGGTATTTAAGCTCGTTTTGCAGCTGGCTGATCTGGATGTTCTTAACCTGCTCCTGCTGCTGCGACCACTGCTCCGTAATATACAGCATTGATACAATCACGTTGCAGCAAAGCGCATATACAAAGGTGTCCCACACCCCTGCGCTTCTGCCAATGGGCGCATCATGCAGCAGCACGCCATGAATAAACTGGTTGTAATTATTGATCAGGAAGGTGAACAAAAAAATGAGCAGCAGCAACACGCCTGCATACCATCCAAACCGTCTTTTCTCCAGCAGGCGGGGTAATAATAGTTTCCTGTTCGTGAATATGAGCAGCGCAAAAAAGGAAAAGTGCACCAGAACGGTGAGCAGGTAGGAAAAACAGGCAATCACACTATCCCCTTCATAAACCGGCTTCTCAATTACCAGTGCGCCGATGTAAGCCACAAAAAAAAGCAGGTAAGCAGTTGTTCTTTTTAAAATCATGGCTTTAGCAGTCGTTTTCCATGATAAATATATCTGATTGGCCTGAAAAGTTAAAAACAACTTTGCGGGACAGTACGGGTTATCAGGTAAAAGTGAGCAATTATCCGGCGCGCCCTGCCTGTTATCACATAAATTTTTCCGCGAGCATTGCCTGAGCGACCTTTACAACTGAATCTAAACCATTTATAATGGCAAAAGTTATACAATTTGGCGAACAGGTAGCAGGTTATGAGATCCCCGTGCTTAATGAAAGAGAAATACGGGCAGCGGCAGGGCTGCTGTTCCTGGTAATTTTTATGGCGCTGATATTCATTCTTTTCCGGGGCAACTTTTTATTAGCCAAGTATGCCATTACCCTGTTCCTGACCGATTTTCTTATCCGGGTATTTATCAGCCCCAGGTTCTCCCCTTCCCTGATTATTGGCCGCCTGGTTGTGCGCAACCAGGTGCCGGAATATGTAGGCGCTAAACAAAAGAAATTTGCCTGGACAATTGGTGTTTTACTGTCAGGCACCATGTTCATACTTATGGTGTTGATAAACTCCTACAGCCCCATTACCGGCCTGATATGCCTGGCGTGCCTCATCTTCCTTTTCTTTGAATCCGCTTTCGGTATTTGCCTGGCCTGTAAGCTTTATGCTTTCTTTTTCAGGGAAAAGGTGCAGTACTGCCCGGGAGAGGTATGCGATGTAAAGTCGCGGCACGCTATACAAAAAACATCCGGGTCGCAGCTCGCGGTAGTGTTGGGATTTGTTGCCTATATCTTCCTTATGGGTTTACTGTTTAATAACCAGTTCCATAAAGAACCGCATAACCTGTTTGGCGCCGGTAGCGCGGGGCAGCAACCGGTTAAAACGCAGGCTTTACGGTAACAATGCTTTAACCAATGCGTAACCTGGCAACTTTGGAACCACTGGAGGAGTATTTCTCCGCATTCCGGCAGCATGTTATAGGCCTGCATCAAACGTTTGAGTCCCCGTTCGGCGTAAAGGAAATTGTATATGCCGACTGGACGGCAAGCGGCCGGGCTTACCGGCCTATTGAAGAATACCTGCAAAAAGAGGTGCTGCCTTTTATGGCGAATACGCACACCGGCGCATCTGCTACCGGAACACGCATGTCTGAAGCATACGAAGCAGCTAAAAGCATTATCAAAGGCCATGTGCATGCAGGCAGCGATGATGTGCTGATCTTTTGCGGAAGCGGCATGACCAGCGCCGTAAATAAGCTTCAAAGAATATTGGGCCTGAAAATACCGGAGCGTATAAAAGATTACCTGGAAAACGGCAGCGACAATTTACGTATAGACGAAACATTAAGACCGGTTGTTTTTGTAACGCACATGGAGCATCACAGCAACCACATTTCCTGGCTGGAAACAATTGCCACTGTTGAAATTATTAAGCCGGATGCGCGGGGGAATGTAGATATGGAGCATCTCAGGAGCATGCTGGAGCAGTATAAACACAAAAAATACAAAATAGCCGCTATCACTGCCTGCTCAAATGTAACAGGCATCCAAACACCCTATCATGCAGTTGCAAAGTTAATGCATGCCTTTGACGGCCTGTGTTTTGTTGATTACGCTGCTTCCGCCCCCTATGTACACATTAACATGCATCCTGCGGAGCAGGGAGCGCATTTAGACGCCATCTATTTTTCAGGGCATAAATTTTTAGGTGGCGCCGGCACACCCGGCATACTGGTATTTAACAAAAAGCTATACCGCAACCAGGTGCCCGACCAGCCGGGAGGCGGCACCATTATTTACAGCAATCCGTGGAAGGTGCATGAATATACAGCCGGTATAGAACAGCGGGAAGACGGCGGCACCCCGCCCATTTTACAGGGAATTAAGGCCGGCATGTGCATCCGGCTGAAAGAGATAATGGGTGTTGACCATATGCTGCAACGCGAAAAAGAGCTGGTGGAAATGGCCCTTGAAAGATTTTCGCGCATCCGTAACATTAAAGTATTGCAGGAAAATGCAACAGACCGGCTGGGAATTATTTCATTCATAATAGCAGATGCGCATTACAACCTTATTGTTAAGCTGCTGAACGATCGTTTCGGCGTCCAGGTCAGGGGCGGCTGCTCCTGCGCAGGCACTTACGGGCATTTTCTTTTACAGGTGGAGGAAGCGCCGTCTTATCACATGCTGCAGGCCATCCGTTCGGGCAACCTGTTGTGCAAACCGGGATGGATCCGGTTATCCCTCCACCCTGTTCTCACAAACGCAGCGCTTAACTATATTATGGATGCCATTGAAGAAACAGCCGGTTGTTTTCCGGAATGGGCAAAAGCATACGCCTATGACCCTGTTCTGAATGAATACCTGTTTAAAGGAGAAACGCAATATAATTACCGGCATGCCGCCTTCTGATGTGCAGCAGGCCCCTGTACATACCTTTTCCGTTAACTGTCCGTATTGTAACAGCAGGTGTCCGGGATCGGACATTTACCGCAGCTACGTATATAATAACACGTTGTATCTCAATATCCTGTGTTTTTGGCGCAGTTGATGTACTGCCCTGTTACTTCATTTGCCTAACCATGATCAGGAACTTCCTAAAAATCGCCTGGCGCAATTTGTCCTCCAACAAATTATTCAGCGCATTAAATATTTTCGGACTTGCCGTAGGACTGGGCGTTGCCATCCTGCTTTCGCTCTTCATCATCCAGGAGCGCTCTTTCGATGCGGTTCCCAACCGGGATAAGATTTTCCGGTATCTCGCGCACGTTAATTATGACGGCAGCAACGCCATATGGGCGGGTGTGCCCAATTCAATAGGCCCCACCGTGAAGGACAACCTCCCGGAAGTAAAGCTGTCTGCCCGCACCCTGCTGAATGAGTTTGGCCAAAATGCAAACTTCAGCATCGGCGATAACACCTATATAGAAAACCGGTTGTATTGGGCCGACCCGGATGTTGTGGAGATCTTTGATCTCCATTTTATTTATGGCGACAAAAAAACAGCGCTCAGGGAACCCAATACCATCCTGCTTTCGGAAAGCAAGGCCAAACAATACTTTGGAAAGGAAAATCCCCTTAACAAAACCATTGAGTTTAACAGGAGCACACCGCTTAAGGTAACCGGTGTGTATGCGGATCTTCCGGTAACAGGCACGTTTGATGCGCAGCTGATCGGGTCATTCAGCACCACAAGCTTCTCCAAACGCCTCACATGGGACAACGCCAGCTTTGAAACCTGGATCATGCTCCGGGATAAAAACGACCGGCAGCAGGTGGAAGCCTATTTGCCTAAAATGCTCAGGGAGCATGTGGGCGCCCAGGGCACGTATTACACCCTGGCCCTGCAGCCTTTGGCCGATGTACATTTAAATTCTCCGGGCATTGACGCATACAGCGAGCGGAAAGGCGACGCCGGCCGGCTCCGGCAGCTCAGCTACCTGGCTATTGCACTGCTGCTGATGGCGGCCATCAACTATATGAACCTGGCCACGGCAAGGGCGCAGCAACGCAGTAAGGAAGTGGGCATCAGCAAAGCCCTTGGCATCAGCAAAAAAGGGCTTATCGGTAAATTTTATGCAGAAACGGCGTTGCTCACGCTTATATCCATCATCTTCGGGTTAATATTCGCCTCATTCAGCATTCCGCTGTTCAACGCATTGTCCGGCAAAACATTATTGTATACTACCTTGTCGCACCCGGTTTTCTGGATAGGCCTGCCGGTATTATGGCTGTCAATTACGCTGGTTTCGGGTCTTTACCCGGCCCTGATCCTTTCATCCTATACGCCCATGGAGGCGCTTCAAAAAGGGAAAGTTGTAAGAAAGGGCTCCGTGCCTTTCCGCCATGCGCTGGTGGTGCTGCAGTTTAGCATCAGCATTATTCTTATCGTAGGCGTTATTATCATGTACATCCAGATGAACTATGTGAGCCAGCGGAAGCTGGGCTATAACCCTGAAAACGTGATCGCCATCGGGTTAAATTCGCTAAAAAGCCAGCAGGAGCTTGATGCATTGAAGAACAGTGTAAGTGCGTTAAGCCCTACCCTGCACACGGCGCTGTCACAGGCGTTTCCGGGCAAGGGCGAAAACGGACGCGCCATTCATAAAGATGCCGCTGATAAGCAGGGCGCATTGCTTTATTCCAGCATGGTAATTGGCGACATTCAAAAGGTGCTGCAGCTCAAAATGCTGGCCGGAAGAATGGTTAAAGAATGGTCGCGGGGCGATACTACAAAGGATGGCGTTCCCAACTTTGAAGTGGTGCTCAACAAAAATGCCGTGGATTACCTTGGTCTTACACCTGAACAAGTGGTGGGCACAAAGGCCCGGGTTGACCTGGGCGATCATACCACCGTAGTAGGCGTAGTGGATAATTTCAACTATGCATCCCTGCACACTCCCATCAAGGCATACTCTTTTACCAATGCTCCTAATGCCCTCCGTTACCTGATGGTCCGCTTCAAAACAGGTAATTTAAAAGAAACGTTACATCAATATGAAGCCGCTTTCAAAAAGGTGATACCCGATGCGCCGTTTGACTATACCTTTCTCGACAGCCAGCTGAAAAGCCTTTACCTGGCCGACCAGCAGACGGCTTCGGTGCTGCTGGCCTTTTCAGTGCTGGCCATTTTTGTGGGCTGCTTGGGATTGTTTGGCCTGGTTACTTTTATCGCGGAAAAACGTACCAAGGAGATTGGTGTACGGAAAGTACTGGGCGCTTCTGTGCCTTCATTGGTACAGCTGCTGTGCATTGACTTTGTTAAGCTGGTGATAGCAGCTTTCATTATTGCCTGCCCCGTAGCTTACTGGGGGTTTGGCAAGTGGCTTGACAATTTCGCCTATCGTATAGACATCCAGTGGTGGATGTTTGCCCTGGGAGGATTGATAGCTGTGGTGATAGCAATGTTCACCGTTTCTACGCAGGCCATCCGCGCAGCATTGGTTAACCCCGTGCATTCATTGCGGAATGAGTAGGCGGGTATTTGATGCTGCAAACAGCATTGCTTTAGCAGTAGGACAGCTTGTAATCTACATCCGGTAGCGACTGTACTGATTTAAATATTGTTTGACAGCATTTCAGATGTGCGGCATAGTATCGATGGCCGGCTGTTGTTATTTTGTTAGTTACCATTACCTTCTCCGGTCAAAAGCCAGCGTAGCTGTATGCATACAGCGTTTTCATCGCAGCCCTGGATTAAGCTGGTCAAGATTATCAATAAGTATAAAAAGGTAACTTTCCCCATTTACCTTTACAGGCAACCCTTTTCAATAAGGCGGCCTGCATATGCCCGAAATGGCCGGTTAACCATACTTCCACACAACACATTTTATCAACCCAATCATAATTATCATCGGTAGCGCGGCTGCACAAATATCAAAAAGTACAAAACTTATTTACCAATAGACAAATGCGCAATCATGCAATTGGCTAGTTTTGATAACGAACTAATTACACTGCGTTATGAAAAACAACCTTACCAATGAGCAAATTGCTCAATACCAATCCGACGGCTTTCTCGTAATTGAAGACTTTCTCAGTGAAACCGAACTTGCCTTTTGGCGCGATGCGCTTGATGAAGCGGTTAAAAAACGGGGCGGTAACAAGCTGCCAAACAGAAAGGAAGTTTATGGAAAGGGCGACGATGCTGATAAAGCTTATTATGACAACGTTTTTTCGCAGCTCATCAATCTTTGGCAGGATAATGAGAAAATGCGTGAGATTATGCTGGATGCGCGCCTGGGAGAAATGGCCGCAAAGCTCGCCGGTGCAGAAGGCATCCGGATCTGGCATGACCAGGCGCTGATTAAGCAGCCCTGGGCCAATCCCACCTCATGGCATTTAGATACGCCCTACTGGTCTTTCAGCGACAGGAGAGCGTTATCCATCTGGGTGGCTTTAGATGACGCTACCTATCACAATGGCTGCCTGTTTTTTATTCCCGGCTCTTATCATAAAACAACCTTTGAAAATCCGGGCATCGGTAAAAATATGGGCGCCATCTTCACAGTTTACCCTGAATTTAAAAATGCGCCATCGGTGCCGGCGGTGATGAAAGCAGGCAGCTGCTCCTTTCACAACGGGCTAACCATACATGGCGCACTGCCCAATATGACCGCCGGTTACCGCAGAGCCATGACCTGCGCGTATATGCCCGACGGCAATACCTATAATGGCATTCAGAATATATTAAGCGATGAGCAGATCAAAAATCTGAAAGTAGGCGACCTGTTAAACGACGACACTATAAATCCGCTGATTTACCGGCGCTGATGCCGCCGCGCCGGTGCAAACCATAATTATGGAAATCAGGATATTATCCCCCACCTGGGGGCTGGAACATTTGGGTTATGAAAAGATGCTTAAGAAGATCTTTGCCGCAGGGTATGACGGGCTTGATACCTGGATCCCGCAGGACCCGGATGATAAAAGAGCCTTGTTCGATTTTTTATCATCCGGGAATATCACATTGGTAACGCACCAGTACAGGGCTGCCGGCAGCACCTTCAAAGATTTCAAAAGATCTTTTTTGGAGGAGCTTAAAAGCTGCGCGGAGCCGAAACCTCTTTTGATCAACTCACATACGGGTAAAGACCACTTTACGAAAAAGCAGCTGCTGGAGCTCATTGATATTGCCGCGGAGTTTTCCGATAAAACAGGCATTACCGTTGCGCATGAAACGCACCGGGGCCGGCTGGGTTACAGCCCGCAATCTTATCACGAACTGGCAGCGCTGCGCAGCCGGTTCCCAATAACAGCCGATTTTTCACACTGGGTGTGTGTTACAGAAAGCATGCTTGAAAACTTCGGGCCTGCTTTAAAACTGGCCATCCAAAACATCGTGCACATACATGCGCGGGTTGGTTATGAAGAAGGTCCGCAGGTTACAGATCCGCGTGCCGCGCAATGGAAATATGCGGTAGACGCATTCTCGGGATGGTGGGATGAGATGGTAGCAGCAAACAGGCAGCAGCACCGTCCGGTGCTAACAATTACAACAGAATTTGGGCCGGCTCCCTACCTGGTTCATCATCCGGCCACTGGGGCGCCTTTAGTGGATCAGTTTGAGATTAATTGCTACATGAAAGACTATTTAAAGCGCCGCTATCAGTCAGGCTGCCCGGGTTGATAGGCACTTTTTCTGAAAGCGTTCGGCGACAACCCATTTTTTATTTTAAAAAGCTTGGAAAAATAAAATACCGAGTCGAAGCCGGTTTGTTCGGCCACTTCATTAATATTTAACGCGGTTGAAGCTAACAGATCTTTTGCGCGGTTGAGCCTTATATTAATGTGGTATTGGTTGGGAGATTCGCCCGTGATTTTCCTGAATGCTTTCCTGAATGATGAATAGCCCATCGGCAGCTGCCGGGCCAGCTCCTCCATGTCAACATGATTTTCAAGCGATTCATGTAAAAGGAACTGGGCCTTGGAGATTAAGCGGCCAACAGGATCGTTGTCGAACGCTTTATGCACCGCTACAGTATGAATTAAGCCCAGGAGCTGCAGCGTAATCCCGGCCAGTTGCTGCGGGTAACCGGTTAATGATTCCTTGACCGTGTCAATAAGCCTGCGGAAGAGGATCAGGATGTCTTTGTTCAGCCGGATATTTATGAAAGGTGTGGAGGTATTAAAAAAGCCTTTTGCCATCAGCTGCTGTGCATAATACCCGTTAAAGCCAACCCAATACTCCTCCCATCCCAGTTTTATATCCGGCTTATAGCGATGCCAAACCTGCGGAAATAAAAAAAAGCAGGTACCTTCTTCCACTTCGCTTGCGGGCATTGCCTTTGAGTCGTATACCCCTTTACCTTTAGCAATAAAAACCACGTAAAAGTCATTTAAAATCCGCCCTTTGTTCCAGATCAGCTCATTGCTTTGCGGGTGCGGCTGGTTGGGATAAGCCTCATTGGGTTCCACTTTTGAATATCCGACGGAGGTTACGTATAACCCCCACTTTTCCTCAACAGGCCCGATTTTTAAATACTTGAAGAATGTGTTGTTCATGACTACGAGGCGGAAGCCGGTTAATAATTAAATTTCATACACATACATCCGATTAATCGAATTATGCAGGGAATGATGAAAAATAATTATTTTTCGCAACTCTTAACTGTTTTTCACGACAGAAGGACTCCGGAGGAAGGATATTTAATCGGATATGGTGCCATAATTAACAGCCGGCCGGCGGGAACCGGAAGAATGATAAAACCAACAAGCGTCTTAAAAATAGCCGACGGCACTATCGACGTAACGCCTTGTGACCGGACTGCGCCGGGTTCGAGTCCCCAATCATCAAAAAGCAAGCAGCTATTCTGCCGGGAGCCTGCAAAACAACATAATCAGCGTGTATGGGCACGACATGAGTTGGCGCGATATCTCCGCCCGTATCAAGGGATAGGTACGATACGGAAATACCGGCCGCCACCCTGTCATTCCCCCAGTTAAATCCTACATACCCTATAACGTGTTCGTTCAGGGATCTATTTATTCTTTCGTTTTTTTTTGCAACCGCTGATATATCTAATAAGAACTAAATTGTGTCTTTGTTAATAACTTCCCGTCCCTCAATTGCATTTCGCCAGCATATCTGCCAGAGCCTTTGCGCCATCCAGGCTTGTTGCTATCATTTTATCATTCAGGCTATTTACAACTAGCGGGCAGTGTTGATATAGCTCTTTAGCCACTTTCTGCTGGGAAATAATATCAGAAAGTGTGTACCCGGCATTTCTTTCATTTGGCTTAATAACATAGGAACCGGATGATGTATATGTAGGCTCCTTATACACTGAATACTTTTGGTTCGCATATACCTTTTCCAGGAAATAATTGCCATTCATGTCCAGCGATGCCGCTCTGAGCAGCTTGGCTAAGCTTCCGGCTTGATAAACACCGGTTCGAAGCGCCGGTTTCCCGTAATAAAGAACTGTGCACTGCCTGGCTTAAAAGTTTCATAAGATTTACCGTCCCTTCCAGGCCTTATTATTACTGTCTTACCCAGTCCTAGTTGTTCAATTTGTGTTTTGTCCTCCTTTACATAGGAAATTGATATTTTCCCTTTCAGGGTATCACCTTCGTTGGTGACGATAAATCCATCCTCATTCCTTATATTCAATGATTGCAAGGCTTTCAGCTGATCTTCCTCCTGTTGCTGCAGTTTCTCTACACGCGCTTCTTCGTCAACAGCCACGGCCTTACGGGCCGCTTCAAGAGGAGAACCTAGTCCTGTAAGATCTATTGTTGTTGCCGAATTGTGCAGTACGGTAAGCAACGAAAGAGGAATGTAATACCTGGGAAACATTCCGACGGGCAGGGTTTCTTCCGCCATCTTATTGAGCATATAATACGATTTATAGTACTGAAGGGATTTTTCGGAATTGCCTCCTATTAGGTAACAGGCCGCAATATTCCAAAAGTAGAAATCCTGAATTCTCTTTCGACGGCTTTTGTTGTTCTTAAACTGATCCTCCAGTGAGGCGCCTATTTGCAGGCAGGCGTCAATAGCCTGTTTCCTCGTTTCTTCAAAGCTGAAATCTGTTATTGCATTCTTTAGCTTCCCCATCTCAGCAACCATTTCGGGATAGTCCTGCTGATCTTTCCCTGCTATGTTATACAATGTGAAATATTGTCTCGGGATGGAATATTCACCGTATCCTACAGCTAGGATATCGGCGGCAATTTCCAGGCATTTATATAATTCATTAAACTCCATCCTGGTGTAAATTGCCTGTTCATTATCCGCAAAGAATTTATTGCAATCCGCC
>NZ_DASTRI010000012.1:0-17344 GCF_035761305.1 Chitinophaga sp. | reverse complement strand
TTATAATTTTTCCAATACAAGTGAAACATCTGACTAAAAAACAGTGACAGTGTATTTAACAGCTATAAATCTAGTTACTCCCGGAGAAACAAGACCTTAATCAGATGTTAATGGATGAGAAGTTTTAAATTTATACCATGCAACATACAGACGAACGGGTAGATGCCTACATCAGCAAAGCAGCCCCCTTTGCACAACCCATATTGCGGCATTTACGGGCATTAATACATAAAGCCTGCCCGGATGTAACAGAAAATATAAAATGGAGCAGGCCCTTTTTTGAACACCACGGGGTGTTATGCGCCATAGCAGCCTTTAAGCAGCACTGTGCATTTATTTTCTGGCGGGCATTGCTGCTGAGCGATCCGCATAAGGTGCTGAAGAAAGAAGCAGCAACCGGTATGGGCCACCTGGGTAATATTACCAGCCTGCAGGACCTGCCCGCAGACAAGATTATGCTGGCCTATATTAAGGAAGCGGCCGCCATTAATGAACAGGGTGAGGCGCCGCCGGCTAAATCACGGGTTAAAAAAGATAAAAGCGAGCTGGCAATACCGGATGATCTCCAAAAAGCGCTGGCAAAAAACAAAAAGGCTGCCCGGAACTTTGCGGCTATGACCTACTCGCAGCAAAAGGATTATGCGGAGTGGGTGACAGCAGCAAAAACAGATGCCACACGGGAAAAGCGCGTGGCTACTACTATTGAATGGGTGGCGGAAGGAAAAACCCGTAACTGGAAATACGAAAAAAAGTGATCAGAAATACCGCGGATCTGCGTCATCATTCCTGCCGGAGGGAAACAGGATGCCGATGGATATCTCATGCGACGCGCCTGCTCCTACGAGCTTACTCATGTTCATATCATAAGCATACCCCAGGCGAAACCGCGGCGCATTAAACACGCCCATAATGCTGATGTTGCTGGTAGTGCGGTAAGAGCCCCCTATCCACAGCTTATCCCCCTCTCCTATGAGCAGAAAAGAATTAAAGTCAATATTAATGGGTCCCTTCAGGTCGGTTTTTACCATCACGGACGGCTTTAGCTTAAAGTTATCGGAAAACGGCAGTATGGTGCCGCCGGTAAGATAAATATGCTGCGTTTTGCGGATGGTTTCAAACTTATACCCTTTCCACGAATAGCTGGTATTGGTGTAGGTAGACAGCAGGTCCATTACAGACAGGCCAAAGTAAAACTGCGGGCTGTAGTAATAGATGCCAAAGCGTGCATCCGGCGCTATGGAGGCGGCCGGCGCTATGGGTATTACCGGGTCATTAGCGTCTGTATATTGGAAGGCAGTGCCGTCAATACCGTACTGTGTAAAACCAATGCCCAGCCCCAGGCAAAAACGGCTCAGGCCGTACTCATCTACCGGTATGCGGTAGGCATAGGAACCGTACAGGGAATATGCATGCTGCGGCCCCAGGGCATCCATCATCAGCTGAACGCCAACGCCTACACGCCGTTCATTGTCATCCCCGTTCACCAACCCGTCTACTGAAACACCGCCGGTGCGCGGAGCGCCGGGAAACCCGGCCCATTGCTGCCGGTAAATGGCGTTCAGGTACCAGTCTTCCTTATTGCCTGCGGTAGCCGGGTTCACACTCAGGTCATTAAAAATGTACTGGCTAAACTGTATGTCCTGCTGCGCATTACTGGTATAACCAAGCAACAGCAAGGCTGCACACATGTACAGTTTGCGTATAACGGTTTTTCTTAGTATGGCCTTCTGCTTCATTATTTCAGTATTTGCACCCATCCCTTATAAAGTTTCTCTTCATCAGATGATGTTTTTACCTTCAGCACATAGTAATAAGTGCCTTCATTCAGCTTTCCGCCGTTTCCATCCCAGTCGTTATGATAATCTGTGGAAGCATATACCTGGCTGCCCCAGCGGTTGTATACATACAGCTCCGGCGCAGTATAGCTTTCCAGTCCGCCTATCTTGAAGTATTCATTCAGGCCGTCACCATTGGGTGTAAACACATTGGGGAACACCAACTCCAGGTTCACGGGTTTATTTTCTACCAGTATTATTGCAGGCGCCGGGCTATCGGTGCAGGTAGCGTCTGCAGATGGATCACAGATGCCGGTTTGCCTGCTGGTATCTGCTGTGCTTATGGTGGCTATATTTTCTATCTGCGCCACACCGGTAAGGTCGTTATCTGTTTTTACCAGGAAGCTTACAGAGTCTTTTACTTTAACGCCAATGGTTGTACGCACCCAGCTGATGGTATTGGTAGTGGCATCATACACACCGCCTGTGGCGTTGCTTACATATTTGGTATGAGCAGGTATAGTGTCTACAATGGTTACGTTAGACAGCTGCACACCACCGGTGTTACGGATGTATATCCTGTACAGGAGCTCCTGCCCTGGTTTGGCGGTTGATGTATTATCATTGTTCTTCACCGTTTTCCAGGTATTGAACCCGCCCGATTTATTCACGTACACCACGGTGGCCGGGTCATTAGGCCCGGAATTAAGGTTGGGGAAGTTCGGGTTCAGCGGGTCGGCCGGATGCACCGGCTGGTCGCCTACCCCATCGTTCAGGTTAATGGTGGCGGTGTTCACAATGCTATCGGCGCCGGTAAGGTCATCCGCCACTTTTACCAGCAGCTCGCGGGTAACGGTAACGCCGGGCGTAATCAGCGGAATGGTCCATGTTAACAGGCCGCTGGCATCGGGTTTAATACCGTCTTCCGCTGATACAAACACGGTGTAGGCAGGCACCAGGTCTTTAATAATCACATTCACCTGGTCGGTATCGCCGCCGTTGCTTATGTGTATGGTATAGCGGATGGCGTTGCCGGAGCTTACCTTTCCTTTTACGTCCACACTCATCCAGGCGGCGGTAGTTACGGTATCATTATCAGCTATCTGCACGGTAGCAGAGCTGTTCATGCCTGTGAAGGCCAGGTAGCCGGTTATTTTATTGATGGTGAGCGTAATGTTTTCAACGCCTTCCGGCTTGGTATCATCTATTATGCTAATGGGTATCTTAACACCGTTGCTGCCGGCGGGGATAGTTACCTGTGCTGGTATAGAATCATAGTCGTCTGCATTGCCGGCATTACCGGTTATTTCATAGGCAACCGCAATATCCTTATCAGCCAGCTTGCCGGAAGCCAGGCGTACCGTAAACTCTCCGGCATCTTCAGGCTTATCGCCCGGTTCTGCGGCGTCGGCCTTGGTAGCTACCATTTCTATAGCCAGGTTGGCGGCATCTTCGTCTGCAATTTTCACCGTGTCTGTTTTCTGCATGCCAATGTCGTACCGGGCGGCAGAGGTAAGCTTGGTAAGCGTAACAATCACGGTTTCCGTACCCTCTACGCGGTCATCGTCTATTACACTTACCGGTAGGGTAACATTGCTGCTGCCGGTGGGGATGGTCACGGAAAGCGGTATAGAGGTATAGTCTGTGCCGCCGGTGGCCGTACCGGTAACCGTGAGGTCCAGCATAACATCGGCGGTTACCGGTTTGCCGGAGGCAATGTGTATGGTGAACTGCCCGCCGTCTGACGGTTCAGCAGCATCCGGGTCGCCGGCGCTGATGATCACCTGTTCAATATCATCATCAAAAATGGTAATGGTATCTACAGCCGGTGCGCCTTTAACAAAGGGCATGGCAGCTGTAACAGTGTTCAGCGTTACAATCAACGTTTCTGCTGTTTCGGCAATGGTATCGTTCATCACCTTTACCGGGAAGGTAACGCTGCTGCTGTTGGCTGGTATGGTAACCGTGCCGGTTAAAGGCGTATAGTCGGTACCGCTTACGGCAGTGCCACTTACGGTATAGGTTACGGTAATGGGCACCAGCGGTATTTTGCCCGACGCCAGCTTAATGGTAAACTCTCCATTGGTGGCGGGCTCCGAAGCATCGGGAATGCTGGCGTTTATGATCACGCCCATGTCTGCATCGTCATCATCATCTATAATAACGGAGTCTTTGGCCGGTGTGCCTATTACAAAGGGCAAACTGGCAGTAGCCCCGGTAAGGGTCATGATCACCGTTTCATTTCCTTCAACCAGGTTATCATCCAGCACAGGTACGGTAACCGTAGCGCTGCTGCTGTCGGCAGGAATGGTTACTGTGCCGGACAATGCCGTATAATCCGTACCGCTGGCAGCAGTACCTGCGGTGGTATAAGTAACGGTAACGGGCACACTGGTAACCTTGCCGGATGCCAGCTTCACGACAAACTGTGCTGGCGTGGCCGGTTCCGCGCCGGTATTAGCAGTGGTGCCGGCAATAATATTCATGTCGGCCACATCATCATCATGAATAGTGATAAGGGCTGAGTCTTTAGTATGATCTATGCTGAACGGCAATGAGGAGGTAGCGGTTAATAATTTAACAGATACGGTTTCGTCCCCTTCAATGATGTTATCATCCAGCGTGTACAGCGGAATAAAGGCGCCGGTGCTGTCGGCTTCAATAGTTACTGTGCCGGAAAGACTGGTATAGTCTGTACCGTTAGCCGCGGTGCCGGTTACCTCATAGGTAACGGTTACGGGTACGGAGGCAGCATTGCCGTTGGGCAGGCTTATGCGGAAGGCCGCTGTGTCTGTAAGCTCGGTAGCCGCTGAATCGTAGGCCGCTATAGCTACTTTCAGGTTATCGTCATCATCATCCTCTATCATTACGACGCAGGAGTCGCCGCCGGCGAAGTTAATACCAGCGGTGCTTACGGGCTGCGGTTTAATAATCACGCTTTCGTCGCCCTCAATCAGCGCATCGTTTAATACGGGCACCGGCACCAGCACGCTGTTTTGGCCGGCCACCAGGTTAGCAGTGCCTGCCAAAGGCGTATAATCTGAACCTGGCATGGCGGTGCCGCCTACGGTATAGGTAACCGTCATATCCTGCTTAAAGGTATAAGCTCCGGGCAGGGCCAGCTTAAAGCTGCCATCGCCGCCGGACTCGCTGCCGTCTGCTACGAGGATGGCATTGATCTGGCAGTTTGCGGGCTGGTTATCATCATCTTCAATTTGTACGGTAGTGGTATTGCTGGTGGTGCTGATGGCATAGGTGGCCAGGTTATTGGAACTGCCGCTTAATACCGTTACCACAATGTCCTCCATACCTTCAATCACCTGGTCGTCGAAGATGGTAATGGGCACCAGTATGCTGCTTTTATTCATTGATATAAAAGCTTTGCCCGTAAGGGTCTTATAATCGGTGCCGGCAGTGGCGGTACCGGATATGGAGTAGGTAACGGTAATTATTTCCCCTGCTTTTACACCCGGCGGCAGGCTAATAGTAAAGGCGCCGGAGCTGGTAGGATTTTCCTTGCCGTTGATAGTGCCTATTATACCAATGCTCAACTCAGAGTCATCGTCGAGGATGGAAGAGCTTACAGACCTGCTGGAGGACAGCTCCACGTTAAAATCGGCCGCGGTAGCGCTGGACATAGTGATCTTCACGGTTTCGTTCCCTTCAATGGTCTTATCATCTATTACCGGTATAGTAAGTATTACATAGTTGGCGCCGGCCGGCAGCACAATGGTACCACCGGGCGTTTCATAGTCTTCACCATTGGTTGCGGTACCGCCATCTACAAAATAATTAATCGTAATATCTTCAGGAGCGGTGAGTGTACCAGGCAAGGCAAATTTGGCGGTAATGGGCGCGCTGGGCTCCCCGGCCTGGCTGCCGGTGCTATAGGCTGTAATAATATTATCGTTATCAATAATCTTCAGGGTTTCTGAAATATGTGCATCCAGGTCGTAAGGCGTTGAGGAGCTTAAACCGGTAGCGCCGGTAATGGTGATGGTTACGGTTTCATCCCCTTCTATAAGTTCGTCGTTAATGGCTTCCAGGGGAAGGTGTATGTAATTTTCGCCGGCGTACATGGTGGTGGTGCCGGTCCAGATACTGGTAAAATAATCAGTACCGGTAATGGCTGTACCGGTAACAGTAAAGGTGATGGCAATATCTTCCGTGGCAGGACCTTCGGACAGCATAATATCCATACCGCCGTAAATGCCGCTTTCCGTAGCATCCAGGGGATTGCCCGTGCTGATGGTTTGCAGCCTTCTCACTTTTTTGTTCAGCTTTACAGGGTTCCCGGCTGCCAATACGTGACTGGCGGCCAGGAGGAGGGCCCCCAACATGCAACATAAGGTTCTATAGCGTTTCGCACTCATAAGTTACAGCATAACAAGCATTTACGGCAAAGCAATCGCTGCATTTCACAACAATTGCCGTATACTTTTGTAGTCATAAATACACCCCCTTTTATTCAGCTCAACTCGATAATTATCCGCATTTTAATATATAAAATTATGAATATTTATTAAATAAAATAATATTATTTAGCGCGAATATAAAAAGTTATTAACAACTAAGACGGGTCAGGTGCAGACAAAACAGCAGACTGTCAAGGCCGGATGAGGATATGGGTGTTCCGGTTGCGGGATGCCAGGTGTGAATAAAAAATTTACCGGGCGTGCGGGGATCAGGATCTTTTATAGGGCTGGATGATGTTTTTGATCACGTATTCGGTAAGGGAATTACGGCCCGTAAGGCCCAGCTTATGGGCAATGTTGTATTTATGGTTTTCTACGGTTTTTATGCTTACATACAGCTCCTGTGCAATTTCCTTGGTGTTCTTCCCTTCTGCTATGAGCTTTATAATCCTTGACTCGGTTTTACTCAGCTTGTCCTGCAGATCAGCCGGCACCAGGGGAATGGGCATTCCGGCGCCTGTTTCCTGTTTGGTTTCAATAGCCCGGCGCATGTTGTTGAAGATGGCAAAGCGGGACAATCGGGCGCGGATGCCGGACAGCAGGTCCTGCCGCTTGAGCGGCTGCACCAGGTAATCATCGGCCCCCAGGTTCATGGCCATGCGCAGGTCTTCCTTTGTGTCTTTATTGCCGATTAGTATAAAGGGTATATGCGCCACGCGGGGATCATCGCGCAGCGCCATCAGGAAATGGTGGCCGCTGCCGTCCCGCAGCTCAATGCCACAAATGATCAAATCGGGCAATTGCTCCAATGCTAATCCTAACCCCTCATCGGTAGATAATGCGGTAATTATCTCGTAATGCGGGATCAGCAACTGACTGACATGTTTAATGAATGTATGGCTCCCGTCTACCAGCAGTATTTTACGGGAACTTTCAGTCATCCGACAATATGTTTAAAGCAGTTAGCATTGGTAAGATTACAGCCATGCTTTACAGCAAGCTGACTACATGGGCAACATTTCCATCTGTGTTGGTACTTGATTTTGTTATCACCATAATTTCTGTAAATGGCGCGGGATAAGGTGCGCCAATATACACTTTAAGTTTTTGTTATTCAATGGATTATAAATTTTTGAGGTGTATTGTATTTCCCCCCTGGTTTAACACTTGTCACAAATAACAGGCGCCACTAAACGCTAACAGGATCGCCTTTCGCTAAATTGGGTACTAGTTCCCAATATTGGGAGTATGCACTCATTTTTACGCTACACGCTAAAAATCACTTAAATGGTTGGCCACTCTTTTGCATTTTTGCACACAACCAAAAAGAGCTAAGTAGTGTAGTATTCAACGAAGTATGCAGATACCACCAACTGGCCCTATTGTATCAATGAACACAACTGCCGATAACATCGGCAAAGCTGGTATTTTATTATTAACAAAACATACTCTCTATAACTCAAAACTAACAGGATTAGCTTGCGAAAGCAAGTTTTCATAGGATAGTTATCTAACCCTGTCCCCCATTCTTGGGGGACAGTTTTATTATATAATCATTATAAGCATTGAAAAACAATACAAATGCCTGCGGGCAATTGTTAGCATCAGGTGGATAAGTTTTTTGAAAATAAGAGGGGCTAAAAACAAAAAAGCACCTTCCGCCAAGAGAAAGTGCTTTCCAAAATACGCCGATGCCTGTACTTAATCGGCGGTTTGTTTTCCTACAATTTTATACCCTGTCATATTATTATCCAATTGCACTTCCTGGTAATACATACCATCGGGTGAAACATAGAGCAGCTGCCCGTTTATCTCTACTTTACGGCTGTTTTCTGGCAGCTCATAAATCACATCATCCGGCGGGGCAGCCTGACTATCAGGCGCTGCTGAAGTACCGTCATCATCACCTATGCTCAGCTGTCCGTTCTTACCTACAATGGCGTAGCGGCGTTCATTGTGCTTAATTACTTCCTGGTAAATAGTGCCCTTGTATTCGTAATAGGTATTGCCATCGATGGTTACCTCTTTAGCGCCGGAAGGCAGTGACGGCACATCTGCGCCCACAGGCGGTTCTGCCACTTCGTATGCTGTTTCATTGTTATCATAATGGCGGTAAAAAGTACCGTCAAAATAAAAGTAAGGGCCCCAGGGCGTACCAAAAGTCATAAACCCGTATGGCAGCACGCTTAAACGAAAGCCAATGGGATAACGGTAATAAGGGTAATACACACGCGGATGATATACCCGTACCGGCCTATAATAGCGCGGGTGATAATATACCGGTCCGCCTACACGGCCTCCCATAAACACACGGCCCCCGCCACCATAAAAATGCGCGCCTACTCCTACCCGTACATGCCCACGCTGTGCGTAGGCGCCTCCTGCCGTTAATGTAGCCGCCAGTAACAGCAGCACACCCAGTATATAAGATTTGTTTTTCATTTTATAAAAGAATTTAATCTCCAGCGCGTGGGAGCAGCTGATCTTCCGCGCTCTTTAAACGCTTCAGCAATTAGATCATTGTCTATATGTAAAGTTTAACCCGCTTAACCGTTAAAGTTATCTTAAAGGCTCAAAGCGCCTTTAGCATCCAGTTATCGCAGGCATAATGGCCGGTGTTGCCCATGGGGCCATCCAGGTATTCAAATCCAAAGTGCTCATACAGGCGGCGCGCCTTTGCCAGCTCCGGCATGGTTTCGAGATAGCAGTGCGTATAACCGTTATTGCGGGCAAACTCCAGGCATTGCTCAATTAAATAACGGGCAATGCCTTTGCCGCGCGCAGCCGGCACCAGGTACATTTTCTGCAGCTCGCACACATGAGGATCGCCGCCATCCAGCGGGTGTATGCCGGCGCCGCCGGCTATTACCCCGTCCAGCAACGCTACATTATAAGCGGCGCGGGGGATGTTGAACAGCTCATATAAATTATCCGTGGTGGGATCTGTAAACACCGTGCCCGGCTTATCCAGGTGATGCTCTGCCAGGGCATTGCGTACTATAATGGCTAATGCAGGGTTATCTCCGGGTTGTATGGGACGAATGCTGACGGTTGACATACAATTGCTTGTTAAGAAATGCAAAAGTAGGTTATTTCCGGTCAGCGCTGCCAGGCAGGCGCAGCGCCCATTGCCTGCTTAATTTCCCGGCTGGATAACGGTGACGCATATACTTTTACGCCGTTCATATAACCATTGAAAATGCGGGTGCCCGGAAATTCTTCATTACGGCCCAGGGTCCATTTATTGGGGACAGACAGGTTTACCGGCTTCTCCAGGCTGGCAGCGCCTTTCAGCTCCCCGTCGATATACAGGCGCAACCCGGCGCCATCGCATACGCCGGCAATATGGTGCCAGTGGTTGAACCAGTTGCCGGGCAAAGGAGCGCTTACATCGCCCCTGCCCCAGCCCCCGGCAAAAAAGGTGAGTGTTTTATTACCGGCTACCTGCAGCACATGGGTATCGCCCTTGGTAAAAATATCCACCAGCCCGCGAGCTGCTTTTGTGCCGGGCATTTGCGGGTACACCCAGGCCATCATGGTAAGGGTGTTGCCCATTACATCCAGGCTGGGAGCATTGGGTACTTCTGCATAACAATCATTGCCCAGCAGCAGCCCCTTTTCCGCACCGGCTATTGACTGCCTGCCTATAACCCGGGCATTGTTATTAAACCCCGAATGGTCTGCCACTACGGTATCGGCTGCGCGGGGCTCCAGGTTGAGCAGCAGGGTTTCCAGCGGGTGGGTGTAAACACGGAACCGCTGTGCGGCATTGCCCACCCGCAGCAGCTGCCAGCCGGCCTCCTGGGCTACCAGCTGCCGTGTAACAGTTTGCTGCCGGCCTGGTTGCAGGGTTAGCTGCACCCGGGTGATGATGCTGTCCTGCAGGCGAACAGGCAGCTGCCAGGTGCGGGTTTCCCCGCCAATATTCTGCGCCGTAAAAGTGATATGCTGCGTGTCGCCCCGGGCCACCAGCGGCCGCAATGCCAGCGCCTGTATATCGGGCCATAAAGGAAAGGGCTGTGCCGGCCGCGTAACCGTTACTGCCAACGGCGTTTGTGCCGGCTGGTCTTTCAGGGTAATACTTGCCGTACCTAACTCATAAAGGCGCAGGGAAACGGAGTCGGTTATGGTAGCCCTACTATCCACCAAACAGTTTTTAACAGCGTATAAGCGGTTGTTTACCATTACCTGCACCTGTTTGGTACCCAAGCTGCCGTTATTGTGCAAGGTAAAGCGCAGCCAGAAAGGCTTATGCGGTGTTACGCTTCGGGCAGATACGTTGTACTGCAGCAAATGAAAATCCGGCCGGCCTTCAGCTGCGCTATCGTGCAGGGGCCATTTGCGTACCGGTGCAGTTCCGGCATTTACCAGCATTTTTCCGCCCTGCATTATACGCGCATGCGGGATGTAAATATGGTTATACGGCTGCTTATCCAACCGAACATTACGAATGTAGGCCCCCGCCCCGGCGCTGCGTTGAATGGTAAATGTGCGGCCGTTTTCAAGATGTAATGCGGCAGACCGGAAAAGCGGCGTGCCCAGTGTATATTCCGGCCGGCCGGGACACAACGGGTAAATACCCAGGGCGCTCAGCACATACCAGCTGGATGTGCTGCCCAAATCATCATTACCGGGCAAACCGCCTGGTGTGGCGGAAAAACGGCGGTACGTGATTTCCCTTATCCATTTTTGCGTATAGTGCGGGTAGCCGGCAGCATTGAACAGCCAGGGCACCTGGAATACCGTTTCATTATCGAAAATGATCTGCTGACTGGTAAGCGCATCATCCAGGCGCTGTGCAAACAGCTGCGGGCCTCCCATGAGGTTCACCAGGTCCTGCGGGTGCTGCGGCACAAAATACGTGTAGGCCCAGGCATCGCCTTCCTTATAGCCCGTGGTGCCGGGCTGCAGTTTGTATTCATTGCCGGCGCGCGGCAGCAGCAGCATTTCATCCGGGCGGAACAGCCTGCGGTAAGCATAGCTCCTTTGCAGGCAGGCGCGGGCAATGCTATCGTTGTGCATTACCCGGGCGGCAAACTGTCCCAACACCCAATCGTCGTACGCATATTCTACCGTGCGTGTAACAGATTCCGGCCAGGTAAAAGGTATGTAGCCCTGCTGCTGGTACACCTGCAGGTCCGGCTGCAGGAAAGGCGTATCTGCATGGCTTTTGAGCATCGCTTTGAATGCCAGCCCTGCATCAATACCGCCCATGCCTTTCAGGTAGGTATCTGCAATAATGGGCACGGCATGATTGCCGGTCATGGATTCTGTTGGCAGGTGGCCGGCTTGCTGAAACACGTCCAGCATGGACAGCACCATATCCCGCTGTACGGAAGGAAATAACAGGCAAAGCAAAGGATGCAGGGAGCGGAAAGTGTCCCAGGGCGAGAAACCACCGTATTGGGCTGCTCCGCTTACCGGGTAAATTTTACCGTCGGCGCCGCGGTAGCCACCGTCTGTATCAGAAATGATCCAGGGCATTAGCAGGGAGTGGTACAGGGCGGTATAAAAAATTGTTTTATGCGCTTCATCATTATCCTGTACATCCACTACTGATAATACTTTGGTCCATGCTGCGCGGGTGCGTTCGCGGATGCCGTCAAAAGTGGTGTCCAGCTCCACGGCTATGTTACGGGCCGCGATCTCCTGTCCTGCTGTAGAAGTGCTCAGCTTCAGCCATAGTATGGTAGGGCCGGCAGCAGCGGCTGCAAAGGTAAAAAGGGAGCCGCCTTCCACGGCTGCCCTGTGCGTGTAGGCCAGGTTAAAGCGGGTAACGGTATTAAAGCGTTTACCATCGCCTATGAACAGCTGCGGTGTTACGCCGGGTGCAAATGTAAAGCGGAAAAAACCGGTGCGGGTAGTTGCGGTAGCTTCTACCAGCGTATTGTTGTCGGGGAACAGCACACGGTAATAACCCGGTGATGCCTTCTCTTCTGCATGTGAAAAACGGCGGTGATAAGTTCCCAGGTGAAAGCTGTCGTTGCTATTTACGGGCATTATATACAACTGGCCTGCTGATCCACCGGGGAAACCGCTGTGGTGGCGCAGGCAGCTGAAATAAACAATGTCGCCGTCAGCATAATCGTAGCCGGCGTTTACCCGGGTTTCGGGGGTAAGCTGAATATTTCCCCAGGGCGCTACAGCGCCGGGATAGGTACCGCCCTCATTTCCCCATTTGGTAATTACATTGCTTTTTGCGGTGCCAATAAAAGGATCTACATAGGAAACCGGGTCTTTTACCTGGGCAACCGACAAAGTGGTTGTCAGCAGGGATATTGCTGTAAGCAAGTAATAACGGTTACGAACATGCGTCATCACGTTCACTGCATTTAATGAAGGGCGGTAAATTATCAATAAATATCCGGTTATTTTATATCTTTTATCTGTTTGAGTAGTACATATTCATTTTAACAACCGTAATCTATAGGAATTTGTAACCTCTTCTATACCATAAAGGCGGTTATGAGCACCTGCTACCATTCCTCTGAAAACCGGCTATTTTATTACATTCATAATTAACCTCCGATGGGAACAAACCAGGATCCTAACATATACCTGCTGCTGCGGGCGCTGAATAAATTTATGAAGCTGCTGCGCAAGCACCTGCCTACGGGCCGTGTTATTGTTATTGCGTTTGTGGCCCTGTTTGGTGTGGCAGCAGCGTATTACCAGCAGCAGATACAAACATTCACTGCGGGGAAAGCGGCCGGTATTACCCTGCAAACTCCGAATGGCACTTTCCTGCCGATTGTGCAACTGGGCAGGGCTGTTACCCCGGCAGCTGTTTTTACAGCCGACAGCAGCTGCCTGACCCTTATAGCCAAACAACATCACGGTCAGCCGGAATGGAACAGCCTTATTGTGCCCCCGGGCTTTACCTACAGCGTTGTGCTGGCCGATGGCTCACTGGTACGCCTGAACGCAGGCAGCCGGCTTAAATTCCCTTCTGTATTCGGCCCGGAAAAACGCGAAGTGTACCTTGAAGGGGAAGCTTATTTTGAAGTTCAGAGCGATGCCAACCGCCTGTTCATACTGCATTCAGGACTGGCCGATGTTACGGTGCTGGGCACAACTTTTAACATCAACAGTTACAGCAACCGCACACGGGTATCGCTGGTAAGCGGAGAAGTAGTAATAAATGCAAAAAATAAAATAGTACAGCTGAAACCGGGGCAGGAAGCCACTATTGACAGGCAGCGCGGCGCGGTATCTGTTGCGCCGTTTCAGTCAAATATAACCCTGGCCTGGATGGAGGGCCTGCAGATATTTTTAGACACTCCCCTGCGGGATATTTGTGATGTACTGGAGCGGATGTATAATATCCGCATTCATATTGATGATGCAAAGCTGGCAGCCACCCGGTACTATGCTATTGTGAACCGGGAACGGCCCGTGCAAACTTTTTTGCAGGACCTGCACGCCACCAAAAATGTAAACAGTGTAGTTGACGCCAAAGGGGAATTACATCTTACGTTGCAATAGCTGTTCATACTTTATTCATAACCCCAGGAAAGCAAGGTTGCACAGGAAGTAAATTACTTACCTGGCAACCTTTACTTTTTCCCGGACGATTTGACAAAGCGGTTAAAATCGGGCGCCAGGTTTACCCAGTGCTGCAGCTGCTTTTTGGTAGTTAGCACACTTTCATCTACAAAAACATATCCTTTCATTACCCCGCCGGCATGTACCATGGGCTTGCAGCCCTCCTGCTCCAGCATTTGCTCAAATATGGCAGGATCAAGGCGTACCAGCAGCTGCGATTATTTCCCGTACCCTGTTAACCAGGTTTTCATTAAACGCCATACCGGTTTGGAATTTTGTAGTTATTTAAAAGTAAAAAAAATTTGAGGGATGCGGGAGGGTGTAGAATCGGCTAAACCAAAAGCAGATTTGGATAAACCGGTGCATCATGCATAAGTGATCTTTGTGAAAACTAAAGAAACATATGCATGTATTTGTAACAGGAGCCACCGGCTTCATTGGCACTGCCATTGTGCAGGAATTATTAAGTGGAGGCCACCAGGTATTGGGATTGGCCCGTTCAGATGCTTCAGCCAAAAAATTGATCGAAGCCGGTGCTAAAGTACTCCGCGGTGACCTGGAGGATTTAGAGAGTTTAAAGGCAGGCGCCGCTCAAACCACCGGCGTTATTCATGCCGGCTTTATTCATGATTTTACCCGGTTCCCCGCGGTTTGCCAGGTAGATAAAAAAGCCATTGAAACCATTGGCGAAGTGCTGGCAGGTTCTGATCGTCCATTAATCGTTACCTCCGGTACCGCATTAGTGAGCCCGGGAAAATTGGCTACAGAGGATATGATTGCACCTGTTAATCCGGCCTGGCCCCGTGCTTCGGAACAGGCAGCGAATAACGCAGCAGCGTTGGGTGTACGGACAGCAATCATACGATTATCACCATCCGTGCATGGCCATGACGATAAGCACGGATTTGTTCCCATATTGGTTAACATTGCCCGTGAAAAAGGCTTTTCGGCCTACATTGGTGAAGGGCAAAACCGCTGGAACGCTGTACACCGGTTAGATGCAGCATATTTATATCGACTGGCATTGGAGAACGCCGCGCCAGGTGCACGTTATCATGCTGCTGCTGAAGAAGGAATTACCGTTAAAGCCATTGCCGGGGCCATTGCTAAACAACTTAATATTCCGGTAAAATCAATAGCCCCTGAAGCTGCCGCTGAACATTTCGGCTGGTTTGCACAAATGGCTGCCATTGATTGTCCTGCGTCCAGTACATGGACACAAGAACAATTAAACTGGCATCCTGCACATTCAGCTTTGCTGACTGATATTGAGAACGGTGTTTACACAAAATAATAAACGATGAAGATCATTGTAACCGGTTCATTAGGAAACATCAGTAAACCGTTGACAGCAACTTTAGTATCTCAAGGGCATGAAGTAACCGTTATCAGCAGCAACCCGAAGAAAGAAGCCGCTATCGAAAAACTCGGTGCTACTGCCGCCATAGGCTCAATAGCTAACGTTAACTTTCTCACTGATACATTTACCGGCGCAGATGCCGTTTATGCCATGATTCCCCTCAATTTCAGTGCGCCTGACCTTGGGGATTACCTGCATTGCATGGCGCAAAACTACGTGCAGGCTTTAAAGCAAGCCGGTTTAAAGCGTGTTGTGCTCCTGAGCGGTTGGGCAGCCGACCTGGTGAAAGGTGAGAATGTTGAGCATTTGTTTGATGGCCTGCAAACATCGCTTACCATCATGCGGCCAGCTGCTTTTTATACCAACTTTTACCAGTCTATAGGCCTTATCAAAGGCAAAGGCTTTACCGGTAAGTTCCTGACACTGCGGTATTCGGGGCTTTGGGCCTTGCTGACCGGCAAGACAGGCCTGCTGATGGGAAATTACGGCGGAGATGATCGTATCGTTTTCGTTTCGCCTAAAGATATCGCCGATGCCGTTGCGGAGGAACTGCTGTTACTCCCCCGGGATAAAACCATCCGTTATGTGGGTAGTGAGGAGATGACCTGTAACGAGGCAGCCAAAATCATCGGTACGGCAGTAGATAAGCCATGGCTGAAATGGGTACTGCTCTCTGATAAGGAAATGCTCCGGGGGCTGAAGATGGCTAAAGTGCCTAAAAAATCAGCGGAAACCCTGGTGGAAATGCAGGCAGCAACGCACAGCGGGAAAACGCTGGAGAATTTCCACCGGGCTAAACCCAAAATGGGTAAGATAAAACTGGCAGATTTTGCGAAAGAATTTGCAGCGGTTTATTTTAAAACTGATTAACTTGAAGTAATGAAAAATGAAGTACTTCGTTTCAGCACGATAACGGAATACCACCGGGCGGCAGGCCTACCTAACCCTGCACATCCGCTCGTGAGCGTGGTACATATGGATGATCTGAAACGGCCGTTAGCTGAAGGCTCGTTTAGTTTGATCTATGACTTTTATTCGATCTCGATGAAAAGGGTCAAGAATGCCAAATTCAAATACGGCCAGCAGGCCAGCGACTTTGATGAAGGCGTGTTATTCTTTATGTCACCGAGGCAGGTATTCAGTGTCGAGATTGAAAAGGACAGCGTCATGCATCGTCCTGAAGGCTGGATGATCCTGGTTCATCCGGATTTTCTATGGAACACGCCGTTGGCTAAAAACATCCGGCAATATGAATTTTTCAGTTATTCGGTCAATGAAGCGCTCTACTTGTCTGACAAAGAAGAGGCCATGCTTAACACGATCGTCCACAATATCGAACAGGAGTATCAAGCCAATATTGACCGCTTTAGCCAAAGCGTGATTATCGCACAACTTGAACTGTTGCTGACCTATTCTGAAAGGTTTTACCAGCGCCAGTTCATTACCCGGAAAGCCGCGAGCCATGAAGTGCTCACCCGCCTGGAGGATTTCTTATCGCAGTATTTCAACAGTGGCGCGCTGGCTAAACAAGGGTTGCCAAGCGTTGCGTTAATTGCCGGCACCCTCCATATTTCACCTGGTTACCTAAGCAGTTTGCTTAAATCCTTAACAGGGGAAAGCACCCAGCAGCATTTGCATAATAAGCTGATCGAACTGGCCAAAGAAAAACTTTCAACCACCAATCTATCCATCAGTGAGATAGCCTATGAGCTAGGGTTTGAGCATCTTCAGTCTTTTAGCAAGCTCTTTAAGACCAAGACAAACCTTTCTCCTTTGGAGTTTCGCCATTCTTTTAATTAATTATTCCTTTATATCAACCAGTTAACTTCCTATCTATATAGAATTCCTGATTATAATATTCAGTATGGCTATCTTGTTTATTGGAAATTTAACTTTGACTATGGACAACCACTTATTCACTTCTGCCATGTAGGCACCTTCTATGGCTCCGCAGCTGTGCAGAAAGTGCTATTGCTTCCAATTCAATTACATGGCGGCTTTAAATGAAAACAATATTTTTATTTGTTGTGATTTGCTTTCAATTCCAGTTCCTTCTATCTTCGAACACAACGTCGGCGTTTTGGAACTGATGGGCAAAAAGGTTGTGATTTGCTTTCAATTCCAGTTCTTTCTATCTTCGAACACAACCCGAAGGTGCCACTAAGCCGCAAGTTGACGGTTGTGATTTGCTTTCAATTCCAGTTCTTTCTATCTTCGAACACAACGTGTGACTGTTGGGATATTGACCG
>NZ_DASTRI010000011.1:0-5157 GCF_035761305.1 Chitinophaga sp. | reverse complement strand
GTCGTACTGATCATTGCATTTTAGAAAAATCAGTTTATCTTACTTATACATAAAGACCTGATTGTCGACTTGTAGTGGGAGTTCCGTTAAATTACACTGTATTATGACTAAAGTGCTTGTTCTGGATGATAATTTGCCCATCCTGGAGGCTATTTCTTTTATCCTATCGAGAAGAAAAATTGAAGTAATTACCCTGAATGACCCTGCCATGTTGGAATCATCCCTGCAAGATCATAACCCAGACCTGCTGCTGATGGACATTGCCCTGGGGCAATATGATGGCAGAAACCTGTGCCGGCAGCTGAAGCACAGGCCGGGGCTGGAATCATTGCCGATTGTATTATTTACCGCCAAGTACTTTAGCAAGGCCTCTATAGACGCCTCCAAAGCAGATGCCGTGATTGAAAAACCTTTCCGCATACAGGAGTTGTATGCTGTATTGGACCGGTTTCTTCACCCATCGCATAGTTAAGCGCCTTGTGCGCCGTTGCTTTTGTATGGCAATGTAACATGAAAAACCGTTCCTTCTCCTTCCCGGCTATTTACGGAAATAATGCCGCCGTGCCGCTGCACAATGCCCGCGGTAATATACAGGCCAAGGCCCATGCCCGGGAAAGTTTGCCGTTCCAGGTTACCCACGCGGAAAAAGCGGTCAAACACCCGGTCTATCAAAGCCTGTGGAATACCGATCCCAAAATCCTGCACGCTCAGGCGTACGCCTTCATCTGCTTCCTTTGTGGTGATGATGACATCTCCGCCCTGCGGTGAATACTTAATGGCATTGGATATAAGATTGGTAAGCACCTGGCTGATATGCTCCCGGTCTGCAGTAATGGAGTGTATTTTGCCCAGCTTTAAAATAACCTTATGCTTTTTGGAAAGATATTTCAGCTGCTCGGCCTGTTCCTTTATGAGCTTATTGAGGTCAAATACCTCGGGGTGCAGCACCAGCTTTCCTTCCGCTATTTTGGTAGTGTCCAGCAACATATTAATCAGTTCTGTCATCCGGTCTATCTGCACATCCAGCTTTTCCATCAGCGCGGCGCTTTGATGGTCTTCTGCTTCCTCAAACATTTCCTGCAGCACTTCTGCGTAGGCTTTAATGCTGGTAACCGGTGTTTTCAGCTCATGGCTGGCAATGCCGATAAAATCTTCTTTTTGCTGCTCAAGGGCTTTGCGTTCGGTAATATCCAGTACTACCGCCACTACGGAACGTGGGCTGCCGGCATGATTACGTATAGGCGCTACACTCACAGCCGTCCATACGGGTGTGCCGTTCTTGTGTACAAAGCGCTTTTCGATCTCAAAGGGGGCGCCTTCTGCAATCAAACGCCGGAACAGCTCCTGGTTCAACTCCAGGTCATCAGTATGGGTAAGCTCCCAAACGGTTTTACCGGCCAACTCGGCTTCAGTGTAACCTGTCAGCTCACAGAACTTATTGTTTGTAAACAGCAACCTGCCATCCAGGTCTGCATGATAAATGCCGGCAGTACTTTGGCTTACAATAGCGCGGAAACGCTCTTCTGAATCGCGCAGCGCCTGCTCGTATAATTTACGTTCCATCAGGTCGGCAGCCTGGCGGGCCACCACATCCAGTAAACGTTGCACGGTTTCCGTTGGTTTGTAATGGGCGCGCCAGTGGCTGCTGATAACGCCTACCAGCTTGCCTTTACGCGATATAAGCGGCGTTGCCTGCACGGTGTGGAACCCCAGGCGGCGGTAGTGTTTCAGATCTTCTTTTCCAAGCCCGGCGCTGCCGGCTTCAATATCCTTTATCACCTGCTGTCCTTCGGCAAAGGCTATCCCATAAACGCTGCCGCCTGCCGGCACCCATTTCCAGTAGTCAGCGGCCGCCTCATCAAATCCTTTATATGCCAGTAAATGCAGCTGCTCTTTCTCGGGGTACAACATTTGTATACTGGCCGCATCAGACCGTGTGATTGCTATTACCGCATCAATAATACGCTGGTACAGTACATTCACATCATCTTCCGTTATCATCTGGCTGCTTACCTGCTGCAGCTGCTGCATATTATCCAGCTCCGTAGCCAGCCTTATCTCGCTCTTACGCAGCGCTTCTTCTGCAAGGGCACGTTCAATATACAGGTAAATACGCGGGGCAAGATCGCGCAGCAACTCCTGCTCGTCCCGGCGCCATATATAAGGTTCGTTCTTTTGCAGTATAACTATAAACCGCCATTTACCGTCGCTTACAAAAGGCGCCAGCAGCTGCGCACCGGCCCCCAAAGCCTGTAAAGCGGCTATTTTGTTTGCCGTATAAGTATCTGTGGTAATGTCATTTACGGGGTATACTCTGCCGGCCTTCATCACTTGTATAAAAGCATCTCCTCCCATAAAATCCCGCAGCTGTTGCCGGCCCATTATGCCGGGCAAATGCGGCCGGTGCTTATCGTATACCGTTGTAATGGCATTTTCCGCTTCATTCACATAGGCAAAGGTTAAACGGGACAAGTCAAAGCGGTTATATATTTTTTCTCCTATTGCTTCCATTACCTCATGGGGGGTCATAGGGCGTATGGCGTCTACACCTATTTCGGCCAGGAAAGCTATATTCGCCTCCGTTTGCTTACGTTCCGTGGTATCATTAATGATAATAGCCACCAGCCTGCCGTCTTTGCCTCCAACCCGGGAAAGGTGCGCTTCAAACCAGCGGCCCAACGCAGGTATATAATTCTCCAGGTGTACCGGTTCGCCGGTAAGCGCTACAGCGGTATAGGCCTCTACCCACTGCTGGTCGAGCCCTGCCGCCAGCTGGCCGGCAGTTTTACCTTTAGCCTCTGCTACTCCCAGCAGCTGCTCAAATACGCGGTTGCTTTCCAGCACCAGGAAATCGGCAGGTTTGCCGTTTGCACCGGGCATTACCTCTATAAGACAAAATGCTTCGTTAACAGACTCAAACAGGCTGCGGTATTTTTCCTCTGAGGCACGCACCGCGGCTTCGGCCTGGCGGCGCCCGGTAAGGTCCAGCGTAACCGCCAGTATTACAGGGCTGTCCTGTACTTTTAAAAGCGATAGTGTGCTGTTGGCCCACACCTGCCGTCCATCGGGCCGGCGGTAGCGTTTGTCAACCGACACCGGTTTGCCGGTTTCTGTAAGCTGGCGTACGGCGCGCAGGCTGCCTGGCAGGTCTTCCGGCACGGTAACATCGGCAATGCCTAAACGCAGCAGCTCTTCCCGGGTACGGCCCAGCATGCGGCAGAGCGCATCATTCACCAGCAGGAAACGCCCGTCTGTGGAAATTTCAGAAAGGCCCACCTCTGCCTCTGAAAAAATAGCAGACAAGCGCGCCTCTGACTGCCGCAGGGCCATTTCTGCATGTTTACGCTCGCTTATATCGGTAAATACCAGCACAAACTTGCCATTGCCTTTTTCGCCTACCGGGGCGGCATAGGTATCAAACCAGCGGTTCAGGCCTGCGAACCTGTTCTCAAACCGCAGCACATCCCCTTTCAGGGCCACCTGGCCAAAGGTTTCTATCCACCATTCCTCAATACCGGGGATGGCCTCCCGTGCTGTTTTTCCCCGCGCAAATTCCGGGTTCAGGCCGGTCATTTTTTCAAATGCGGGGTTGGTTTCCAGCATACGGTAATCAACCGGCTTACCGCCTGCATCTATAATTATTTCACAAAAGGCAAAGGCTTCATCTATAGAGTTAAATATAGTGCGGTAGCGGTCTTCGCTCTGGCGCAGCGCCTCTTCTGCCTGCTTACGTTCGGTAATGTCAAAAAAGGTGATCACCACCCCGTTTATGCGATCTTCCGCTGTGCGGTAGGGCAGCACCCGGGTCATGAACAGGCGGCCGTCTGTAGTGCGTACTTCACGTTCTACCGGCTGCAGCCTTTCCAGCACCCGCTCCGCATCCTCCATCAGCTCGTTATACTGCAGCCGGTGGGTAATGTCAGACAGGGGGCGGCCAATATCATTGGGAATAAGATTGAATAAGCTGCGCACCGGCGGTGTAAACAGGGCTATGCGCAGGCTGCGGTCCAGGAAAATGGTGCCTATCTCGGCCGATTTAATAAGGTTCTGCAGGTTATTATTGGCCAGGGTGGTTTCTTCTATTTTCACCTTCAGCTCCTGGTTCACGGTGCGCAGCTCTTCGTTAATGGATTGCAGCTCCTCTTTGCTGGTTTCCAGCTCTTCGGCGGCTGAGCGCAGCTCTTCGTTCATGGCCTGCAGCTCTTCATTGGAGGCTTTCAGCTCCTCTGCGTGAAACTCATGCTGTTCTATAGATGCGCGCAGCTGTGCCTTTACGCGTACCAGCTCTTCTTCCAGCTGGCGGGCCAGCGGCTCATCGGATGTTAAAATTACCTCCCTCTCTCCTGCTTCATCAGCCGCTCTTTCAAACAGCACCAGTATAAATCCTTTAGGGCCTTCCTCTTCCCGGAACACCGGCCTTACATGTATATTCACCGTTTCCGTATGATCATCTACCGTTACTTTCAGGCCGCGCGCCTCTACGGGTGTTTGCCGCTGTACCGCCTGGTATAGCGCGGAACGCAGCTCCAGCCGCAGCTCCGGCCTTATCAGCTTTAACAGGTTCTGCGAAGGCTCTCCCCCGGCTATCTGCAGGTAGCGGCCCGCGCGTTCCGAAAGATGTACAATGTCATACTCCTCACTTACCACCAAAGAAGGCGGCGCATATTGCTCCAGCAGGCGCTGGTGCAGGTCGCTGATGGTAATGCGCTCCATGGTGCGGTTGTCACGTTCTGCAGTAGCTGCGGAAACAATCGGCTGCTTAAACTGGAAGGTAGGCACGGATTCAGGCACAGGATAAGCATGCGATGTAAGCTGCCGGCTTTGAAAAATATGGTACTCGCGGCTGTAAATGGTGTACAGGTCGTTAGCGCCGGTAGCCGATTCTGACGATCCCAGGAACAGGAAGCCGCCCGGCTTTAAGGCAAAGTGAAAGGTTTCCATTACCCGCTCCTGCGCTGAATGATTCAGGTAAATAAGCACATTGCGGCAGCTCACCAGGTCGAGGTGCGAAAAAGGCGGGTCTTTGATGAAATTGTGGCTGGCAAACAGGATCATTTCCCTGATCTCGCGCCTTACGCGGTAGCCGTCGCCCTCCCGCATAAAAAACCGGCGCAGGCGCTCCGGCGCCACATCGGCCGTATCGCTGATGCTGTAAAA
>NZ_DASTRI010000010.1:0-3925 GCF_035761305.1 Chitinophaga sp. | reverse complement strand
CCGCACGTTCGCGGATGTAGTTCAGATCGTTTATTGCGCCCTGCGGGTTATCCAGGTGCGCGCGGGCCTCTGCCCTTATAAGGTATTGTTCTGCGAGCCGCAATACCATTGAATACTCGGTAATATCCGCATCAACTTTCTTTTTGTATTTATACGCGAAGTAATACACCTGCGAGGCGCCTAATGCAATGCTATCCACCCAGTTACGGCGGCGCCTGTCCCCGGCTTCAAAGGCCTGCAGCATATACCGGCTTAATACGGTAGAGTTAAACTCTTCTGTTACAGGCGCCTGGGTGAGTATAAAATTCCTGCCTTCCCAGGTATTCACTCCCGGATTATTAGGCATCAGCTGCCAGATGGCCTCCCGGCTGGTTTTCAGGAACACGTTGTTCAGGGAATCTTCCAGCTGGTATATACCCTGGTTGATTACAGTTGTTGATAATGCCGCCGCCTGCTCCCAGTTACCGGTGTACAGGTACACCCGCGCCAGCAAGGCAGTGGCGGCCCATTTATTGGGACGCACCCTTTCCGCTGTTGGCTGTATGGCTACGTATTCTTCTCTCAAAAGCTCTTGCGCCTGCTGCAGATCGGCAATAATGTTTTCATATACCGTTAATACCGGCTGCCGGTAGCTGGTAATATTTTTTTGATAATCAGTTGTTTTCAGGTAAGGAATGTCGCCGAATAAATTGGTTAAATAAAAATGGCAAAAGGCCCTTATAAACAAAGCTTCTCCCTGCAGCTGTTTCTGCACATCAGGTGAAACATTGGCTGTTGAGAGGGCAAGCCCCTCCATTAATGCATTGGCGGCGTAAATATACTTATAGCCTTCATCCCATAACTGGTGCTCAATAGCATCGTTATTGGTATTGAGGCTGTTTTCATAAAACTCCCTTGGCACGGTTAAGCTCGAATAATTTTCCAGCTCATCTGCAGATAAAGCACTTAGAAAAGTAACGCTCCTGGTAGCGCCGCTGGCAAATCCCTGTCCATTCATCATTTCGCCATAAATACCTATTACGGTAGAAGTAGCGTTCAGGTCACTGGTAAATATGGTTCCGGGTGTTGTTTCCGTAGGCGGTACCTGTACTTCCAATAGCTTTTTACAACCGGATGTGATTATACATAGTATTAACAGATAGCCGGCCAATAATCTGTTCTTCCAGCAATTAACTGGAGAACATTGCTTTAAGGTTGGCAGCCGGTTTATTAGTTGCATTTATTAGAGTCAGTTTAAAATATTCCCTTTAAAGTCCTAGTTGTATGCCAAACGTCCATACGCGCAACGGCGGATATACTTCATGATTTACTGCTGCTACTTCTGGATCACGGCCTTTGTAGCGGGTAAAGGTCAGCAGGTTTTGTCCCTGCAGGTAGCACCGAACGCTTCTCAAATGCGCACTCCGCATCCAATTACCAGGTAATTGGTAACTGAGGCTTACATTTTTCAGCCGTATATAGGAAGCATCTTCAATAGCGCCGTCGCTTTGCTGCATATTACTGTAAGCCTGGTAAACTTCTGTTAGCGCTTGTGTATACTGCTGTGTTGTTTTATTATCGCCTTTGTGCTGCCAACGGTCGTCTACAGCTATCGGCTTATTTCTGTTCATACCAGGAGCTGGACCATTATACAGGTAGCTGAAACGGTTTTGCTTAACAAACTGGAAAAATACATCCAACTGCAAGCCCTTGTAGTTGATACTATTTTGCAAGCCACCATAATAAAAAGGGCCCAGTGGTTTTGTAAAAGCATAATCCGGTGAAAACGCTACGAGCTTGTCATTCCCATCCACATCTGTAAAGCCATATAAACCATCGTCATTAATCCCTGTATAATGGAACCCCTTGTATACATTCAACGACTGTCCTATAGAATAAAACCTGTTATAAGGTGTGTTCTCTAAATTTGGAAATGCTAACAGCTTGTTGCGGGGAATACTGATATTGAAAGACGTGCTCCAGGTAAAATACCGGCTTTTTATATTCTGCGTGTTTAATTCAAACTCCCACCCGGTATTTTCTACCAAGGCAGGATAATTATCAACAATGGTATTAAAGCCGCTTAAACCGGAAATAGGCGCATTTACCAGCTGTTTGGATGAGCGGTTGTTATAATAGCTGGCCCGGAGCAGCAGCTGATCGTTCCTGAAACCCAGCTCCAGGCCTACTTCTGCTTTATTGCTTAGCTCCCATCCATAGTTGGCGTTGTATAAGCGCGTAGGTAACAACCCCGCATACCCCTGGTAAGGAGATGAGAACGAATAGGTGGCATAATAACCGTAATCTGCTATCTGATCGTTACCCGTACGGCCGTAGCTGGCCCTGAGCTTGCCAAAGCTCAGGAAGGGCAGTGCCTGAGATACCCAGGGCTCATTGGAAAATATCCAGGCTGCACCTACTGATCCAAAATTGGCCATTTGCCTGCCAGGGCCAAAACGGCTGGAACCATCGCGCCGGGCAGTAAGATTCAGGATGTATTTGCCTTTCCAGTTGTATTTTAAACGCCCGAATAATGCATTATAACGGTACTGATAATAACTATTTCCAAGAGGATAGATAGTTGATGCAGCTGTTTTGTTCTCAATTAAAGCATCGTTCGTATATCCATAAGCAAAAACACCTTCCTGGTTACGAGTTTCCTGCTGTAGAGTAGCCCCTACCAGTGCCTCCAGGCGGCCGTTCCATATTTCATGATCATAGGTAAGCTGTGGTTCTATAATCCAACTTTTACTGGTACCATCTCCAAAATTTGTGTTCCCCACCTGATTGAATGCTGGATTGTAGGCACGTGTTGGATTCGGCTGCAACTCATGCATTTGCATCAAATTATACCCCACACTTGTTTTTATCTGCAGGCCATCTAATATCCAGTAGCTTAGTATAGCATTGGTCATCAGGTTGCTGGTGTTGGCCTTATATACTTTTAGAAAATTAGCCATAGGGTTTAAGAAGGTGCTACGCTCCCAGTTTAATTTACCATCTTGCGTATAAATTTCAGGCGTATTGGGGGTGGTTATCGCATAGGTTGTCATATCAATGGAAGGCAGGTAATTCCTGTCTGCCACATAGCTGGTATTTAAAACGATCCTGCCCCTGTTGTTTGGTGAATTCATTTGGAGATTAACACGCGCAGAAGCTTTCTGGTAGTTAAAATCTGAAGGGTACACCGTGCTTTCCTTGTGATAGCCGGCGCTGATGCGTGCCTGCACAATAGAGTCACCGCCGGCAAAGGCCAGCTGCGCATCTGTAAGGTGCGCGGTGCCGCCCAGCAATACCTTTTGCCAGTTGGTATACCGGGTAGTGTCCCAGGCGCCATTCACATCGTAATCGAATAAACCCGGATCCGCATGATCATTCTTAAATGCCTCCCGGCGCATTTGCAGGTACTGCTGCGTATTCATATACTGCACACCGTGCGCCATTTTACCCATACCCGTATAAATGTTGGCGTCCAGGGTCATTTTCTGGCGTTTAGCAGATTTGGTAGTAATTAATATCACCCCGTTGGCGCCACGGGAACCGTAAATAGCAGTAGCATCCGCGTCCTTCAGCACATCAATGCTGGCGATGTCGGCCACATTGATCATATTCAGCGGGTTGGAACCGGCCAGCGGACTAATAGCAACACCATCCTCCATTATGTTATCCAGGGATAATGAGGTACCTGGAAATGGCACGCCATCTACAATATATAACGGGCTGTTACCTGCGGCAATACTGTTACGGCCACGGAGCTCCACTTTTGTATAGCTGCCCGGCAGGCCTGAGGATTGGGTAATATTTAAGCCCGGTACCCTGCCCTGCAAGGCCAGCAGGGGATCTGTCACGGGTTGCTGGGCAATATCCCTGGAGGTAATCCGGCTCACCGCACCGGTCAGGTCGCGGCGGGTACTGGTGCCGTAGGCAATTATCAATACTTCATCCA
>NZ_DASTRI010000009.1:0-2855 GCF_035761305.1 Chitinophaga sp. | reverse complement strand
TGAAAATCAGGCGTTCAATTAATGTTTTCGCTTTCGCTTACCTATTCAATCCCGGTTATATAACCAAGACCTACTGTTGTTCCAATCTTTCAAAGAACCTGGCTCCTGCCCGAAGGCATAAAGCTTGTTGATGTTACGGTTACGAACCGTCAGACCTTATGTCACATCTCTCATTATTTACTTACGATGAACTTACTTTTGTATCCGTCGTTTTGGGGTTGCAAAGATACGCATTTTCTTCTTTTCTTTCCAAATCTTTTTTGAAGATTTTCTTACCGTACGCTTTATTTTACAAAACCGCTCAAACCCAACAGCCACCTGCTTTTCAGCCAATAACTGCTATCCATGTACGCCGGTAAAATCAATAGTGAGAAGAACTTTGTGTGGTGTGCTTTCTATCAAAGCGGGACGCAAAGGTAGGGAGTTTTTATTTACTTCCAAATATTTCGCTGGCAGATTTTAAAATATTTTTGAAAACCCGCCAGGGGAAAGGGATTGGGGAGAGAGAAAAATGTGCGGATGTGCAGATATGCAGATGTGCAGATGCTGATGCCTGTGATTAAGGCAGCGTGCGCCACGAATAATGAGAAGGAATGAAGATGCGGAGGGTGCACGAATGCCTGGGGTGGATAAGAGGGAATGTACAGCTATGCAGATAGCTAAAGCTGCGGCTAAGGCGATATAACAAGGCTTAATAATCAGAAAGGATAGAAATGTACTGCATATTATTGCGGCTTGCATGTCTCATACTCCAGCGCCAAACTACTTAAGCCGATCATCCACAAGCAGCCCTTCGGGGTACCTGACCTTTACCAGGAACAGCCCCTGCGGAGGTACGGCAAAATCCGCCAGGGTACAATCTTTCCCGGCAATTACATTGTGAAAATCCTGCAGGGTAAGCTTCCCCCGCCCTACCCTTAACATGGTGCCTACCAGCCCGCGTACCATGCCCCGCAAAAAGCGGTTGGCGCTTACATTGTACACCAGCTGCTTTTCACTCACCGTCCAGTAGGATTCATGGATTTTGCACAAAAAAGTTTTTACCTGCGTATTGCGTTTGGAGAAGGAGGTAAAGTCTGTATAGTCCTTTATGATGGCTGCCGCTTCCTGCAGCAAACCTGTGTCCAGCGTGTAAGGGAAAAAGTAGCCGCGGTCTTTCATAAACGGGTCTTTTTCCCGGTATAAATAGTATTCATAAGAGCGGCCCAGCGCATCAAAACGCGCGTGCGCATCCGGCGGTACCTCATAAATAGCTTTCAGCACAATATCCTCCGGTAAAATGGCATTGATCTTATACAGGAACTGCGGATGCAGCGGCAGCGCGGTATCAAAATGAAGAAAGTTCTGCAGGGCATGCACACCGGCATCTGTACGGCTGGAGCCGGTAGTTACAACAGGCGCGCGGAACAAAGTACTCAATGCCTTATCCAGCGCAGCCTGCACCGTATGCGCATTCTCCTGCACCTGGAAACCGCTGTACAGCGTGCCTTTATACAATACATCAATAAAGTAGCGGGTTACGGCTCCGGTCATTTATGCAGCATGGCTTTAAAACGGCTCTGATAATAGTTGTCATTCAGCAAGCTGCTCAGGTCTGCGAAATTTTCAGAGTCGTAGGCTTTGGGATAAGCCATGTCCAGCAGCCTGTAACGGTATTCATCCGAAGATATCAGCTGCGTAAGCTTCCTGATCTGGCTGGTTTCCAGGCAATAGCCACGGGTATAGCGCTGAAAGGCCTCCAGCATACCATCGTTATCCTTTGCTGTTACAAATTTGCGGAGCAGCTTATGAAAGCCGTTATCATCCAGCATATTCTCGCAATCAGAGTTGATCATCTTTACGCCCTCATTCTTCTTCGCCTTCTTTTCCCGGTGCGCCGGGGCATCATAATCAACACTGTCTGTTACAATATTGTTGGGATGCTCCTCAGCATCTATCATCTCTTCCAGCTTGCGCTTTTTCCGTTTGGATTTAGGTGTTTCCAGGGTAACGGAAGATGCATCAGTTAATACAGGCGCCGCATCTGTTGCTGCAGCAGCAGGCGGCGTAGCAGCGGTTTCCGTAGCCGGTACAGTGCTGCGCTGCCCTGTGCTGTCATCCATAAACTCTATAAATTCCGGTTCTGAAGACCTTTTCCTTTTAGCTTTCCTGGACTTTTTTTCTTTTACAGGCGCAGCGGCATCCATAGCCACATCTGTAGCGGGCGCCGGTGTTTCTGTGCCGGTTAATTCCTTTGCGGCATCTGTTAAAACAGGTTCAGCTCCGGCGCCTGCCGGCGCTGCGGGCGCTTCAGCGATGGGCGCTGCTGCAGTAGCCAAACTATCTGTTTGTGCAGCTTTATGCTCTTCTGCCATTACCTCTTTTAACAGCTGCTGCTCCTCTGCGGTAAGCGGCGCGCGCTCCCTGCGTTTGCGGCGGTTCTTTTTAGGTGCGGTTACCGGCGCGGCGCCGGCATCTACCACTGTTTCCGCTGCAGCCGTAGCCGCCGGGGTAGCGGCTGCGGGCGTTTCCAGGGAAATATCCGCAGGGCGGTCATCATGCACTACCTTGTCCAATGTTTCCGCAAACCTGTTGGCAGGCCTGCTGGATGTGGCGGAAACCTCTGCCTTGCCGGCAAAGGTGGTGTCCAGGTCTTTTTTCAGGGCGGCCATCATAGCCTGGCCGGTAGTGTCGGCATTTGCGCTTTCAACAGGGGCCGCAGGCGCGGCACCGGCATCTGCCAACCCTGCCGCATCGCCCGTTTCTGCTGCGGCTACCGGCTGTTCCTGCTCCGGCATATTGGCTTTGGTAATGCTAAACGTTTGGAGGTTATATAAGGCAAAGTTCTTTTCGTCTGTTTGCTTCAGCAAATACCC
>NZ_DASTRI010000008.1:0-20167 GCF_035761305.1 Chitinophaga sp. | reverse complement strand
TGGTTGAAACCTGGTGTAATGCCCCATTCTCCTGCATTTAGCATTCAACGCCTGATCAGGCATTCGGCGTTAAGCATCCGCTTTCTTCTTTTTACTTTTTGCTTTTTTACTTTTTACTTCCCTCCTTTCAGCGCCCTGCATACACCGGCCCTGCCGCGCTCCCGGCCCCTGTTTCAAAACGGTAAATCACCGCATCGGCTGCCGGCACCGTTACAGTTAGTGTGCCGCTAACATTGCTCACTGCGCCGGAAAACAGCTCTTTTGCAGCATAGGAGCCGCTGCTTAATCCCACACGCCCCAGGTTCACGGTATAGGTTTTGGCGCTGCTGCCATAATTCACAATGGCCAGGTATTGATAGCTGCCAACAGCAGCGGTAAACAGCTCATTGGGCTGGTTGCCCGTATTGCCTTCTACCGGGCGAAAGGCTTTGCCGTTGCCGTTACGCGCAATGTTCAGTAAACCGGCATTTTGCAGGAGCTGCCTGGCGGTGGGTGTCCAGGCGCCGATGGTGGAGTAATCGTCGCCGGTTATCAGCGTACCGGTTACCAGGCCGGATGTAAGGCGGGCGCGGTTCTCCCCCACGGATGCTGTACCAAATACAATATGATCAGCATCTGCATACTGGTACAGGTTCTTTTGCCACCAGCCATAGGTGGTGCTGTTAAGGGTGTAGCCGGTTTCACTGATGTTTTTGTAGGCATCGCAGGCAATGCGGCGCATATGCACATAACGGCCGGTAGCCAGGTTGGGACTAATAGCCGCATAGGTGAGCATGGTGCCTGCCAGCTGGTCCGTCACATACTCCATGCCTTTACGAAAAGCTTCCATGCCGGTATGCACCGTGTTATCGTAGTAGCTGTCGGCTTCCAGGGTGGCATGGCCCAGGAAATCGAGCTTTATCATCTCAAAACCGCAGGCTTTGAATTTGCCCAGCAGGTAGGCGATCCGGCCGCGGGTGCCGGGGTGTGTGGGGTCCATGGCGCGGGCGCCGTCCAGGTCAACGGGTGCCCCGTTTACTTTGGTCCAGCAATCCTGGTATTGGTAAGCCGTGCCTTCCACGGTGCCGGTGGCGTTCTTGCCCCAGTCTACAAACGGCGCCCAGTAAATGCCTGGCTTAAAACCTTTGCTTTTGCAGTAGTTGGCAAAATTGGTCAGCTGGCTGAAATCGCCGGTCCAGCCGCCGGTAGCCAGGTTATCCCAGTAAGAGTCCAGGTCTATATACAAGGTGCTGTCGCTGTTGCGGAAACCGGTGCAGCTGTCGGCAAAAAAATCCACTACGGATTTAGCTTTAGCCAGCGTAAGGCTGGATTGTATGGCGCCCCAGCTGTTCCAGCCAAAAGGCGTGCCGCCGTTGAACGTACTAATATACCTTGGCTCTGCCAGCGCATTGGCGCTGCCATAGGTTTCAAGGGCAGTGCGCCAGTCGCTTTCATAATCTACCAGTATTTTGGGCGATTTGCAGGTGGCGCCGCCTACATTTACCCATCCATGCCCCCTGCCATCGTGTGTAACCGTACCATCCGTATACCCGCCGTAAGCAGTAAGGGCCGACAGTGTATTATTACCATTAGCCGTTACCGTTACCCCTGTTTTCCAATGCATGTGTTCTACAGAACCTATCACGAGCCCGTTACGGCTGGTGTTATCATACAGGGCGGCCACCTCCGACCCGGTAAAGTTGGCAGCGCCGAGCGTTTGTGCATCATACCTTACCCAGGCGTCATTGTCAAAAGGTACTTTCAGCGCCCGCATATCGCCGCTGCCGGGGATCCATGCGGTGCCGGTGGTTAAGGGCGACATACGATAACAATTTGCACCGGCGCCGTTTAGCAGCACTTCGGTAAAAAAGTAGTGCTTACCGGGATAGGTGTAAAACACCTGCTGCATGGATATCAGGCCGCCGCCCGTAAGGGTAATGGTATGTTTGGTGCCGCTGCCGAAAGCATCTGTTACCGGCGTTGCGGCATACACCCGGCTGGTATAACCGGTATGGCTATAGTAAGTGCTGTTGGAGCTGCAGCTGGCATAGGCATCGGTAATTACCAGGTTATTGTTAAAATACACATTGTACTTGCCGGTGCTGAGGTTATAGTAAATGTAGTTGCCTGCGCCGAAATTAATAGTGGTAACAGGCTGCAGCAGCAGCTTATCGATATTGGGCCCCCACCCGCCGGCGCCGTTATCGAGCCGTATGGTGTTGCTGCCCGCATTCAGCGATACGTTTATACTGGTGCTGCCAACAGTGCTCCAGCCGCCGGAAGGCGCGCAGTTAATACCGGTATAGTTGCCGTTGTTGGGCGTTACATAAATCACCCGCGGATCTGCCGTGCAGTAATAAATAGTGAGGTTGTATATACCAGCGCTGCTTACATTCACCGGTACCACTACCGTGCCGTTGGAAGGACCGCCCAGGTTGCCTACCATGGTGCTGCCCGAGCAGCTGCTGCAGCTTTGAGTATTGGCGCCGTTGCCAAGCGTGCCGCTTTCCGCCTCAAAAGATTGGGCGGCAGCTGTTTTGGTAAAATACAGGCAAAGGATGGCTGCGAAAAAAATAACGTAGTTACAGTTGTAAAGGATTTTCATACGCCGGAACTTTTTAAGGCCATTAAGGGAAATAAAAATATAAGGATCTGCTCAGCCCAAAAATAGCTTATTCTTTTTTTATGATGGATTATCCGCCTGTTACAGCCGCTTTCCGCTATCCGGCGGCCGGTTCTTTTTATCTAGTACTTTGGGCGTTGTCGGAAATTACCCTGTAGTTTGACGGATTTACACCATTCATATTCCATCCGGGGAATGTATATTTGCAATACAATGCAAAGGAAAATCTTCAAGCCATGAAAATTGCCAGAACTGTAAGCACCACCAGGTGACACACCTATATTCCTGTTAACACAACATAAGCCGGTGTTTTACCTCAAATCTGCGGCGCTGCATGCCTGCAGGTAACTATCTTTTCCCTTACCCGTTTTAATTACTTATTTGTAAAAGTCATTACTGTATGTCGCAACAAACCGTGTCTACCAATAAGGTATCGTATATTTTTTCATTTATAAAGCAGGCCATTAAAGGAGAGGAAATGGATTACACGGCCGGTAGCCTGCGCAGGGCTGTGTTTACGCTGGCCATTCCCATGATACTGGAAATGTGCATGGAGTCGGTATTTGCGGTGGTAGACCTGTACTTTGTAGGCCACCTGCCGGATAGCAGCCATGCCATACAAACAGTAGGACTTACAGAGTCGGTTATCACCATCATATATTCCCTGGCTATTGGTATTAGTATGGCGGCAACTGCGCTGGTAGCGCGCCGCGTGGGTGAAAAGCACCCGGATGCTGCTGCCTATGCCGGCATGCAGGCGCTGTGGCTGGCCATATTTGTAACCATTGCCGTAAGCGCGGCGGGGATGATATTTGCCAGCGATATTTTACGCCTTATGGGCGCCGAACCCACTACCGTGGTGAAAGGCACTCCATATACCCGTCTTATGATGGGCGGCAGCCTGGTGATCATGCTGCTGTTTCTCATTAACGGTATTTTCCGCGGCGCCGGCAATGCGGCCATGGCCATGAAAAGCCTGTGGCTGGCCAACATCTGCAATATTATCCTTTGCCCGCTGTTCATAAACGGGCTGGGGCCTATTCCGGCCTTTGGCCTCACCGGCGCTGCCATGGCCACTACCATTGGCCGCGGTATCGGCGTTATTTACCAGCTGTACCACCTGTTTAATGGTAAAAGCCAGGTAAGGGTAAAACGCCATCACCTGAAAATAGACTGGAGCGTGATTAAATCCGTGGTAAAAATTGCTTCCCCAGGCACCTTCCAGTTTATCATCGGCTCCTGCAGCTGGATATTCCTGGCCCGGCTGGTGGCTGAAACCGGGGGCGATCATGGCTCCGCAGGTTACCAAACCGCCATTCGCCTGCTCATCTTCTTTATTATGCCGGCCTGGGGGTTAAGCAATGCAGCGGCAACGCTCATCGGGCAAAACCTGGGCGCCGGCCAGCCGGAACGGGCAGAAGCATCGGTGCTGAAAACAGCCAAATACAATTTTATATTCATGGCGGTAGTAACCGTGTTGTTCCTTACCTGCGCACGGTTCTTTATTTCGCTTTTCACACAGGACCCGCAGATACAGACCATTGCATCCAATGCGCTGCGTATTATGAGCGCAGGCTACGTTTTCTACGGTGTAGGCATGGTAATGATCAATGCCTTTAACGGCGCCGGCGATACCTGGACGCCCACCTGGATCAACTTTATCGGTTTCTGGCTGTTCCAGATACCGCTGGCCTATACACTGGCCAAGTTCTTTGGCATGGGGCCTTTGGGCGTATTCATAGCCATACCCGTAGCGGAAACGGCCATTTCCATTACGTCGTTTATTTTGTTTAAACGGGGCAAATGGAAACAGGTGAAGATATAAGTGTTAATTTACGCTTGCTTAAATGGAGCCATGGTTACTTTTGAAACAAAGTGTTACGAAAACGACTGGGAATTTATTTTAAAGGGCAGCTACCTGCAGCAAATGATAGCGCGCTGTAATTACCGCTTTGCCAAAAGAACAGTGCTGATCAACAATGTGAACGATATAGAAAAAGTGCGGCACTATGCGGAAAAGATGGTAAGAAAGCATGTTATTGATGAATACTATCTTGTAGATGACTATGCCCAAAAGGTGCTGGAACACTTTGACGTCAGCCTGTCTTCCTTTAACGGCGGATATTATTATTCCATTGCGGAGCTAACCGGCATACTGCTGTGCAGTACGCCGTACCTGCTGCATTTTTCCAGCGATACTATACCGGATAACAGCCGCTCCCCGTGGATAAAGGATGCTATTGCCGTTTTTGAGGAAAGGCAGGATGTAATTGCAGCCAACCCTGTGTGGAACTTTAATTATGCGGAGGCAAAGGAAGAGAGTATTGACAGCCTCCGTAACTTTTACCTGGGGTACGGCTTTTCCGACCAGTGTTACCTGGTAAAAACAGCCTGTTTTAAACAACGGATCTATAACGAAAAACATCCGCTGTCCGAAAGGTACCCGCAGTACGGCGGCGAGCTGTTTGAAAAACGGGTAGACAGCTACATGCGCAATCACCAGCTGTACCGCATTACCAGTATGAACGCCAGCTATGTGCATGAGAACTTTCCAAAGAACAAACAGGAGCGCTTTCGCCGGAAGCTGAAAATACTGCTGAACCGCGGGTAGGCTATAAAAGTCAGGCCCATGTACTTCGCTACGCTGCAGCTGTATCGTTTTGCTTACGTTTCAATATCAGCGCGCTGATGAGGGTAATAACAAGCCCTATCGGCAATATCTCGGTATACGTGAGCAGCACAACAAAAGCCGGGTTGCGGTACATTTCCTTCATGCCGGCCAGCTGGGCGGCCTGCTGCCGCAGCTCCTGCGCGGTGGCGCCGCCGGCCTGTTTTTCCTTTAGCACATGGGCCGTGTATTTATCCATAAAATCAGGGATAAACAGGTAATACTCCACCAGCCATACCAGCATATAAATGGTAGAGGCTATGAGGGTAATGTACAACCCTATTTTAAAGGCCTTCCCAAACGTAACCACCCCGCCGTTATACTTGTCGCGGAAATTTTTAATGCCAACAAAAATCAGGGAAAAGGCCAGCACCATAGAGGCATAGCCCAGCACCATGTTGCTCTCGAAGTTGGGATCATTGTAGCATTTGGTGGTAGCGTACACCATCATGGCGGTAACAAGCAGGCCGGATATGAGGCCGCACACCCATACATTCTTTTTCATGTAGTATGATTTTGGTCCAGGTTGATGGGCAAATTTGGCTATTTCCGCATTACGGGCGGTCATACTTTAGCATGATTTTGCCTGTAATTTGCCGGTTTATACCAAAGAATGAACGCTTTACGGGATAATGCGCAGGCGTTTGGCCTTTTCTACTGCCTGGGTACGGCGTTTCACATCCATTTTTTCAAACAGCCGTGATGAATGGGTTTTAATAGTGTTGAGTGATACAAACAAACGCCCGGCAATTTCCTGGTTGCTCAGGCCTTCCGCCATCAGCTGCAGCACCTCCAGCTCCCGGTTGCTGATGCCCATCTGCTCCAGCTCCCGCTCATTCAGCACAAAAGCATCATCCTGCGGAATATACACCTCCTTTTCCACCACCACTGTTTTTACTTTAGGTTTGGTAAGCTTTAGCGCCAGCCATATGCCCAGGCCCGTGAAAATAAGGGCAATGGCGCCAATGTATATCTCAAAGGCATGGTTCAGGATAATAAAACGCAGCTCCAGCCATTTTAACAGGAACAGCAGGAGGGCCAGGCAAATGCCGTACAGGATCACGTGTTTGTGCTTTGACAGGAAAGACGCTGCCATGCTTGATGTAGTTGAGGTATGTGTAGGCAAAAATAATATTTTAAATAAGTTTTGCTATCTTATGTACGCATTTCTCACCCCTTAAACCAAACTCAAAAGAACCATGAAAAAGAGCCTCATTTTATCCGCCCTGTGTATGGCCCTATGCCTGGTATATGTTCAGGTAAGCCGTTCTGCCGCCAAGCCTCATGCAAAGGTAACCGACACTACCTGCGGCTGGTACGACAGCTTTGGCAACAAGTATTACTGTGTGGAAACCAGCGCCAGCTGCACGGTAGCGCATGCCTACGTAAGTGAGCAGGGCAGCACGGCCACCCCTACCCTGGTAATACTGTCGCTGATCAGCACCTCCGGCAGCTGTAAAACCTTTGAAGGCAGCCTGGTGCTGCCCTCCGGCAACACCATTATAATAGACGTAATTACCTGCGACTGCGGTATTACCCTTACCACGCATGTACGCTTTGCCAGAGGCTAGCTAAATGCAGGAAGGGAATGTATTTCCTGTAAACGTAAAAAAAGAAGGGCGGCTACATTAGCACGCCCTTTTATATACACACAATCGCAAGTGTTATTTCTCAGCTGCAGCTAACAACAATGGGTTACATTTCATCAGGCTAAGTTTAGTTCGCATAGGTTGAGCCCGCAAGATAAATCCATCACCAAACAAAACATATAACATCTTTATGCTATATATTTTTTATTTACAAGACAATGCATTGTTAATGCGGCAATTCTTTTCCTGCCGGATGGCATCATAGTATACAGGTTACCGTTATCCCGCCCATCCGCCAACAGATCTTTTAATTATATTTGCACGCAATTATTTCATTCCTATGAAAAGGTCCCTTGCCGCCATTTGCTGTGCGCTTGCTGTCGCAGGCTGCGCTTCCTCTACAAACAATACCACCACCGCTGCCGTTACTGTTGCAACCGACAGCGCCGTTGCCGGACAACCTGCTGTTTTACATGAATTTTCACCTGCCGGGGCAAACAGCCGTTCTGTTGAAATAGACAGCGCTTTACGCGGGAAAATAGGTTGGGCCAATGCCCTGGTAACACGCTATATTACCCTTTCTGATAATGAAGGCGTGCAATACGCCGTAAAAGACAGCTCCATTACCTGGATATGGGATCAGCTGTTAGATACGGACAGCGCCCAATACCTGGTATGCCACCTGGGTCATGATTATGAAGACGAAGATGGCCGCCGGTTTATTACCGATGGCTGGCTGTATATTGATACGCTTACACGGCGGCTGTATGAATATGATGTACCCGATGATAGCTTGATAATATGGAATAAATAAGCGGCTGCTCACCGCTGTTTTACTCTGCATCTGTAATGTCCAGTATATCGCCGGGCTTACATTTCAGCACCCGGCATAAGGCTTCCAGTGTATCAAAGCGGATCCCTTTTACCTTGCCTGTTTTCAACAGCGAAAGGTTGGTAAGGGAAATATCCACTTTTTGCGCAAGCTCTGTTAAAGAGATCTTGTTTTTTGCCATCTGCACATCCAGGTTAATAATGATCGCCATTATACAAAAGATTCGTTATCCACTTTTAATTGATAGCCTTTGCGGAAAACTTCCGACAACACCAGTATTACCAGGCCTGTTGCCACAGGCCAGCAGCCCAGCACCATCTTGATATGGTAGAGGTTTCCCGCCTGCTGCAGCTGGGCTTTGAACAGGATGTTCTTGAATATCATATCTATAAAATTAATCACCGCCATGGCAATTACGAACAGGCCGATATAACGCAGCCGTTTTACATTTTCCGCGTTAAACGGTATATCGGCTTTCAGCGATTTAAAAATACGGCGGGCATGGAACAGGATGCTGCCAACCAGGAACATCGTCAACGAATAAAAGAAGATAACGTTTGCGGTTAAAAGCGGTGTAAGCCGCACCTTAAACTGCATCAGCCCTTCCACATTCCTGAGAGAGGCCACGGTAGCCCGGTTGGTGTTCATACCGGTAACGGGTAAATGTTTGGAGGCGTTTATAATAACAGGCACATCCCACTCCAGCTGCTGGCCGGTGAATATTTTAATACAGATGCCAATGGTAATGATCACCACAAATACCAGGAAAAGATACCAGGTAATGCTGGTCAGCGCATATAACCCGCGGATAATTAAGCGATTCATAATAGGTAGAATTTATTTGCTGACCCAAATGTACGTAAAACATTTAATTTTTTATGTAAAACATAAAATATTTTAAATAAAGAGTAAATAAGGCTGCAATAATTCCGAGAAAAAAGGCGGCCATATTTGCGGTGCTGTATTAACAATGGTTTTTGTCGGCTACAGTGATTCCTTTGTAAAAAAGCTACCTGCCGCTTCCACGCATTCCCTTAATAATCTCCAGCAGCTCGTTCACTACCTTTTGTTTGCATTGTAATTCATCCTGCAGCAATGCAATGGCGGCTTTCAGCTCCTGCTGCGCGCTGTCGGGCGGCGACTGCGCCGCAGCTTCATTCAGCAAAGCAGCGGGCGGCGTATCAAGTATGGCTGCAATTTTTTGCAAACGCGCTATGGTTAATTGCACCTGCCCGTTCTCTATTTTACAGTAAGCGTTTTGTGAAATGCCCAGTTCCAGGGCCACGTATTCCTGCGTTAAATTCCGCTCCAGGCGCAGCTTCCTGATGGTATCTGCAATCATGGGGTATAACAATTTTTGAGGTTAACAGTTAAAACAAACAAACATTTATGCATCGTAAATGTAGGAATAAATTAAACACACACGCTATTGACGGTGCTGATTTTAATGCGCAACTTTACACCCGGTCTACAGCAGATCATAGCTGCCCTGTTTTTCCTGTTACACCCCAAAACCACGCTTATACAAAGGATTAGCCCGGGCAGCAGGAACACCTACTGATAAATACCGCAGTGCCTGCAACTGCGCAGTAACAGTAACCCATTGTTGATATTTTCATTCCATAACCTCAAAAAAGCAAATGTCATGATCCGCATTTTCAATGCTAAAACAGCCATTGTGGCCTGCCTGGCAGTTACCACCATTACCCTGTCGAGCTTTAGCCACACCAGTCCTGCCCTGCTGGGCAGCAACCAGGCCGCCAACATGCAGCTGGCAGATGGTACACAAAAAGCCGTTGGCGCCAAAGCAGCGGTTTACCTTACACCAATACCCACTGTGTATGTAATGCCCCTGCCTTACACCCGTATTATTACGGCCACCCGTTACATCACCCAAACGGACCTGCTTACAGTTACAGCCACGGCCACTATTATTCCCTCACAGCCGGGACAAGGTGTATTAAGCCCTGCGCAGCAAATCCAAAATAAGCTGAATAACCTGGATTAACACCGTTTTAGTTGGTAGTGTAAGCACTGAAGGTTTGAAGCAAAAGGCCGGAGAACCGGGCCGGGTAAACAATGCCCGCTATCCGGCCTTCCTTCCTGCTTTCAGAACACTGCTTTGCGCATACACCGGCTGTAACCAGCCATGGCGGCATATGCCAAACACCTGCACCTGCTGTTGTTTTTGCAGCTTGCGTATTACGCCGTGCTTACCGCGTTAGCAGTGCTTACAGTACCTGGCAGCTGCATACCTGTTCCACCAGCAGTCCCCCCAACTGTTGCACCGGGCAGCCGGCAACTGACAGATACGGCAGCCCATGCACAACCCGGGCGCACTATTAATTACCGCTTCGCCTTCAAACTTTCAAACCTTCAGCCATGAATATTTTACGCCCCGTTATATACCTGGCATTCGTGGGCTATTTTGCCGCCACCTTCCTGTTCACCATGCCGGATAACTACATCAGCCTGCAGTATTATAAACAGCAGCGCATATTCCAGACCTGGCTGTTCCAGCGATGGGGCTTTTTTGCGCCCCCACCCAACTATGACGAACGCCTGTACTATGAATTCCGGGATAAACAAACCCATCAAACCCAAACCTTTGAAGTGCTGGAACCTGTTGTTGCCCTTAAACAGCAAAAGGCCCCTTTTAACTGGCATGAGGATATTGCAGACTACCTGCTCTCCGGCAGCATGAGCGGCATAGCCGACGATCTGCATGATATACAGCAGGAGCTGCAGTACCGGCACCGGTACCTGGAAAAAAACGCCGCCGATACCAGCGGACAATATATGGCCCGGCAGGTAATACAACACGGCATCAGCTTCCAGACCCTTAAAAACTATGGCGCTATTGTAGCCGGCAAAAACCATATTGATACCGCCCGACATGAAGTGCGCCTGATCCTCACCCATGTGCTGCTGCCCAAATTTGCCGACCGGTACAGCCAGGCGCCCCGCCATGAAGAAGCTTTTTTTGTAAGCGATTATGTATCTCTTAACCGCTAAAAAATATTTACCATGGCACTGTATAAATACCTGCTAAGCCTGGAGGAAAAGAACCGCTATTCCTTTTACCTGGCTGTTTTCCGCCTGTTTGTGTGCTTTCACCTGGTTAAAACCCTGCTGTTCCAGTGGGCTTACCTGGATATACTGTACGGCCCCCGCTCCTTTGTAACGCCGGTGCCCACTTTTTTAACGGAGCTGCTGGGCATTCCAACCCAGCTCCTGCGGGCGCACTACCCGTGGTTAATTACCTTTTACCTGCTGGTTATTATGCTGTACCTCTTTGGCATAGGCAAACACGTTACCGCCCTGCTGCTGTTCCTTTGCTATGAAACGCTGCAGCGCATGTGCCACCTGGTGCTGAACGGCGGCGACAACCTGATGAAATTTATTATGCTGTACATGATATTTGCCGACAGCTACCAGTATTTCAGCATTAAAACCCGGCCCCTTAAAAATGAAATTCTGCGCCGCTTGTCAAACCTGGGCAGCAACCTGTGTGTACGGGCCATTACCCTGCACTTCTGCCTTATTTATTTCTGGTCGGCCTGGCATAAGATACATGCGGATGTGTGGTTCAATGGCATAGCTACCTACTACACCTTTAGCATTGGCCGTTTTAAAGGCACTCCCTGGAACGACCTGCTGGCCCGCAACGGAATTTTTGTAACCGTTTCCACCTACTTTACGCTGCTGGTAGAAACCTATTTCCCCGTGCTGGTGTGGTTCAAAAAAACACGCGTGCCCGTTATATGCTGCGGCATTGCGCTGCACCTGGGCATCTATATATTTATGATGATATATGGCTTTGAGATCATTTTTATCATGACCTACGGCTTCTTTTTTACAGATGATGAATGGAGCGCCCTGCTGCACAAGGCGCTGAACCGGGTAAGCCGTAAAGTACACTGGCTAACACCAGGCCGGGTGCTGCCGGCGGCCCTCTTATCTCCCCGCCATGCAGCCAGATAGCATTATATTGTTCGATGGCGCCTGCGCTTTCTGCAACCGCTTCATACGCCGGGTAATCCGGGCCGACCGCGGGCGCTTCCGGCTGTGCGACCAGCAAAGCCGCCTGTTTCTCCTGCTGGCACAGGAGCATGGGCTGCGGGTGGCCGCCGGTGCAGATGCCGGCACCATTTACCTGCTGCAGCATGGTAAAGCCTACACCCGCGCGGCGGCCATCGCCCGCATCCTGTGCGGGTGCCGGCTGCCTTACAGCCTGGCAGGCTGGCTGCTGCGTTGTATTCCCCCTGCCATCGGCAATGCCGTATACGACCAGGCAGCGCTGCGGCGACATCGCCTGCCGGGTAAAAAGGCCTGTTCCCTGCCCTCACCGGGCATGCGGGAGCGGCTGCTGCAATAACCATGAACCCAACCCAAATTTTACTATTTTTGCGCCTGTACTTTTTTGGATAAGCATTTCATCTTACAGACAGGTTTTACTTTGTACAGCATGCACATACTACTTAAAAACGTCAGGATTGTCGCCCCCTCCTCTCCTTTCCACGGGCAACAGCAGGATATTTTAATTGAAAATGGTCAGATTAGCCGCGTAGCCCCCGACATTGCCGCCAACGGCGCGGAAGTGGTTACAGGCCATAATCTGCATGTGTCACTGGGATGGATGGATGTATTTGCCCACTTCTGCGATCCCGGGCAGGAACATAAGGAAGACCTGCAAACCGGTTCACAGGCAGCAGCCAAAGGCGGCTTTACCACTGTAATGATAGTGCCCAACACCCAGCCGGCCCTGCACACCAAGCCGCAGATCAGCTACGTGCTTAGCCACACCGGCGGCGGCCCGGTACAGGTGCTGCCCATGGGCGCCGTTACCAAAAACCTGGAAGGCGCCTCACTGGCAGAAATGTACGAAATGCACGAAACCGGCGCAGTAGCCTTTTCAGACGGCATTAAACCCGTACAATCCCCCGGCCTGCTGCTCAAAGCCCTTCAATATGTAAAAGCCTTTAACGGTACCATTATACAGCTGCCCGACGATCAAAGCATATCTGCCCACGGCCTTATGCATGAAGGCATTCACTCCACCCGCCTGGGTATGCCCGGCAAACCCGCCCTGGCCGAAGAGCTGATTATCCAGCGCGACCTGGAGCTGGCCCGGTATACAGCATCGAACCTGCACATTACCGGTGTTAGCACTGCCAAAGGCATTGCCCTTATTGCACAGGCAAAGGCAGCAGGTATAAAGGTTACCTGCTCCGTTACCCCCTACCACCTTTCCTTTACCGATGCCGACCTGGCGCACTACGATACCCATCTGAAGGTGAACCCGCCCATACGCGGCGCAGAAGATGTGGCCGCGCTGAAAGAAGCGGTGCTGAATGGCACGGTCGACTGCTTTGCCACCCACCACCAGCCGCAGGAATGGGACGCCAAACAGGTGGAGTTTGAATATGCTAAAAACGGCATGATCGGACTGGAAACCTGTTTTGGGGCACTTCGCAGACATATTCCCCAACTGCCGCTGGAACAGCTCATTACAATGCTTACTGTGCAGCCGCGCCGCATTTTTAACCTGCCACAGCCGGAGCTGAAAGAAAACGTTCCTGCCAACCTCACTGTTTTTGAACCGGATGCCCAATGGACTTTCAGCACCGCGGATATTGCTTCCCGGTCTAAAAATTCAGCGTATATTGGCACGGAGTTAAAAGGAAAAGTGAAAGCGGTTATCAATCGTAACCAGGCACAGTTTTCTTAATCCTTATAAACCTTACTATTATGCAAAAAAGCAACCATCTCCAGTATGGACTGGTCATCAGCGCAATTATTATTCTGCTGTCTGTAGTATTTTATGTAATGAACCTCAGCGCGGCGAGATGGACACAATGGGTTCATACCGCCATTATGTTTATAGGCGTTATTATTACCTGCATCCAGTTTGGTAAGCTGAACGACGGGGATGTTACCTTTGGCAGCGTTTTTGCAAACGGGTTCAGAACCACTGCGGTGATTGCAGTAATTACCGTACTGTTCTCGGTAATATTCGTTCTTATTTTCCCCGATATTAAAGAAAAAGCGCTGGAAGAGGCGCGCCGGCAAATGGAAGCGCAGGGCCGGTCCGACGAGATGATTGAAAAAGCGCTTGCTATGACCAGCAAAATGTTTATGGTATTTGTAGTGGCCGGCGGTGTGTTCGGCACCCTGCTTTTCGGGGTAATTGCATCCCTGATAGGAGCAGCGGCCGCTAAAAAGAACCCAAGACCGCAAGCCCTGCAGTAATTACGAATTACGGAATTACGAATTGGCTGCATGCATAGCTGTTCCGCATAGCAGTAAGCGCCTTAAAAAACTAATTATGACATGAATAATTACGAATGGTAAAGCATTCGTTCCGGTACACCGGGAAGTGCAGGTAAAAATTACGCTGGTTACGAACTACACACACCCTCTTTCGTAATTCGTAATTGAATAATTCGTAATTAAACACTGAATCATGAGTATAGACATATCCGTTATCGTTCCGTTAAAAAACGAAGAAGAATCTTTGCCGGAGCTTGTGGCCTGGATTAGCCGGGTAATGGAGGAAAACCAGTTCTCCTATGATGTGTGGATGATAGACGACGGTAGCACGGATAATTCCTGGGAAGTGATCAAAAGCCTGGCAGCCGCCGATCCGCAGCACATCAGAGCCATCCGCTTCCGCCGCAACTATGGCAAATCCGCCGCCCTGAATGAAGGCTTCCGCGCCGCCCAGGGCAACGTAATTATTACCATGGATGCCGACCTGCAGGACAGCCCGGATGAAGTGCCCGAGCTGTACCGCATGATCGTGGAAGATGGCTACGACCTGGTAAGCGGCTGGAAAAAGAAACGCTACGATAATGCGCTCACGAAAAACCTGCCCAGTAAGGTTTATAACTGGACCACCACCAAAATGAGCGGCGTGTACCTGCACGACATGAACTGCGGTCTTAAATCGTACCGCAAAAAAGTGGTGAAGTCCATTGAAGTATACGGCGAAATGCACCGGTACATACCCGTAATTGCCAAATGGGCCGGCTTTACCAAAATAGGTGAAAAGCCTGTAGAGCACCGCGCCCGTAAATACGGTGTTACCAAGTTCGGGTTGGAGCGGTTTATTAACGGCTTCCTCGACCTGGCCTCCATTATGTTCATCGGCAAGTTCGGAAAACGGCCCATGCACCTGTTTGGCGCCCTGGGCACCGTGTTTTTTTTACTGGGCTTTGGCATTGCCTTTTACCTGGCCATTGCCAAAATTGCGTTTGATAAATATAACATGACAGACCGGCCTATCTTTTTCCTGGCCCTCCTGTTCATGATCATTGGTTCACAGCTGTTCCTCACCGGTTTTCTTGGCGAGCTGATAGCCCGCAATGCCCCGGAACGGAACCTGTACCTGGTAGAAGAAAAAATCTGAAACAATTACGAATTGGGCAATTACGAATTACGAATTGGGCAGTGTGGCTATAACCTGTGTCTTGCGGGTTTAACAAATAATCATTGCAGGTGATGTCAGGGACTAATCGTTTGATGTACGTTGCCTCATTCGTAATTCGTAATCCGTAATATCACCCGCAGGCGATAATTCACTGACTTGAAAAGAGCAACCATTCTCATACTCGGCACTGCCTATCCTTTCCGGGGCGGGCTGGCCGCTTATAACGAAAGGCTGGCCGAAGAGCTGCAGCAAACCGCCGATGTGCACATCTGGACCTTCACCGTGCAATATCCCGGCTTCCTGTTTCCCGGCAAAAGCCAGTATTCAACAGATCCTCCGCCCGCGCACCTGCGCATACGCCGCATTGTAAATTCCATTAACCCGCTGAACTGGTGGATGACCGGCCGCGAAATACGCCGCCTGAACCCGGACATTATTATTGTAAGATACTGGCTGCCATTCATGGGTCCCTGCCTGGGCACCATACTGCGCATAGCCAAAAAAGACGGCCACACCCGCATCGTAGGGCTGCTGGATAACGTGGTGCCACACGAAAAAAGACCGGGCGATGTAGCTTTTACCCGCTACTTCCTGAAACCGGTTGATGTATTCGTAGCCATGAGCCAATCCGTTATCAACGACCTGCGGCTGTTTGAGCCCGTAAAAAAAGCCTCCCTTATTCCCCACCCTATTTACGACAGCTACGGTGAGCTGGTGCCCAAAGCCGCCGCCAGGGCACACCTGCAGCTGGATGCAGGTAAGCGGTACATCCTGTTCTTCGGTTTCATACGCCCCTACAAAGGGCTTGACCTGCTGCTGCAGGCCATGGCCGATGAGCGGCTCAGCCGCCTGGATGTGCAGCTAATTGTGGCCGGCGAGTTCTATGAAGATGCCGCTCCCTACCACCAGCTGATTGCACAGCACCAGCTGGGCGATAAAGTGCTGCTGCACACTGATTTCATTCCCAATAATGACGTAAAATATTACTTCTGCGCCGCCGACCTGGTGGTGCAGCCTTATAAAAGCGCCACCCAGAGCGGTATTTCGCAGATAGCCTATCATTTTGAAAAGCCGATGGTGGTAACAAACGTGGGCGGACTGGCCGAAACCATTCCCGACGGCAAAGTAGGCTTCATTTGCGAGCCGGAGCCCGCCGCCATTGCCGCCGCCATCGAAAAATATTATATAGATGACCGGGAAGCCGATATGACCGCAGCGGTGCGTGTTGAAAAACAGCAGTACTCCTGGAGCCGCCTGGCAGCCGAAATATATAAATTAGCGGAAAGCGTAAAGCAAAAGGTAAAAAGTAAAAAGTAAAAAGGTAAAAAGGTAAAAGCCGGGTACGGTATAACGTAACGCTTAAAACTGAGTGCATTATACCAGTTGCGTGTTTAATATTAAATGTGCAATTTTGAACCTTTGCCATTAACATAGTTAGCTTGTACATAACAAATACGGTACAGGCAACGTTAAGCAGTAAACATTTTAAACACAGCGCAGGCAGCCGGTCGCCTGAGTTTTCGCCAGTGCTCAGCACGCTGTACAGGCCCTCTGCCTGCCGTTCTTTTAAATAAAAACAAAGCACATACAGCAAACTGTTTTTAATTTTTGCTTTATGCTTTTTGCTTTATGCTTTCAGCTCAAAAAAATATGAATAAAACATACCTACTGCTGTTGTGGATATTTACGGGTATAACCGCTGCGCAGGCGCAACACCTGCATCATGCAGACAGCCTGCTGCTGGTAAAGCAGCAGGACTCCCTGGAGCAGCTGGCCTATACCATCCTGAACGGCAAATCAGAAGATATACGGCAGCAATCCAGCGATCAGCTCATACCCATGCTGGTGCGCGCCCTCAAAACGCCCTACTCCTTCAATTTCCCGTTCGACTCGCTGGTCAGCATCAGCATACAGTACCCGCAGGACAGCACCTTCCGCATTTTCTCCTGGGGCGTGGAAAAAGATAATACCTTTTACCGCCACTATGGCGCCATACAAATGCGCACCAAAAACGGACAGCTCAAGCTGTTTCCCCTGTTTGATAATTCCGATTACAGCGCCAATACCGATACCGTTGGCGACAACAAAGCCTGGTACGGCTGCCTGTATTACAAAATAGTGCAGCGCCACTACTTTAACAGTGAATACTATACGTTGTTTGGCTACGACGCCAATAACATGCGCAGCACCAAAAAGGTGCTGGATATGCTGCAGTTCAAAAACGGCAAACCCGTATTCGGCGGGCCGTTCTTCAGCTTTGCAGAAGACACCGTTCCCAAACCCACCCGCAGGCGCTTTATAGTAGAGTACAGTAAAAAAGCCACCATCAGCCTCAGTTATAACCCCGAGATGGACATGATCGTATATGACCACCTCATATCGGCAACCAATGAGCCGGGAAAACCGTATACATATGTACCCGACCTGGATTATGAAGGGTTTAAGTGGAAAGGCGGGAAATGGGTACATATTGAAAAAGTGTTTCACGACGCCCTTCCCCTGGGCAAGTTCCCAGTGCAGCAGCCGCAGGACCAGCGCAAAAAGGACCTGATGCACCCGAAAACGCTGGAGGATATGGAAGCGGAAAAGGCAGCGAAGAAACCGAAAAACAAGTAGTACTGTTTTTTTGTTATATTCAACCAGGGGCACTATTGCCGTTTAATAAGCACAAGAATGAAAAGATTGACTGTCACGCTGGCGGCTGTAACCTTTGTTATAGCATCTGCCTTCACGTATGCTACCAGCTGGAAAATTGCAGACGGCTACACCATTAAATTCGAAGCCAAAGGCGCTTCGGGCTCCTTTAGCGGGTTAAAGGGCGAAATTGTTTTTGATCCTGAAGATTTGCCCGGCTCCAGGTTCAATGTTACCATAAGCACCGCTTCCATTAATACCAACAACGGTTTAAAGAATAAGCACGCCAAAGGGGAAAAATACCTGTATGTAAAGAAATACCCGCTCATCCGCTTTACTTCCTCCGCTGTTAAACAGTCGGGCAATGGTTATGTGGCCAGCGGCACCCTGGAAATACGTGGTGTTAAAAAAGAGGTGAGCCTGCCGTTCAGTTTCAGTAAAACCGATACCGGCGGACTGTTTACCGGCAATATTACAGTGAACCGTGAAGATTACCAGGTGGGCAGCTCCAGCTTTATTCTCGGCAGTGATTTCAAGGTGACAATATCGGTACCCGTAAAAAAATAAGCAACTCCCATGCTACAGGCATCTACCATACAGTTGCTGCGCTTTCCGTTCTCTTACTTCCTGATGCCGGTATACTGGTTTGCCCTTAGCTTTGTACCAGGCATTTACTGGCCCAAAGCCATTCTTATATTCATATTGCTGCATGTGCTGCTGTACCCGTCCAGCAATGGCTATAACAGCTATATGGATCGTGACGAAGGCAGTATTGGCGGCGTGGAAAAACCCATGCAGCCCACCCGGCAGCTGTTTTACGTAACACTGTGGATGGATGTAGCGGCTTTTCTACTATCCTTCCTGATAGGTCCCTGGTTTGCAGCGGCGCTGGGCTGTTATATCCTCTGCTCCCGCGCCTACAGTAACCGGCATATCCGCTTAAAGCGATTTCCCGTACTGGGTTACCTTACTGTTATCATTAACCAGGGTGCCCTGGTGTTTTGCATGGTATATTACGGCGCCGCACGCAGCAGCATATTGCCCTTTCCGCTGATACCGGCCCTGGCTGCGGCATTCCTGATAGGCGGCTTTTACCCCATTACACAGGTGTACCAGCATGAAGCAGATGCGAAAGACAAGGTTACCACCATCAGCATGCTGCTGGGCAGGCGCGGCACCTTTTTGTTCTGCGCAGTCATGTACGCAATTGCCTTTGGCCTGTTGTTTGTTCACTATCAACAGCAGCAACAGCTACAGCACTTTGTAATATTGCAACTGTTTTTTATACCAGTAGTCTTCTTTTTCATACGCTGGCTGCTACAAGTATGGAGGGACGCTGCTATGGCAAACTTTAAGCATACCATGCAAATGAATGTATTGGCAGGCACCTGTACAAATGTAGCTTTCATTGTATTATTAATTCTACATCAATTTGGCTGAAATTATTTCCATAGGCACGGCGGTACCGGCTTATCGCCATCAGCAGGACGACATCCTGCACTTTATGCAGCAGGCCCACCAGCTGGATGAAGCGGATAAACGCAAGCTGGCCTTCCTGTACCGGCATAGCGGTATTCAAACCCGCTATTCCGTTTTGCCCGATTACAGCCTGCCGGAGGAAGAATGGACCATTACCCAAACCACTGCTGTCAGCGCCAATGGCACGTTGCTGTCGGTAGATAAACGTATGGCCCTCTACAAGCAGGAAGCCCTGCCCCTGTCGCTGCGTGCTATTGAACAGTGCATGAAAGGCATGATGGACGTAACCGCCATTACCCACCTGGTTACCGTAAGCTGCACCGGCATGAGCGCGCCCGGCCTGGACCTGGAGATTATTGAAGCACTGCAGCTCGACAGCAGCATTTTTCGTACGTCCGTAAACTTTATGGGCTGCTACGCCGCCGTACATGCGTTAAAGTTAGGGAAGATGATCTGCGATACAGAGCCGCAGGCCAAAGTGCTGATAGTAGCCACGGAGCTGTGCACCCTGCACTTTCAGCAGGACTATACGCCAGATAATGCGGCGGCCGCCCTGCTGTTTGCAGATGGCAGCGCTGCCGTGCTTATGGCCAACCAGCCCCCGGGCAGCAGGCCTGCGCTGAGCATCGACGGCTTTTGCGCCAACATTGCCTTCAAAGGCAAGCTGGATATGGCCTGGGGCATCAGCAATAAAGGGTTCCTTATGTCGTTGAGCAGCTATATCCCTCACCTGATCAGGGAAGACATCAGCGGCCTTGTACAGGAAGCCCTGGATAAGATCCGGATTAACCGGCATAGCATTACACACTGGTGCATACACCCGGGCGGCCGCAAAATACTCGACGAAGTGGAACAGCAGCTGCAGCTGCACCCCAGCGACCTGTATTTTTCGCGGCAGGTGCTGGAGCAATACGGCAACATGTCATCCGCA
>NZ_DASTRI010000007.1:0-34410 GCF_035761305.1 Chitinophaga sp. | reverse complement strand
TAGCGCTTGTTGCTGATTATATTGCTTGAATAAAGGAGAAGTGCTTATTTTTGCCATAGTAATTTTTGAGTGGTATCTAAAATTACTAATCAGCCCTTTCTCTTCCAAAAAGAAAAGGGCTGACCTTTTTGGTCAGCCCCTGGGTGGCCAATGGGGCTCGAACCCACGACCCTTAGAACCACAATCTAATGCTCTAACCAACTGAGCTATGGCCACCATTTGTTTTTTCGGGATTGCAAAGATAAGGGAAATCATTTCCATTTTCCAAATACAGGAAGAAAAAAGTTTAAACAGTTTGGATATGTATCAGCAACAGGCCAGTACATCCGCCAGATACAACCAACGGCCCTGTCGGTATTAATTTACTGCCATAACAGCATTCTGATGCAGCCAGCAAACCGTTGCCCGATCCTTTTCATATCATCTTCCTCACATTTCCCCCTCCCACAATTTTTAGTTTTTGCTAAAAATATTAGTTTTATAAAAAAGTTGCGCTATGGCAGTCGAATTAGAGGAGGTGCGGTTAGGTAATTATTATGCCCTGGGACGGGAGGTGATCCGCATAGCGGAGCACCACTATCCCATATTAACGGCATTGTGCACGCAGCTGCAACCCCTGCGCCTGCAGGCGCCCCGGCTTACCAAGCTGGGTTTTAACCTGGTGCGCCCGCAGGATTTTAATAACTGGACCAAAGTATGCCGCGGTATGCCGGTATTTTTAAAAGCCGCCGGTAACAACCGTTATATATTACAGCTCACGGGCTATGAAAAAGTACGGCTGGTTGAATACATTCATGAGCTGCAGAACATCTGGTTCTGGCTGTTTGCCGAACCGCTGCAGAAAAAAGAAGACGAGCCCCAGGCGCCCCCAGGTGAAGGCGCGCTTGCCAACCATGCACGGCAGCCCTTTTTCCTTACCTGGGACTGCCAGTTCCTGATCTGCACCAAACCGCATGTGCTGTGGCGTATTTCCGGCAACCGGCCCTTGTTTGAGTATGCCGGTAAAAAGTGGGGCCTGGAGGTAGTGCAGGGGCAGGCCGGCAGCTCCCTGCAAAACCAGGCCGCTGCCTGGCTGAGGATGGAGCTGTGCAGGCTGCCTGCTTTCGCTGAAAAGCGGGTTTCATGATAGGTCATATCTGCATCGCCGCCCACTCATCCAGGTAGCGCTCCAGTATGTTCAGCGGCATATCGCCCTGCCGCAGCAGGGTAGTTTTCAAATAACTGATGCAGCAGGTTGGCCTGGGCGGCAGCGCGGGTCGTGGCTGTTACTGCCAGTAGCAGCAGCATGGCCTTGCGTAAATATTGCATATAATCAGTACAGTTAAAGTGCTTTTACCATCCACACATTACAGCCGTAATGCCCCGATTGTCCCAATGGCGCAGGTAAATAGGTAAATCCCGTTCTTTCATATAGCGGAATGGCAGTGTGCAATTCGGGCATGGTTTCCAGGTATACGTGCGTGTAGCCCTTTTGAGCAGCGGCCTGCAGGCATTGCGCTATCAGCTGCCTGCCCCATCCACGGCCGCGGGCAGGCGGCAGCAGGTACAGCTTTACCAGCTCGCAATAACCGGAAGGCAGTCCTTCCGTAGGATAAATGCCGCCACCACCCCATATATGCCCTTGAGCGCTAATGACCCAGTAGCCCGCTGCCGGGTTGCGGAAGGAGTTGTACACGTCATGTGTACTGTTATCAAAGTAGGCAGTACCGGGCTTATTGGCATTAAACTCTTTGAGCACCTGTTGAATGATGGCGGCCATTTGTACATTATCCTGCGGTTGTACCGGCCTTATAAGCGCATGTTGCACGTTGCTGGCGGTTATTGGTTAAATGGTACTGCAAAATAAAAGCAGTCCGGCTGCCGGAAATTGTATGCAATTAGCCTGTAGGGAAAAAGAGGGAATTACAGTTTTTTATACTGCCCGGGCAGCAGGCCGGTTACCTGGTAAAAGGTTTTGGTAAAATGGGCCTGGTCTGCAAAGCCGCAGCTGTAGGCAATTTCAGTGAGGGAAAGGGGAGTGGTGCGTATGAGCGACAGGGCCCGCTCTACTTTCAGCCGCCGGCGGTACTCGCCCAGGTTGCAGTGAAAGTACCTGGAAAAATGTTTGGAAATGGTAACCGGGTGCAGCTGCAGCTGTTCCGCCAGCATATCCAGTGTAAGCGGGGCATCCCACTGGTCATACAGCACGGTCTTGATTTTTTCCGTCCATTCCGGGAAGTATTTTTCACCGGGCGCCCCGGTTTGCATCAGCTGTATACATAGCTGGTGTATGGCAATAGGGGAGTCTGCATCATGCCGGTAATGCTCTTTCAGCAGCTTTACCAGCCCGGCGGCATTCAGCTCCATACTGTCCTTTTCCATAAAGGCGGCAGTGGGAGCCTGAAATCCGTACTGCTCAAAAAAAGCAGGCTCCAGCTCTATGTTAAAAATGCGGGTGCCGGCCCGGTAGTCCAGGTTGCGGTGCGCAATGCCGGGGTAATAGTATAGCCCGGTACCGGCTGCCTGCAGCTGCGAGCCGTTTTTGCGTACCTCCTTGCTGCCGCCCGAAAGAATGTGCGAAAAGTGCGGGTTGGAATGGTAATGCCATTGGGAGGATAGTCCATCCGGAAAAACGGTTTCCGTGGTAATAACAGGGCCAAAGTGTATGGCTTTCACTTTTTGCCCCGCGTAGGCGCCGCTGGTATATATAACAGGTTGCTGGGCGGTCATGCGTCAAAAATACAACATCCTGTTAAATAGCTCCGCGCCTTGGCGGTTCCCCCGGAATTGCTTATATTTGCACTTCGCAAAATCTACTTACTGGCTCGGCGGCATGGCTGGGCTTTTCTATTAATTTCACCCTCACTGCTTACTAACCCATTGCCTATAATCCACTGATTATAAATCAGGTACGACTGGCTGCACGTGCATATATATTGCCGTTGGCCGGGGATGGTATGACGAAAAATTTAAATAATATAGATATATGGATCAGCTAAAACTGAAATTGCAGGAATATTATCACCGTTACCAGCAGCTGGACCGGGCCCAACCGGCGAAGGAAGATGTGGGAGATATGGAGAACGACATCCTTTCGCAGTTCGGGCTGCCCGCCTCCAAACGCTTTGTACAGATCCTGCATGATTTTGTAAATCACGGACAGGTTACAGATCACTTGTTGAATTATGTAAGTAAAAAGCTGCGTTCCGCAGCCAGAACATATTTATTATCACCCGTTATGTCAGATGTTGAAGTGTTGGGGCACGCGCGGGAGCAAAAGCGCAGTCCGTATGATGTGCTGCCGGAGCTGGGGTATGCGGCGCATACCTATGCTATTTTCCTGGTGGCGGAGCTGTTGTACCATCGTAATATGGCCCCGGCAGATGTGCTGGAAGAGCTGAAAAAAGCGCAGCATTTCGACAGCTGGGGTGAGCTGGCGCTGTTAAGCGGCATTCAAAACTATACTGGGCATGAGCTGTATACCAAACTTAAAAAACAGCAGCTGCGCTTTGTAGATGACTTTGTACAATTCAACCTCCGCCAGTCAACAGTAAAGGCCCCGGTTAAAAGAGCCCGGCCTGCAGAAGAAGGCTACCTGCCCAACTACCGCACAATCAGTAAAATGCAGGTAGAGGAAATTGTGTTTGACAAAAACGGCAATCCCTGCCTGTTTGGTAAAATCCGTACCGGCAACCGCTACAACCGCCTGAGCATAGGTCTTGAATTTTCTGAGCTGAACCAGGTATTGACCAGCAGCGGTGAAATGGGCGCGGCCATTAGCCGTTACCTTAAAAAGAAGCTGGCCGGCCCTGCGGCAGAGAAACCAACGGTAATAGATATACGTACTGCCTTTGGAAAGCTGCTGCGCCTGGATGCCTGCTACCTGGAAGTATATAAGCCGCAGCACCGCGAAGGGGGCGACTGGATAGAGGATAAGGAGAACTTTTATTTCGTGGAAAAGATATTGACCAAAAAAGAGTTCGACAAACGCGCCCGTGAGCTGGAAATCAAGGAAAAGATACAGGAGTGCCTGGAGCTGATCGGCGGTTCCTATGTAAATTACCAGCGCCTGCGCCGCCTGGGTGTAACAGATGAAGAAGCCAAGCTGCGCGCCGGCCTGCAGGATGAGCTGCTGTTCAAGCTCTCTTCCTTTTTGCACAAGCTGAAAGACTAGCCGGCTGGTGATGAAGCGCTGTTACGGCTGAAAGCCGTTGCAGCATGAATAGCAATAACAGTGTTATAGTTGAGTGTAAAATAAGGGGTACCGATAACGGTACCCCTTTTTTGCGCCCTGATTGATGTTGTTCCCCTTCCCTTGCGGGAAGAGCAACTATGCTGCGAAAAACTTTGGTTGATACAATGGCATTAAATAATTGTTATGTATATGGCAAACATAAACCTTAAAAATTCCTTATTCGTTAATACGACGTTAAACACCCTGGAATTTTTTGCCCGACGAAACCGCCTTTTTTAACTCCCAATGCCCGCTTATGCACGGCTAAATTTTTTTCAATTAGAGCAAAGGTTCCGGCTTGCTTTGTCGTCCAATGAGGTATAATCATTTCAATGCATACAATGATACAACGCATTGCCTTGCCGGCACTTTTTTTAATACTTGCTGTAACGCAAACCGCGCTTGCACAGGAGCTGCAGCTAAAAGGCGTACTGAAAGACAGGAAAGAACAGTTTCCCATACCCGGCGCCACGGTAAAGCTAACGGCCGTAAAAGACTCCACACAGGTGGCAGGCGGCGTTACAGATGTTACCGGTACCTTTAGCATACCCCATCTTAAAGCCCAGGCATATAATATGTCCGTTACCTACCTGGGATATAAGAATGTAAACCGTACCATTACCCTTAGTGAGGGTACGCAGAACCTGGGCGTGCTGTACCTGAACCGCGGCGCTACCACGCTGAAAGGCGTAACTGTAGAAGCCATTGTACCGCCGGTGCAGCAAAAGGGCGATACCCTGCAATACAATGCCAGCGCATATAAAACCAATCCCGACGCTACCGCTGAAGACCTGGTGAAAAAAATGCCGGGCATTACCGTGGAGAACGGCAGTGTAAAAGCGCAGGGGGAAGATGTAAAAAAAGTATTGTTGGACGGTAAGGAATATTTTGGGGAAGATGCCACCCTGGCCCTGCGCAACCTGCCGTCTGAAGTAATTGATAAAATAGAGGTGTTTGACCGCATGAGCGACCAGGCGCAGTTTACCGGGTTTGATGACGGCAACTCTTACAAAACACTGAATATTGTTACGCGCGGGCAAATGCGTAACTCGCAGTTCGGCAAAATATCTGCCGGCTACGGTACCGACGACCGTTACATGGCGGGCGGCAACGTAAGCCTTTTTAACGGCGACCGCCGCATTTCAGTGATAGGGCTCACCAATAACATTAACCAGCAGAACTTTGCCACCCAGGACCTCTTAGGTGTGGTAGGCAATGCCAGCGGCAGCCGTGGCCGTGGCGGCGGAGGCGGCAGGGGCGGTGGCGCCCGTGGCGGCGGCAATGCAGGCAACTTCCTGGTAGGCTCGCAGGACGGGATTACCAAAACCAACTCAATTGGTATCAACTTTTCCGATCAATGGGGCAAAAAGGTAACGGTGAACGGCAGCTACTTTTTTAACAACACCAATAACAGCAATAACCAGCTCACTAACCGGCAAACCTACCTTGCCGGCGACAGCAGCCTGTTTTACGATGAAACACAGATCACAAATAACACCAACTATAACCACCGTATTAACCTGCGCGTGGAGTACAAGATCGACTCGGCCAACATGCTGATATTTACGCCCGGCATCAGCTTCCAGAAGTATGATGCGTTTTCACAAACCAACGGGTTAAACTCCTATTCAGATACCAACCTGGTAAGCCGCTCCGATAACCAGCAAACCAGCAACACCAGCGGGTTCAATACCAACAACGGCATCCTGTACCGCCATGCTTTCGGGAAAAGGGGCCGCACCATTTCACTGGGGCTGAACATCAGCGCAAATGATAAGGACGGGCAGCGCAACCAGCAGGCCTTTAACACTTATTACAAAGGCCAGGCCGGTGTAAACGACTCTACCCTGCAGCAATCCAATCCCAATAATAACGGCTACCGGCTTTCTGCCAACTTAGCGTACACGGAGCCTGTAGGCCAGCACGGACAGCTGCAGGTGAACTATAGCCCGTCGTGGTCAAAGAACAACGCCGACCAGGAAACTTTCCACTTTGATGAGTTCACAGGCAAGTATGTTTTGCCGGACACCAGCCTGTCTAACGTGTTTGATAATACGTACAATACGCAAAACGCGGGGTTAACCTACCGCGTGGGCAACCGCGACAAAATGCTGGCTTTCGGCGTGTCTTACCAGTATTCGGAGCTGAACAGCAATCAAACTTTTCCGCTGGTAACCACCGTGCACCGCACTTTCAGCAACCTGCTGCCCAATGCCATGCTGCGGTATAAGTTTAACAGCAACAGCACGCTGCGCATGTTCTTCCGGTCGTCTGTAAATGAGCCTTCCGTTGGCCAGCTGCAGAATGTGATCAACAACAGCAATCCGCTGTTCATATCCACCGGTAATGAGGAGCTGCAGCAGCAGTATTCCAACCTGTTAATATCCCGGTACAGCTTTACCCGGCCCGATAAAGGCTTCAGCTTTTTTGCCAACGTGTTTTTACAGAACACCCAGGATTATGTGACCAATGCCACCTACATTGCCACCAAAGATTCTGTGCTAACGCCTACGGTTATACTATTCAAAGGCTCACAGCTGGCCAAACCGGTGAACATGAACGGTTACTGGAGCGCACGCTCTTTCCTGACCTTCGGCATGCCCATACAGCCTATTAAAACCAACATGAACTGGAACGCGGGTTTTACCTACACGCGCACGCCGGGTATCATCAACAACATAACCAACCTGTCTAACAGCTACAACTATAACGTGGGCCTGGTGCTTTCCAGCAATATCAGCGAGTATGTGGATTTTACGCTGTCGTACTCCGCTAACTTCAATGACCTGAAAAACAGCATACAGCCTACGCTGAACAATACTTATTTTTCACACGCCGCTTCGTTCCGGCTGAACTTATTGTCAAAGAACGGCTGGCTGTTCAACAGCGATCTTACCAACCAGCTGTACAGCGGGTTAACAGACGGCTTTAACCAGCAGTACTGGTTATGGAATATCAGCGCAGGTAAAAAGTTCCTGAAGTCGCAGCGGGCAGAGGTGCGGGCTACTATTTTCGACCTGCTGAACCAGAACCGCAGCATTACCCGTACGCCTACGGAAACTTATGTTGAGGACGTGCAATCACAGGTGCTGAAACAGTACTTTATGCTTACATTTACTTATAAGATAAAGAATTACAAAAGCGCCAAAACCCCAGAGGATGAGCCGGAGCGTGATATGATGCGCCGTCCTAACGGCATGTTCATGCGGCCTCCCGGCGGTGGCGGCGGAAGGCCTATGGGACCCGGCGGGCCAGGTATGCCTTAATGGCGTAACAACAGCTTCATTCTATCTATCATCAATTGAGCAACTTGAACAGGTTCACTGATCAGTATTTAACGGAAGCGCTGAAAAACAAAGATGAAGCGGCTTTCAGGCAGTTGGTGGAAACCTGGAAAGATATGGTTTACAACACCGTGCTGGGTATCATTCAGCATGAGGCGGATGCGGAAGACGTAGCGCAGGAGGTATTTGTACAGGTATATCAATCCATCGGTTCATTCAGGGGAGATGCAAAGCTTTCTACCTGGTTGTATCGTATTGCAGTTACCAAAGCGCTGGACCATGTAAAAAAGCGTAACCGCAAAAAACGCTGGGGCCGCGTATACAGCCTGTTTGGGGAAAAAGATGAACCGGTTAACGCTGCGCCGGACTTTCACCACCCCGGCGTGCAGCTGGATAATAAAGAGCGGGCCGCAGTGCTGTTTAAGGCGCTGGATCAGCTGCCGGACCGGCAAAAGGCCGTGTTTGTGCTGAGCAAGCTGGAAGGCTTGCCTGCCAAAGAAATCAGTGAGGTAATGCATATGAGCCCCGCTACGGTGGAAGGCCTTATGCACCGCGCGAGGAACAACCTGCGCAAGCTGCTGGGAAAATATTATTCCGCGGAATAGCGAAGGTTTTTTGAAAAAAGATCGTCTAATTAAATAGTAACAAAACCGTGAAAACGAAACGTCATCAGCAAGAGATTGAGGCTGCATTAAACAGCCTGGATGGTGCCGGCAGGGCCACGGCAGGTGAATTCTTTTTTACCCGCTTACAGGCGCGGCTGCAGCAAAAGGGCAGCAGTGCCTGGGAGCGCGCCACCGGGTGGATTGCCCGCCCTTCCATTGCCATCATAGGCTTGTGCATCATACTGCTGCTGAACAGCATTATTGTGATACGGCAGTTTGAAAAATCAACGTCCGGTACGGACCAGGCCTCACTGCAGGCTTTTGCAGACGAGTACAGGCTGCAGGTGCCTACCGTGTATGATGATGACAGGGGAGAACAGTAACGGTTAACTATAAACAACAGCCAATGGCAATTGCGAAAAACAAGGTATTACTGATCATGCTGGGCGTACTGCTGTTTACAAACATTGGTATGCTGGTGCTTTTCCTGAACCTGAAACCAGCTAACAACCGCTTTGGGCGCGACCTGAAAGGCCGGCGGGGATTAGTAGAGATACTGGAGAAGAAAGCAGGTTTTTCCAAACAACAGCTGAACGCTTACCTGCAGCTGCGTGAGCAGCACTGGACAAAAATGAAACCGCTGCTGGCAGAGATGCGGAACGCCAAAGACAGCTTTTACCGCCTGCTGTATGTACCGGACGTGGCCGACTCCACGCTGAACCGGGCCGCAGCTGTTATCGGGCAAAAGCAGCAGGCCATTGACCTGCAAACATTCCGCCATTTTCAGCAGGTGCGCGGCTTATGCACACCTGCCCAGCGGCCCGGCTTTGATACACTTGTGCACCAGGTTATTTACCGCATGTCGGCCCCGTTCCGCCGTGATAGTATGCACCTGCGCATCCCCCGCCGTTAACCTTTATCCCGCACTGTAGATACTGGCACCGTCATTTTTATACAATATAAATCGTACCATTATGAAGAACAGGATTCTGTTAATGTTGGCCCTTTTATTTGCCGGCCATGTTACCACAAATGCGCAGGGTAATTTTCAGCGCCGCACTGTGGAAGAGAGAGTGAAGCAAACCGTTGACAAATTAGCGCCTGAGCTGTCCCTAAAGGATGATCAGAAAACAAAGTTAAGCGATGCTTACACGGATTTTTACAAAGGAATGGACAAGCTGCGTGCAGACGCCCGCGCCAACGGCACACGCCCCGACCGTGACGCTTTTAAAAAGCTGATGGATGACCGCGATGCTAAAGTGAAAGGTTTCCTTACCGACGACCAGTACAAAAAGTACACGGAGGAGCTGGAAACCATGAGGAAGAACCGGGGTAATGGCCGTCCTGGCGGTGGCAGATTCCGCGGCGGAAATAACCAATAAAGGCGGATTGATTGTTTGTTTTGTTTTTATCAATGGCTGGCTACCCATGCGGTAGCCGGTCATTTTTTTTATGCCTTATTCATCCAGCTTGTAGTTTTGCTTTAACAGGTACACATAAGGCGCAAACATGTGGTGCACGAACATGTTCTTACCGTCAAACGGGAATTTTTCATCGTAGCCGGGCTGCGGGTACAGGATAACGGGCGTACCGGCAGGCATATAGTTATGGCTGTTCACAAAATCGGGGCGGGCATAGCCTTTTACGGTTTTGCGCACCTGCTTGTAAGCCATTTTGCCCAGTATGCGCTGCATGCGGCGGCTGGCGCGTTTAGTAGACCGGTCAAGGCGGCCGTACATATAGCTTACTGCCAGGCGTATAAAGAACTTTTGCTTGCGCAACGCCTTCTTTACATTGCGGAAGGGATTTACCGCCGGGTAGTCGTTCGTGGTTTGCAGGGAAAAAGGTGTTTCCGGCACCCAGTCGCGCGGGTTTATTACACGAAAGCCCCAGCCGCCGCGGGTAATGAAATCGTAATCATACGCATAGTTAAGGTTGCCGGGCTTGGGAGCAGCGCTGCAGTAGGTTTTTATTACAATGTCTTTGGGAAATGCAGAATCATCCAGGTACTGCAGGTACGAGCGGAGCAGGAAAGCGATGGCGCCGCCCTGGCTATGTCCCATAATAATAAATGCGTGTATGCCTTTACGGTAATACTCTTTTATATGCGCTACTATATCCGGCGCCAGTGAGGCCATGCCCAGTGTCCATCCTGCATGTACATAGGCGCCGCTGTCTTTCGCCAGCTTATAATGAAAATCGGTGCTGTCGTTCAGGTGCAGGGCGCCGGTGGCAGGTATCATACCGGCATAAAAGTTCTCCAGCCACGAAGCAGCGGTGCCATTGGTGCCGCGTATGCTGATGATGGCGGTTTCATCGCTCCACAGCCACAGGTCCCAGCGGTTTTCCATACCTGTTACCGGTGAACGGTATACAAGCCGGCAGTTCTCGGGGTGCGGCACCACTACTTTGGTCCATGGCGTATCGGCCTGCAGGGCCGTAATACGTAACAGCTGCTCATATTCTTTGGGATCAAACCCGGGCCGCAGCTTTTGCGCTGTTGCCGGCATGCCATAAAAAAGCCAGGCGCAGATACCGGCTATCAGTAAGCGTGTGAACATCCGCATAATGCTATGAATGAAATCGGAAGTTATAACAGCTTTGCAGCTGCATCTTCCCAGTTTAATATACGTTCATAACCGGTTATGTACACATTATGATGGCCGGTGAACAGGTAAGGCTTACCCCTGAAGTTGGTGAAGTTCCGTATCAGGTCATCAATCATAATGTCTGTTTGCACCAGGCTTTTATCTCCGCAAAGGCAAAACTGCCGCCAGGTAAGAAAGGGGAAGTGTTCCATCAGCCAGTCGTACTTATCTTTCAGGGAGTTGGGAAACTCCATTGCCCCTGATACAATGTACACGCGGTATTTTTTATTCAGCTCTTCCAGCACCCGCTGCGCATTGGGAAACACCGGCAGGTCACGGAAAAAGCCGGGTGTATTCAGGTATTCCAGCACTTTGCCTTTATGGTCTATGGGCAGGGCTTCTGAAAGGGTTCTTCCCCACAGTTCTTCTTCTGAAAATACTTTACCATAATCGCGGTAATACCATTCCCTTGCTTTTGTAATAGGATCGGCAATGGTTTCGTCCATGTCTATCGCAATAGAGGGCGCTTGTTGCATGCACAGTTATTTTTACTTCCGTATTAATACACCTGCTCCACATGGCCTACGGAGCCGTCGGCCCCTATACCTTCCGCCACTACACGAAAATGTTTTGAAAAGTCATTGTTATAGAACCGGATGGTGGCGGTGTGCGTAGCGGTATCTACCGGCACATCCGGGTTCCAGTACAGGGTAATGCGTTTATCGGCCAGCGCATGCCTGTCGTCATGCACGGCATAGTCCGGGGAGTAGAAGTGTTTTACCACGGCATAACCGGGCTTGCGGTACAGCTCAAAACCCCGTACGGTATTGTCGCCGCCTTCGCCGCCTTTTTTGGTGTATATGGCAATGGCCCCGTTGGCGCCTCCGCCAAAGCCGCCCATGAAAGGCGGGCGGAATACCTTTACCATGGCTATATCCGTAACCGGCAGGCTGCTGAGCATACTGGCGTCGGTAGGCATTTCATTCAGGTACAATGAAGGACGGCCGCCGCGCCAGGAAAGGCTGGGATCGTTCAGGTTACCGGTTATCTGCAGGCCGGCTACGCGCGATTGCAGGTACTGGAAAATGTTCGTGTAGGCATTTGTTTCCTTGGTCAGGTCAAACGTATAACCATCGCCGCCTGCAAACAGGCCGGAGGCATATTTTTTATCCAGCGACTCTTCCTTGGAAATTTTCCGCTCGCGGATGTTCACCTCTTTCAGCAGGATGGCCCGGCTGTTAATGGAGCGGTTTACGCGGTTGTGGTCATATGCGGTGGAAAGATAGTTTTTGAGGGTATTGTAATCAATGGCCGGCGGCACCCGCAGCGGAAAGGGATCTGTAACCGGCACGCTGTTCTCGAAAAAGTGCGTGTTGAACTTTACGGTTACATCTTTCCAGCGGTCCTGCTGGTCGTTGCCCTTGTAGTATACAAGCGCGGTGTCCAGGAACGACAGGCCGGTTACGGTAAACTCACCCATGCCGTTGGTGGGGGCCGATACAATAGAAGTGGAGCTGTCCGTAACCTGCTTAATAATGAAATCTACCTTGCCATTGGCCAGCTGGTAGCGGCCGTTGTTGGTAAAGGCAGTGCCTTTGAGCAGGATGCCCTGCTCGTAGGGATAACGGGTATCAGGGTATTGTTTGTTCAGTATCTTTTCCCAGCTGAAACGCCGCCAGCCATTGGTGAGCATTACCAGGTCCAGCGCCTGCAGGCGCGCCCTGGCGGTGTCCTGGAAGTACCAGGCAGGGTTATGGATATACCCTTTCAGGTCTGAGGTGAGCAGCAGGTTAGATACGATGTTATTTTCATCATTGCTTTTTACCGCCAGGTCGGCATCGGTTATGGCAACGGATGTAATGCTTTCCATGGACTCCGGCACCTTCAGCACAATGCTGTTGGGCGCCCTTTCCTCACTGTTAAAGTTGGGCTGCTGCAGCTGCAGGGGCAGGAACTCGTTATGCCGGATAAAAGCCAGGCGCTCCGACAGCGGCTGTCCGCTTTTGCTGAACAGCGTAAGCTGTATAATACCGGAGGGCATAGATTCTGTGGGCACAAAGCCGCTGATACGGCCGTCAGATACTTTCAGCGGCGCTTTGTACACCAGCTGGTTATTGATCTGCCCTAACAGCAGCAGGTCGTCATACGCAGTATCGGCCAGGTTGGCTATCATGGCCTGGTAAAATATGCGCGCGCCCCGGTTGTACACCTTAAGGCCTGCGCCGGTGGTTTTAACGGCCGGCAGGTCAAAGGTTTTCTTTAAGCCGTTGGCGGCGGTTATTTCGGCCTTGTAGGTTTCATTTGCGTTGGTGGGCTGCAGCTGAAACTGGCCCATGCCGTCATGCATGGTTTCCAGGGCGGCTACTTTGGCGCCCTTGCTGTTTAGCACACTACCGGCAACGCCTATGGGAAAGCCGTTGTTATCAATGGCTTTAAAGGCAATTACGTTGTTTTGATTAATGATCATATCCCCGCCTTCCGGGAAGAACTGTACGGAGAAAGCCGTTACTGCGCTGCTGTCGCGGGTAGGAGGGCTGTTCCGCTTCTGCGGGTCAAATACTTCTATATTGCGGGAATACAGGAAAGCATGGTCAAAGTTCAGCATCCAGGCGGTGTAGGCACGCAGCTGGTACATGCCTGGCTTTTGGGTTTCGGGGAGGTCCATATTACCGGCCGCGCCGGCGTTGCCGGCAGCAAACATCCGTTTTTGTACAATGGCGCCGTTCTTGTCTACCAGCTCCACATACAGGTTGGTGGCGCGGGTGTCCGGCAGGCCCTGCAGGGTAATATAGGCTTTGAACCATATGGTTTCGCCGGCGGCATAATAATCTTTATCCAGGTGCAGGTACACTTTTTCCTGCGGGTAACGGCTATCAAACGCTTGCAGGGCTTCTACAATACGGTCGGTCCAGTCGTCGGCAGCAGGTAAAAAGGAAAATGCGCTAACGAGCATCACCACACAGGCGGAGGCGGGGATCCACCAGCGTAAACGTAATTGCCTCATAAGTGCGCGTAGTTTTTGCATGAAGAAGATTTTTTAAGACAAGATAATGGCACACAATTTATTTAAGAATTACGAATTATCAATTACGAATTACGAATTGAAATGCAGCGGAGATGGTAATTGGCCTTAATTTGTTTGAGAATTGGGGATTGCAGGCCTGTAGAACGGCTTATGCAGCCTGCCTGCAATGGCATTTGTAAATAGCTGAAATGTAGCGGAGATAATTTGCTAAAATTTCGTTAAGAGTTATGAGTGGCGAATGAGTTGTCAATAACGCTCCAAATTACTACTATAGTGCACTGCCTTATATGTGCACTTCGTAATGCGTAATTATCAATTCGTAATTGTCTTATACTTGCGGTGTGAAAAAGCGACTGATTGTTATCGGCGGCGGTGCCGCCGGATTTTTTTGCGCGGTGAATGCGGCGCGGCTGCAACCGGCGCTGGAGGTGCTGCTGCTGGAGAAAACCGGCAAGCTGCTGTCCAAAGTAAAAGTATCTGGCGGCGGGCGCTGTAATGTTACGCATGCTGCGCCGGATATTAGCTATATGGCCCGGCATTACCCGCGGGGTCAAAACTTTGTGAAAAAGGCCTTTGGCCATTTTTTTGTGCCAGATACCATCCAATGGTTTGCTGAAAGAGGGGTGGAGCTGAAAACAGAGGCCGACGGGCGCATGTTTCCTGTAACCGACAGCTCCCAAACCATTATCGACTGCCTGCTGCGGGAAGCAGACCGCTACCGCGTAAAAATAGCCGTGCACCAGGAAGTAACTGACCTGCAACCCCTTACCGGCGGTGGCTGGCAGGTGCGCCTGCAGGATGGCCGCACCCTGGAAGCCGGTTTCATTTGCGTGGCTGCAGGCGGTTATGCGCAGGAAGATAAATTCAACTGGCTGAAACGCGTGGGCCACCATGTGGCGCCGCCTGCACCTTCGTTATTCACCCTTAATATGCCGGGACACCCCATTACACAGCTGATGGGCGTAAGCGTGCCCAAAGCGCAGCTGAAGGTAGCAGGCGCCAAACTGCAGGAGCAGGGGCCTGTGCTTATTACCCACTGGGGGCTGAGCGGCCCGGCGGTGCTGCGCCTGTCGGCCTGGGGCGCGCGGGAGCTGCAGCAGCTGCATTATACCTTTACCGTGTTAATCAACTGGGTGCCGGCTTATCATGAGAACAGCCTGCGGGAGGAAATGCAGGCATTGCGACAGCAGCTGGGCGGACAGAAAATATATGGTAAAAGCCCTTTTGAGCTGCCGCAGCGCCTGTGGCATTTCCTGCTGCAACAGGCAGGTATAAACGAAAATATACGCTGGGCCGATTTACCGGCAAAATTGCAGCAGGTGCTGATAAAAAGCCTGGTAGCCATGGAGCTGCCGGTAAAAGGGAAAACCACTTTTAAAGAGGAGTTTGTGACCTGCGGAGGCGTGCAGCTGGCAGAAATAAACCCTGCCACCATGGAAAGCAAGCTGGCGCCCGGTTTATATTTTGCCGGTGAAGTGATGGATGTGGACGGGATTACCGGCGGATTTAACTTCCAGCATGCATGGAGCAGCGGCTATATTGCTGCTGCTGCAATGGCGGCGGCAGTAATCGGCAATTAATGGTCACGGAATTACGGATTGGACAATGTGTGTATAGCTGGTACACCAGGCGGCATTGACAATTGATACGCTTATCCAAAGTAATTGATACCCACCTCATAATCTTTGTCCAGCGCCTGCAGCAGGCGCTGAAAGTCGGCAGGGTTGCCCAGGAAATCGGTTTTGGTGGTATCTACCATCAGCGTGCGTACAGGATATTGTTTCAGGTACTGCATGTACATATTATGCACCTTCAGCAGGTAATCGTCTTCAATTTGCTGCTCATAGGAGCGGTTGCGTTTTTTAATGTTCGCCTGCAGGCGGTAAACGGGGGCATTCAGGAAAATAAGCAGGTCGGGCTGCAGCAGCTGGGGGTTGATAATGTCAAACAGCTTCTGGTACAGGTTATACTCATCTTCCGACAGGTTAATCTTGGCAAACAGCAGGCTTTTTACAAACAGGTAATCAGATATTACCAGGCTGCTGAACATATCCTGTGTTTGCAGCATTTCCCTGAGCTGTTTGTAACGCTCCGCCATAAAGAACAGTTCCAGCGGAAATGCATACTGTTGCGGCTTTTCATAGAATTTGGGCAGAAAGGGATTGTCGGCAAACTCCTCCAGTATCAACCGGGCATTAAAGTGCTGCGACAGCAGGTGCGCCAGGGTGGTTTTACCGGCGCCAATATTGCCTTCTATGGTAATAAAGCGATAGTTCATGCTTAGCGGTTGCTGTTTAACGTTAGCGGTGTGGTGCAGCTTAAAAGTAATTGCTGTCTGAAAGCCGGCAGCTAACAGCCGGTTGTTAGCGGCGCTCTTTATACAGTGTTGCGGGCAATTCATCCTCACAGGCGGCCAAAAGGGCATGCACGGTTTGCTGCAGCACAGGATGCACCTGGTTAGGCAAAATCTCGTTCAGCGGTACCAGCACAAACTGCCGGAACTGCATGCGCGGATGCGGTATTTTCAGCTCCGGCAGGGAAATGATCTCGTCGTTATAGAAAATGATGTCTATGTCTATTACGCGGGCGCCCCATTTTTGCTGGCGGATGCGGCCTATTTCGCGCTCAATATTCAGTAAGGTATGTAACAGCGGAAGCGGTTCCAGCGTGGTTTCAATTTGCAGCGCCTGATTCAGGTAGTCGGGCTGCTGTACATTACCCCAGGGGGCGGTTTCATACAGGCCCGATAATTTTACCACCTTACCTGCCTGTTCTTCAATGAGCTGTACCGCCTGTTGCAGGTGCCGGGTACGGTTTCCCAAATTGCCACCTATAAGTAATATTGCTGTATTCATGTATATTTATCGGCGCAAAAGTAGCCATATTCCTTATTTTTGAAAAAAACAGTTGGAATTGGTCCTGTAACAAACAGCGCATTTTATAGACTGATTATCCGGCAAAACTGATCCGAATTTATATGCGTAGCTTCTTTAAAACCTTCCTGGCAGCCCTCCTGGCATTTTTTGTGTTTGCAGGGATCTGTATTATTGTACTGATAGGCTTTATCACCAAAGCCGTAGCACCTGAAAAAGTGAAGATAGATCCTAATGGAGTGCTGGTGCTGGAAACCGGCCAGCTGTACAAAGAGCAGAAAATAGCCAACCCCCTGAACGTTTTGCGCGGGCAGGCGAATGAAGTACCGGGCCTGTACGATGCGGTACGCATAATTGAGCATGCTGCTGAAGATGACAATATCAAAGGCATTTACCTGAAAACCGGCGGCAACCCTAACGGCTTTGCCTCCAGTGAGGAGCTGCGGAATGCCCTGTTAACCTTCAGAAAATCCGGCAAATTCGTATATGCGTATGGTGAAGGCATGACCCAGCAGGCCTATTACCTGGCCTCTGCTGCTGATAAAGTGTACCTGCACCCGCAGGGCGGCCTGGATTTCAACGGCTTCGCCGCTACCCTGGTGTTCCTGAAAGGTACGCTGGACAAGCTGGAGATACAGCCTGAGATTTTCTACGACGGCAAATTCAAAAGCGCTACCGAGCCGCTGCGCGAAACGCAGATGACAGCAGCCAACCGCATACAAACCTCCGCTTACCTGGGCGAGTTGTATGGCAACTACCTGCTGAACATTGGCAAAAGCCGCAAGCTGGACACCGCCACCCTGCACCGTTATGCCAATGAAGGGCTGATACAGAACGCTAACGACGCGCTCACCTACAAGCTGGTAGACGGCCTTAAATACGACGACCAGGTGATGGACGACCTGCGCGCCAGGCTGGGACTGAAGAAGAACGACGATATTAATTTTGTATCGCTCTCAAAATATGAAAGCGCGGCAGATTATAAATATACTTCCGGCGACAGCAAAATTGCCATACTGTATGCACAGGGCAGTATTGTTAGCAACGACGGCAGCGAAGATGTGATCATTAGCAGCGATAAATACCTGAAAGAGATCCGCAAGCTGCGTAACGATAACAGCATTAAAGCCATTGTATTCCGTGTGAACTCTCCCGGCGGCAGCGCCCTGGCTTCTGAAACCATCTGGCGCGAGCTGCAGCTGGCCAAAAAAGTAAAACCGGTAGTAGTGTCTATGGGCGACTATGCCGCCAGCGGCGGGTATTATATTTCGTGCATGGCAGACAGCATTTTTGCGGAACCGAACACGCTTACCGGCTCTATTGGCGTATTTGGCGTGATGATGAACCTGCAGAGCTTTTTCAAAAATAAGCTGGGTGTTACATTCGACGGTGTAAAGACCGCGCAGTATGCCGACCTGGGCACCGCCACCCGCCCCATGACGCCTGTGGAAAGAAAATTTGTGCAAAACGCCATAGACAGTATTTATGCAACCTTTAAATCCAGGGTGGTGGCAGGCCGCAAGCTAAGCCCCGCCGTGGTTGACAGTATTGCGCAGGGCCGCGTATGGAGCGGCGTACAGGCGAAATCGTTAGGCCTGGTAGACCGGCTGGGCGGTATTAACGACGCCATTGCCTGCGCCGCGCGCATGGCAAAAATATCATCTTACCGCCTGCGCGAGTACCCCGAAGTAAAGCCGCCGCTGGAAAAGCTGCTGCAAAACCTGGGCGGCAACGCCGGCGAGTCGATGATAAAGAAGGAGCTGGGCGCCAATTATACCGTGTACCGGCAGATAAAACGCCTGCAGGAAATAAATGGCCAGGTACAGGCGAGATTGCCGTTTGATATTGAGGTGAGGTAGAATTAATAATTAATAATTAATAATTAAGAATTAGGGGAGTGACTTAAAATTTACTTAAATCCCGGGGCTGCTCCCGGGATTTTTTATGGAAATGGGTAAAACAATCTTAGTTTTACGCCAATTTTTTAAAGCAGTAGATAAAATTATGGCAGTGCAGTACAGTCAATGGAGGGCCATGCTGGCGATCACCAAGGCCAGTTTACGGGCCATTTTGCGTAGTCCTTCCACCGTAGCTTTCACAATCGGGTTTCCGCTGGCGTTCATCCTGGTATTTGGTTTTATAGGTAATACGGCGGTAACGGTAAAGGTGGGTGTGGCGCCCGGCACTGATAAATCGAGCTACATTTACCAGGGACTGGCTGCTGCTAAAAGCGTAAAGCTGATCAACGAGCCGGTGGGCGAGATGGAGGAAGATATGATCAAGGGCCGCATTACCGCTATTGTAAACATCACGCAAAAGCCCGGACAGGGCGCTGCGCCGGAATATGACGTACAGGTGCGCTCTTCCACGGCAGGGGCAGATAAGATACAGGTGTTCCAGTCTATTTTAAAAGATGTGGTGGCGCGGATCGATGACCGGTACTACCAACGCCCTTCCGTTGCAGCTGTGAATACCACCGTGGTGCCTGGCCGTGTATATAAAACCATCGATTTTATTTTGCCCGGTATGCTGGGCTTTTCCCTGCTCAGCGCAGCTGTATTTGGTACGGCCTTCCTGTTTTTCAGCCTGCGGCAAACGCTGGTGCTCAAACGTTTTTTTGCCACGCCGGTTAAACGCTCATCCATTATTATCGGTGAAACCTTATCGCGCCTGCTTTTTCAGCTGATTGGGGCCGTTGTTATCATTGGCCTGGGACATTTTGCTTTTGGTTTTACGCTGGTGCACGGCGCCGTTACTTTTATAGAAATGCTGATCCTCTCGTTATTCGGGCTGGTAGTGTTCATGGGATTTGGTTTCCTGGTGAGCAGCGTAGCTAAAAATGAGAGCACCATACCACCTATTGCCAACGTGATCAGTATGCCGCAGTTCCTGCTGGCAGGCACCTTTTTTTCGGTAGATGCCATGCCTTCCTGGCTGCAGCCGGTATGCCGCGCCATGCCGCTCACTTACCTGAACGATGCGTTCCGTAAGGTGGCCTTTGAAGGGCAGCACCTGTGGAATGTAGGGAAAGAGCTGGGCGTGCTAACCCTGTGGGGTCTTCTCATTTATGCCATTACTGTACGGGTTTTTAAATGGGAGTGAAGTTTTTTTCTTAAATTGGAAACATGCAAGTCCTATACATCATCCTGGGTGCTTTGGTTGCTCTTATCCTGGGCCTATTTGTTTTTTCCCTTTACCTGCCTTCCCGTTTAAAAATTGAGAGATCATTGGTAATACAGGCCCGGCCGGAGGTGGTGTTCCATGAGGTAGATACTTTGCGCAACTGGGAGCGCTGGTCGCCCTGGCACCAGCTGGACCCAAATATGAAGATCGTATATGGCGAAAAGGAAAGCGGGGCAGGCGCCGGTTACAGCTGGGAAAGCAAAAAGCGCAATGTGGGCCGTGGCAGCCTGTTGATCACCGAGTCACGCCCGTACGAGTTTATTGCTACCAATATTAATTTTATGGACCACGGCAGCAGCAAAGGTTATTTCCGTTTTGAGCCGGCAGGTGAAGATACAAGGGTTACCTGGGGCATGGAAATGACCATCGGGCAAAACCCCGCCCGTAAATTCCTGGGGCTGCTGATGGATAAATGGGTGGGCCGCGATTTTGAACGGGGCCTGCAGGGGCTGAATAGGGCAGTGAAAAGCTGAAGGCGGAAAGCAAAAAGCAAAAAGAAAAAGGAAAAAAGAAAAAGGAAAAAAGCTGGACGATATACCCCCAGCTGCTTGATATTTTAACCTGACTGTCGGATCAAATCGGAAGTATCACAGATAAAGCGAAGCTGTTACAGCTAAAAGATGTATGCTGCCGGTTATTATACTGAAATTGAAGAAGCCAGGCATTTCTGAGCTGAGCGCCGCCGGTTATCGTAACCCTGAATACGGCCGCTACTGCGCCTCTGAATACTAAAACCAATTGCTGAATACGATTTGCAGGGGCTGAAGCTCCGGAGCATCTTTTTATGAGCATATAAAATATATGTGTATCCACCTGCTCATTTATTTAATTATTTGAATCCGTTGCCCGGATGGGTGGGATGGTTTATGGCCGGCTGAACCTGGAAAAATCACTCGTGCAGCTGCAGGCTTGAACCTCCCGGAACGCTGCTTCCCGTTTTTACTTTCTGCTTTCCGCTTTCTGCTTTTTGCTTTCTGCTTTCCGTTCAACCTGTTTTATGTAACTTCGTTCATGCGTTTTCTCAAATTACTTATCATCAGTATATTTAGCTTTGCGGTACTGATATTCCTGCTATCCCTGTTATTTCCCTCCAAGGCCGTGGTTGAGCGCTCCGGCGTTATTGATGCGCCGGTAGCAGTGGTGTACAGCCAGGTGAATGAGCTAAGGACCTGGCCGGAATGGAACCCCTGGACCAAGCTGGAAGCCGCCAGCCCCCTGCAGTTCTCTGAGCCCTCTCACGGTAAAGGCGCCTGGTATAGCTGGGTGAGCGCCGCAAACGACGGGGCCTCAGGAAAGTTAACCATTTTACGCAGCGAACCCGCCAAAGGCGTGTATTATAATATGATATATAAAGACATGCAACCGGTACTGGGCGGGCTGGAAATACAACCTGCCAAGGACGGAAACGGCACGGTTATACACTGGTACATAGAAACAAAGCTGGGCTGGAAACCCTGGTGGAAGTTCCGCGGGTTTATGGCCGACCGGTTAATGGGGCCGCAGGTAGAACAGGGACTTACAGAGCTGAAGGCCAGGTGTGAGGGCATGAAGTAGATGATTGGGTGAGAAGCGGCATGTAGAACGTAAGATATTGGATGCTTGAGCAGGAGGATAATGGAAGGTAGCAATTTGAAACAGGCAGCACGGTAAAACGGGTAAGGCAGAAGATAAGAATAGAGGCATTTATCTGCAATGTCTGAAAAAGGGATGAATGGTACGGCCATATCTGCTGAATAGCTGTAATTTCCTTCATGGTTTTTTATACCATTAAAATCACCATCTATATGAAACAGATCTTCTTATTCCTGGCCATACTGGCTGCCACAAGCGACATGGCATTCTCCCAGGAGGCCCCCAAAAGCCCGCGTATCACTGCTGAAGGTAAAAATGTAAAGATCAGCTACGGCCAGCCTTCCAAAAGGAACCGTGAGATCTTTGGTAAGCTGGTGCCTTACGGCGAAGTATGGCGCACCGGTGCCAACGAAGCCACTGAAATCACTTTTACCAAAGATGCCACCTTTGGCGGAAAACCCGTTAAGGCCGGCACTTACACCCTGTTCACCATTCCCGGTGAAAAGCAGTGGACTTTTATCCTGAACAGCACACTGAAACAATGGGGCGCTTTCAAGTACGACCAGATCAAAGGGAGCGACGTGCTGAAAGTAAACGTACCTGCTGCTACCCTCAGCTCACCCGTAGAAAAGCTAACCATTACCCTGCCTGCCAACAAACTGTTGCTGGAGTGGGATAAGACCAAGGTAGAAGTGCCTATTAAATCTTAATCAGCAAAGCAAACACTATATGCTGATGTGCCGGTTAGCATACTGCCGGCCTGCACATTAGCATATGCATTATGAATATTGTTGCCCCACAAACTCCAGTATACTTTCATATACCTTTCCCAACTCTTCATTGGTTATACAGTACGGCGGTAAAATGTACAGCGTATTACCCAGCGGGCGCAGCATAATGCGCTTTGCACGGAAAAAGCGGTGCAGCTCATCTGCCAGCTGGTTGGTATAAGTGTCCTGCCCGGGCGTTACTATTTCAAATGCCAGTATGGTGCCCAGCAGCCGTATATGCTTTACCGTTTTAAAGGCGGCCAGCTGCTGTATGAACTGCCGGTGCTGTGCGTGTATACGCTCCCGTTGCTGCATGCACTCCGGCTGCAGAAACAGGTCAAGGCTGGCCAGGGCCACACTGCAGGCCAGGGAATTGGCGGTAAAGGAATGGCCGTGGAACAGTGTTTTCAGCTTGCTGTCCGACAGGAATGCTTCATATATCTCCGCCGTACAGGTGGTAATGCCTAATGCCATGGAGCCGCCGGTGAGGCCTTTTGAAAGGCATATTATATCCGGCGCTGTTGTTACATTTTCCATGGCAAAGTTCTTCCCTGTTCTGCCAAAGCCGGTTAGTATTTCATCGGCTATCAGCAATATCTGCTGTTGTTTGCAGTATTGCAGCAGTTGGTCCAGCGCAGCGGCTTCGTACATGAGCATACCGCCGGCGCCCTGCAGCAGGGGTTCAAATATAAAAGCGGCAATGGTACCTGGCCCCAGGCCTTCAATAGCCGCTTTCAGCGCCGGCACGTTTTCCCGTGTGGGGGTATCAATAAAATGCACATCAAATAAAAGATCGTCAAACGGGGCGGTGAATACACTGCGGCCGCTAACGCTCATAGCGCCAAAGGTGTCGCCGTGGTACGCGTTTTTAAAGGCCAGTATATTTTGCTTGCGGGCGCCCTTGTTATCCCAGTATTGCAACGCCATTTTCAGGGCTACTTCCACGGCAGTGGAGCCGTTGTCGGAATAAAACACCCTGCGCTGCCGGCCGGGCAGTATGGGCAGCAGCCTTTCTGCCAGCTCCACGGCGCCGGGATGCGTATAGCCTGCAAATATGCAGTGCTGCAGCTGTAGGGCCTGTGCGGCCAGCCGCTGTGCAATGTGTGGGTTGGCATGCCCGTGTATGTTTACCCACCAGCTGGAGGTGGCGTCCAGGTAGCTGTTGCCTGCTTCGTCAAACAGGCAGGCGCCTTCGCCACGCACAATGCCAATGGGCGCCGGCGCTGTTTGCATTTGTGTGTAGGGATGCCATATTACTTGCTGGTCACGTTCGCTCCACGTCATTGTAATTAATAATTAAGAGTTAATAATTAATAATTATTGCGGGGCAAAGGTAAACGATAATGATGAAGGATAGAAGGGGTGCTGTGACGGGCGTGAGTGCTATATACCTGCTAATGTGGCTAAGGTACGGTACAACGACGTGGCGTCATAAGGCTTGTGCAGGATGGCGGTTACGTGCATACTGTGCAGCTTTTCGCTTACATTTTGTATCACATCGGCTGTAAGGGCAACAATAAAAGCATGTGGCTGCAGGCGCTGAATATGCGGGATGGTAGCATAGCCATCCATTTCAGGCATGTGCAGGTCCAACAGCACGCCGTCAAAATGCTGCTGCTCCATCATTTCCACGGCTTCCCTGCCGTTGCCGGCGGTAACGGTAACAGCGCCGGTGCGCTGCAGCTGGTAGTTCATTACCATGGCATTAATGGTATTATCTTCCACCACCAGCAGCTTTCTATCTTTCAGCCAGGCCCACAGCTGCTCCTGGTTATATGCTGTATTTGACCTGGCTATAGCGGGCAGCAGTTTAAAGGTAATATCAAAGCGGAAAGTGGTGCCCAGGCCGGGTTCACTGTCAATAGTAATGCTGCTGTTATACAGCTCTACCAGGCTTTTGGTAATGGCCAGCCCCAGGCCGGTGCCGCCATACTGGCGGCTGGTATTGCTTTGCGCCTGTACAAAGCTTTCAAAAATGCGGCTTTGCATATCTTTTCGTATGCCAATGCCGGTATCTTTTATACAAAAGCTAATGGTGGCATTATCGGCGGTTTGCCGCACCAGCTTTACTTCTATGGCAATGCTGCCCTGCTGTGTGAACTTAACAGCGTTATTGACAAGGTTATTGAGTATTTGTCCCAGGCGAAACGGATCGCCGCACAGGTTAGCCGGCAATGCGGGGTCCAGGGCCGTATGCAGCTTTATTTTTTTTGACTGGGCCAGCGGCTGGTAATTATTTTCAACATCCTGCAACAGCTTTTTAAGATCAAAGGGTACATTTTCCAACTCTACCTTGCCGGCTTCAATCTTGCTGAAGTCCAGTATATCATTAATAAGCGTCAGCAAATGATCAGCAGCGTATTTAAGGCTGCGCACCAGGTTGCCGTGCTGCGGCGTTTCTTCCAGCAGGTTGGCAATGCCTATAATGCCGTTGAGCGGGGTGCGTATCTCATGGCTCATTACAGAAAGGAACCCGCTGCGCGCCTGGGCGGCTTTTTCCGCATCTTCCTTGGCTTTTATCAGCTCCAGGTGCGTGATCTTATATTGTGTAATATCTTTTATCACCACCATAATACGCCGGCCTGCGCCGGGTTTACCGCCCTGTATCAGGCTTACGCGCAAACGGTACCAGTTGTTCATTTCCGGGCGCTGATCGGGGTATTCTATCTCCTGCGACATACCGGTAGCCAACAGCTTATCTACCAGCTGCGAGAACATTTCGCTTTGAGCGCCCAGTATATCATTCATATGGCGGCCTATGATCTGGTCTTTGGGAAGGTATAGCAGGCTTTCATCTTTACACCACACCTGTTTAAATATCCTTTCTTCGCTGAGCTCAAATACCATATCATCCAGGCAGGTCAGCAAAGCTTCCACATCATTGTCCTGCCAGTGTTCAGCGCTTTCCGGAGCCTGGGTTTGCGGCATCTGTATATTACCTGACTGGTGTGATTGGTCGGACATTCTTATTTATTTAAAAAAGGGGGGAGAGGTTAAAGTAACATACGGGTGCCCCTCCCGCACGTTGTTGCTGTGTTATTGATTACGATTTAATTACCAACGCGTAAAATTAGTAAATAATCTGTAAATGTTGTCCGGGGTAAATTATAATGGCATTGTTATAACGTGTATTTCACAGAGAGATTGATAGTGCGGCCGTCAACAGGTCCCCAAAGCGGCAGGAATTCCGGCGCGGTAATGCTGCCTGTATACAGCGCCTCGTGCTTGCCCTGGCGGGCGTCGAAAATATTTTCTCCGTTCAGCACCATTGTAAAATGACTGCCCAGCTGCCTGGATATCATGGCTGCCCAGAACCAGTAGGAGGGGGCCGGCTGGTTGTTATACAGGTACTGGTGGCCCACCCAGCTGCTTTCAATACCAAAGCGCCATTTGTCGGGTATTTCATAGGCCAGTGTGCCGGCAAATTTATCGCGCGGGGCAAAGGGCACAAAGGTGTGGGCCGCATCGGAGTATTTGGAGGTAGTGTGATTATAGCCCAGGTACAGCTCCAGGTTGTTATAACTGAAACGTACATACGTATCGGTACCCAGGCTTCTGCATTCATAGGGCTGGTTCTGCAGCAATATTTTATTATCGCCCAGCGTGACCGGTATAATGGGGTTTTTAATGCCGGTGTAGTACAGCGCCTGGTCTACGGTTATTGCTACCGGTCCCCAGGAAGTGTGGTAGCCTGCATCTACATTCAGGCCCCGGCTTTCTTCTGCCTGCATGCCGGCGCTAAGCGGCAACAGGTCGCGGTAGGCGATGTTTTGTGTTTGGCTGGTAAAGATGGCCGGTGTTTTATAGCCGGCGCCGCCGCTGATGCGAAGCGTAAGCGCATCTACCGGTTTATACCGCAAGGCCAGGCGCGGCAGCACATACCAGCCGTACACATTGTGATAATCTATACGCAGGCCGCCTTCTAACATCAGCCGGGGAGTAATGCTAAAGCCATCCTGCGCGAAAATACCGGTGGTATTGTAGGTATAGTTGTTTATAATGCTGCTGTCGCCGCCGGCCCTTTTGTATTTTTCGCCGGTATCATTAAGGCCTACCACCCAGTTATGGCGGCCGCTTTTTTTATTATAGGAAACCTCTGCATACAGGTTGCCCTGGTTGCCGCGCAGGGCAAAGGCGCCTTCTGTATTATCCAGGTGGTAAAAGCTGTTTACGCCTTTGGCGGTAAGCGTGCCCCCGTTGAGCTGCTTCAGGGTAAACTGCAGGTCCAGGCTATGCCGCTGGCTGTTATTTATTTCCGTGTATTGATGTACGTTATCGGCGTGGTGGTCCAGCGCCTGCATATCTCCGCCGGCCCTTTTTTCAATGGTGCCGGTATAGCCGATTACCAGCGATGTATTAGGATTTATGTAATAGAAGAAACGGGGATGCAGGGTGTATTGCCGCAGGCGCGGCACATCGCTGAAGCCATCCTTATTTACGTCGGTTTCATTTTGCACCGTAGCGCCGGCAAACAGGGTAAGACCGGTTCTTTTCCAGCGCTGCGCGTAATAGGTGTTCACGTTATTTTCCTTTAGCGTGCTGCGGTTAATCAGCACATTCAGCTCGGGCTTATTACCCGGTGTTTTGGCAATGAAGTTGATCATGCCTGCAATGGCGCCGCCGCCGTACAGGGTGGATATGGAACCTTTAATGATCTCTATCTGCTGCAGGTCCAGCGGGGGAATGGCCAGCACGCCGAAGTTGCCGCTCAGGCCTTCATACACCGGCATGCCATCGCGGAGCAGCTGTGTGTATTTACCGTCAAGTCCCTGCATGCGAATGGCGTTATTGCCGTTTATGGCAGAAGTGTTTTGTATATGAATAACAGACAGGTCGCCCAGGATGCTGGCTACATTGCCCGGTTTAATGCCGCTTTCTTCTTCCATTTCATCGTGGCCCAGCACCTCCACTTTCATGGGCATGTCTTTCAGGCGGCTGTTGGTGCGTGTAGAACTGATTTCCACTTCCTGTATATACTGCTCCGGCATGCTATCCTTTACCGGCGCTGCGGGTTGCTGTGCGTAAGTTATTGTGCTGCAGGCCAGGAGAGCGAGTGTAAGTAACAGGTGTTGCATAGCTTGTTCCTATCTATGCTGCAAAGGAAGGGCTGGAATTTGTAGAAAATCTGGAGATGGTGAAAGTGTGCACGCCGTTTTCGAAATAATAACGGATAGGCAGGTTACAGGTATCGCATATTTTTTTTACGATGGCCAGTCCCAGGCCGTTGGAGCTGTCATACACGGCGCTGTCTTTTTTAAAGCGCCGGAATAGCTGCTGCGGCGGAATAGCGGGCCTGCTGCTGGTGTTGCTGATGGTAAGCTGCCGGTCATCGAGCTGCAGGGTTATTTTTCCACCGTTATAATTGTAGCGGATGGCATTGCCCAGGAGGTTGCTTACCATCATATCTGCCAGCGCAGATGGCATTTGCCAGGAAGCATCACCGGCAAGCTGTGTGTTCAGCGTAAGCTTTTTATCTTTTATCAGCTCATCCAGCAGCCCCAGGTACTGGCGGGTAACCTTTTGCAGGCTTTCGGGCTGTGAGGTATCATATTGATGGTTTTCTATCTTGGCCAGCAGCAGCAGGGATTTATTGAGGCGGGCCAGCCGTTCCAGGGCTTCACTGCTTTGCGCAATGGCCTGCAGCTGCGCATCGGTGAGTGTTTCGTCCTGCAGCAGCACTTCGAGCTTACTTTCTGCGATAGCCAGGGGTGTTTGCATTTCATGGGCGGCATCTTCCGTAAGCTCTTTTATGTTCCGGTAATCTGCGTGTATGCGTGCTATCATGGCATTGAGGGCGCTGTTCAGCTGGTTGAACTCTTTAATGCGGGCAGGAGTAAAGCTCACGCTTTCCATTCTCTTCAGCTCCACGCCCCGTATTTTTTCCAGCGTCCGGTAAAAAGGCCGCCAGAGGCTTCTGCTCAGCAGCCAGTTGAGCGAGAGTATAAATCCCAGCAGTCCTGCAAATACAATAAACATCACGTTAAAGATGTTCTTTATCAGGTCATCTCTTTCTATTAAAGATTTGCGGATGGTTAACATATAGGTTTTGTTATGGATGCGGAGCACCTGGGTAAGCTGGCGGTAAGGTGTTTTTTTGCCTTCAATATCCTGGTACAGCATTACGCTTTCCAGCCGCGGTGTGTTCTGCGGCGCCTGTGCCACAGCGCGAAGGCTGAACTCGGGAGTGGAAATGTTGAATACGGGGTTGTGCACGCTTACGGTGTCCATGTAACGAAGCCATTGTATCTGGTCGTTCAGCAGCTCTTCATCTATTTCATGCCTGATTTCTTTATTGAACTGTGAGAACAGGTAAAACGCGCTGGCGGCCAGCAGCGGCAGCATAATGCCCAGGAAGTAAATGGTAGTGCGTGTAAGCAGCTTCATTGGTTTCATACAGCGGCCTGTTTATTGGTCTGACCAGCGGTAGCCGGTGCCGTAAATGGTTTTAATATAATCCTCACAACCCGCTTCCAGCAGCTTGCGGCGCAGGTTTTTGATGTGCGAGTAAATGAAATCGTAGGAGCCGGCCTGGTCGTATGCATCGCCCCAGAGGTGCGTGGCCAGCGCGGTTTTGGTAACTACCCGGCGCTGGTTGGCAATAAAGTACAGCAGCAGCTGGTATTCCTTGCTGGTGAGCGCAACAGGCGTATGCTTTACATAAACGGCTTTAGAGCCGGGCAGCACGCGGATCTCATTAAACTGGATGGTGGTATTGCCGTCAAAGTGTTTGCGCCGCAGAATGGCATTAATGCGGGCATTCAGCTCCGACAGGTGAAAGGGTTTGGTAAGATAGTCGTCAGCGCCCAGGTCCAGGCCATTCAGCTTATCTTCCAGCGAGTCTTTGGCGGAAATAATGATGATGCCTGCTTCCGACTCCTGGGCTTTCAGCTCGCGTATAATATCCAGCCCGTTGCCCCTGGGCAGGCCTATATCGGCCACAATGCAGTCGTAATCATAATCATTAACCTTGTGCATGGCCTGGGGAAAATCAGGCGCTGTTTCACAAATATAACCCTGCTGCTCCAGGTACTGCCGGATGGCGGTTTGCAGGGCCGGTTCATCTTCTATGACCAAAACTTTCATGTGCGGTTGTTAAGATCAGTGAACGTATATTACTGCGCATGTACAGGCCACAGCAAAAAAAATGCCCTGGCATGATGCGATGCCAGGGCAAATATCGGGAAAGCAGCGGATAGTTGTACGCAGCTTATGGTTGAACAGGCAGCCAAACCCTGTAAAGGTTGCGGCTACGGTTTCCGATGGCATAAAAAGGAATGGCGGTAGCTGTTTGCAATGATTTGCGGTAACGGTTACTTTTCCTGTAATACATGCTATGAAAGTGGATTTAATAATGTATCTTATTTTAACCGGCAGTTTAAAATGCAGGCAGGCATGTCGCCATTGAAGTACCGGAAAGAAAGGAAAGCGCTGCGTTAACAACTTACCGGCAGGTATAAAAACGGTTTAAAAAACAAGCGGATGATCAATTGCAAAAGAACGCTATCTACCCTGTTACCAGGTGTTTTTCTAATTTTTTTGCCAATCCTGTGCAGTGCGCGGCAACAGCCGGGTAACCGGGATGCGCTGTGGCTATCAGGCACTGTTGCGCTGAAAGGAAGGATGCTGGATAAAATGAGCGGCGCCCTGCAGAACCGGATAATGGCCCAGGATGTTGACCGTTTAATTGCGCCTTTTAAACCGGAGAACCGTAAAGAAACAAGACTGTGGCAGGGAGAATTCTGGGGAAAGTGGTTCACCTCTGCGGTGCTGGCTTACCGTGTGTTGCCTGATCCGCGGTTGAAGGAGATACTGGCAGCGGCAGACGCAAAATTATTGCATACGCAAACTGCAGACGGCTACATCGGTAACTATGCGCCGGACCACCGGCTGGAACAGTGGGACATCTGGGACAGCAAATATTGCATGCTGGGACTTTTAGATTATTATAACCTCACGGGCGATCAGAAAAGCCTGCGCGGCGCGGCCCGCCTGGCGGATAATGTTATAGCGGAGCTGCATAAAGGTGACGGCCTTATCGTAAATAAAGGAAATTACAGGGGAATGGCGGCATCATCTATCCTGGAGCCGGTGTGTTTACTTTATAATGCAACGCATGAAAAAAAATATCTTGATTTTGCAAAGCAGATCGTAGAACAGTGGGAGCGCCTTGCAGGTCCGCAGCTTATCAGTAAAGCAGCTGTGAATGTTGCGGAGCGGTTCCCCGTTCCCAAAAACTGGTATAGTCCTGAGCAGGGGCAGAAGGCGTATGAGATGATGTCGTGCTATGAAGGGCTGCTTGAGCTGTACCGGGTTACCGGGGAACAAAAGTATAAGGATGCCGTAATGAAGACCTGGGAGAACATTTACAATACAGAAATCAATATAGCCGGATCAGGCGCATCCACGGAAATGTGGTTTGGCGGAAAAGCCATTCAAAACCTGCCGGTAAACCACTACCAGGAAACCTGCGTTACTGTTACCTGGCTGAAGTTAAGCCAGCAGCTGCTCAGGCTCACCGGCGATGCGAAATATGCAGATGCCGTGGAATGTACTTTTTACAACGCCCTTCTGGGATCAATGAACCATAACGGCGCAGACTGGGCCAAATATACACCGCTGAACGGCCAGCGCCTGCCAGGCAGCGAACAATGCGGCATGGGATTGAATTGCTGTGTAGCCAGCGGCCCCCGGGGGCTTTTTAATTTTCCTTTGCATATGGTAATGCAGTCTGACCATGGCATATACCTGAACTATTATGCGGCAGGCGCCTTTGCATTGGCCACCCCTTCGGGGCAGCAGATCATTATTGATGAAAGTACGGCTTATCCTAAATCCGGCGAGATCGCATTTACAGTGGATGTGAAGCAACCGGAGGATATGGAGATCGCAGTAAGGATCCCCGGCTGGAGCAAGGAAAGCCGTGTAATGCTGAATGGCCGGGAGCTTGAGGATGTACATGCCGGTGCGTACCTGAAGATAAAAAGGCGCTGGACAAAAGGAGATAAAATTATGCTGGCACTGGATATGCGGGGGCGTGTGATAAAGATGCACAACTCCCTTTCCAGCGCCGCCATTATGCGGGGGCCGCTGGTGCTGGCCCGCGACTCGAGGTTTGAAGGCGCCGGCATTTACCGCGTTTTAAAGCCGGTGGAAACAACACCGGGCTACATTAGCCTGGTTGCGGATAGCGCTGAAAACCATGCTTACCTGGCAATGAAAGCGAAATTCATTCCTGAATCCTATACAGAAGCCGCCCATGGGCCCATTGAAATAACCCTGTGCGATTATGCATCTGCCGGTAATATGGCGAACGATGAATTTTACCAGGTTTGGATGCCGCAGCTGGTCAACCGCAGGGAAGAAGGCTATTAGTCAAACCGCTATTAAAAAAAATCCTTCAGAAAACCCGCGTGGCAGTAACCTGCCCCGAATTGGCAACCATTTGCAGGACAGGCGCCGACCCCCCGGAAGGGTCTGCACCGTTATGGGTGGGCGTTTTGCAGGAAATCCGGCTGGGGAAAAATACAGGCTTTCCATGGGAAGCCTTCCTGGATTTTTCCGCTTCTCGTAAATTATTTTCCCGATTGGAACAGGTATGCCAGGCTCCTCAACGTATCTTGCGCCCGCATATTAAAAAATTACACTTGGGGTTATGGCGCAGAAAATCAACTTTAGGGCATTTTTACAAAGGGCAGTATTAGTGGTTATTTTAGTGAGCATGGGCTTTGGAGCCGCATTTGCAAATGATGAGGAGAATGGCGGCACCATCAAAGGCACCGTTACTACCTCGGACAATAAGCCGGCGGCGGCAGTGACTGTGCTGCTGAAGGGCACCAAAAAGGGAGCCCGCACCAATGACGACGGCACCTTCCAGATACGCAACGTGGCTCCCGGAACTTATACCGTGGAAGTATCATTGATCGGTTATGAAACGGTTGCGGAAACCGTAACCATAGCGCAGCAGCAGACTGTAACCGTGCAGCTGCGGTTGGATGTATCGGAAAAAAGCCTGTCGGAAGTGGTGGTAACAGGCGCCTACAGCCGGTTTAACCCGCCCAGCAGCGAATATGTGGCTAAGCTGCCGCTTAAAAATATAGAGAACCCGCAGGTATATGCTTCCGTAGGTTCTGCAATGATCAAAGAACAGGCGATCACCAGCTATGATGATGCGCTGAAAAATGCGCCGGGCCTCAGCAAATTATGGTCATCTACCGGCCGTGGCGGCGATGGCGCCGGCTATTACACGCTGCGCGGCTTTGCGGTGCAGCCTGCGCTGGTAAACGGCCTGGCCGGCCTCACCAACAGCGGCCTGGATGTAGCCAATGTAGAAAGGATAGAAGTGATCAAAGGCCCTTCCGGCACTTTGTTTGGCAGCACGCTGGTATCTTACGGAGGGCTTATCAACACCGTTACCAAAAGACCTTACGATCATTTTGGCGGTTCGGTAAGCTTTACTTCCGGCAGCTATGGCCTGAACCGCTTTACTGCGGATATTAACACGCCGCTGGATAAAGACCAGAAAGTATTACTGCGCGTGATAGGCGCTTACCATGATGAAAACAGCTTCCAGGACGCCGGTTTTAAGAAGAACCGTTTCTTTGCGCCCTCCCTTACCTACAAGGCCAGCGACAAGCTTACCTTTATGGTGAACGCAGCGTTCCTGAGCGCCGAAGGCACCAATCCTACCATGCTTTTCTTTGACCGCGCTTCGCCGCTGAAAGCAAAGAACCTGGAGGAACTGGGATATAATAAAAAGAACTCTTTTACCAGCAACAATATTTCCATTAAAACTCCTACCACTACTTTACAGGCGCAAATGCAGTATAAGCTGTCTGACCAGTGGACGTCGCAGACCATATTGTCCAGGAGCAGCGCCAAATCGCAGGGCTACTACTCTTACCTGTATGAAACATCTACCTCCATGCCCGTACCCAGCACGTTTGCCCGTTATGTGAGCGACCAGAATTATACCACTACGGCAACGGATATACAACAAAACTTCATAGGCGATTTTAAGCTGGGCAGCATGCGTAACCGTGTGGTGATTGGTGTGGACTACCTGAAGCAGGACGCTACCGACAACAGCACCGGTTACGTATTGAACGGGGTGGTAGATATGACGGGCTTTGATTCCGGCATCTTATCCCGGCAGCATATGGACTCTCTCTTAGAGGGCACGGAAGTAAGCAACAGCAATCTTTCACAGGAAGTGATCAGCGGTTATATCTCCGATGTTTTTAACTTTTTGCCCCAGCTTTCGGCAATGGCCAGCCTCCGGTTGGATCATTTTAAAACAGGCGGCCTGAGTGTTACTGAAGACGGCAAATATGACCAGACCACTCTCTCTCCGAAATTTGGCGTGGTGTACCAGCCGGTGCTGAACATTGTATCGCTGTTTGCCAACTATATGAACGGGTTTACCAACAGCGCGCCCCGCCGGCAGAACGACGGCACCATTAAAACCTTTAAACCGGAGCGTGCCAACCAGTGGGAAGCAGGTATTAAAACCAACCTGGTAGCAGACATACTCACCGCTACCGTAAGCTACTATGATATAAAGGTTTCCAACACCATTATGCAGGACCCTACCCGCGTAGGCTTTTACACCCAGGGCGGCCGGCAGTACAGCCGTGGCATAGACGCCGACATTGTGGCCAACCCGGTGAACGGACTGAATATTGTAGCAGGCTACAGCTATAATGAAAGCAAGGTAACGGAAACGGATGCACATGATTACCTGGGCCGCCGTCCTGAAGGCGCAGGGCCGCAGCATCTTGCCAATGCATGGATCAGCTATAAATGTCCCTCCGGACGCCTGGAAGGTTTTGGCGCTGGTTTCGGCGGCAATTATGGTGGTGAGAATATGGTGCTGAACCGGGAAACTACAGGTGTTTTCACGCTGCCTTCCTATACGGTATTAAATGCCGCATTATTTTATAACACAAAGAAGTTTAATATCACGCTGAAACTGGACAACCTTACGAACAAGGAGTATTATAAAGGCTGGTCTACCCTGGAGCCGCAAATGCCAAGGCGTTTTTCTGCCAGCGGTACGTTTAATTTCTGATATTATCGTCTGTGTATATGAAAAGGCGTTCCCGGTTGTTGCCGGGGCGCCTTTTGTTTTAATAAGGTACACGGCAATTGAAATGCGCCTCATCTTATTGCGGGGTATTGTATCAGACATGCGTATGTACGTTGACAATATCCTCTGGGGGTTTACAGCAAATGTGCAGTAGCAATATTTTTGTCTTTTACTAAAGGGCGTGCAGATGAACCGGCCCCTGTTGAGCGGCG
>NZ_DASTRI010000006.1:0-60772 GCF_035761305.1 Chitinophaga sp. | reverse complement strand
TAGCGCTTGTTGCTGATTATATTGCTTGAATAAAGGAGAAGTGCTTATTTTTGCCATAGTAATTTTTGAGTGGTATCTAAAATTACTAATCAGCCCTTTCTCTTCCAAAAAGAAAAGGGCTGACCTTTTTGGTCAGCCCCTATCTGCACATCTGCATATCTGCATATCTGCACATTGACTCAGCTTTCTTTCTTATCGCTCTTCAACAGTATGCGTGACAGGTCTGCTTCTACTGACTCGTTTACATCACCGGAAATACGGCCAATCTCTTTACCTTCTTTTTGTATAATAAAGGTAGGCACCCTTTTCAGCTTATACTCCTGCGGCGCACCGGTGTCCAGCTTTTCATCTGCACCAAATATCAGCATCTGGGTTTCGGGGCTGCCGGCCAGCACCATTATCTTATACAGCTTGGGAAAAAGATCGCGGCTTTTAGCGTCCCAGGTGCCAATGATGGCTACTACATTAAATTTATCGCGGTTGCTTTTAATATAGTTCAGCATACTTTCGTTGGGCTCATATTTGTTAACACCGGTATAAAACCAGGCGTAAGCCGTGTCGCTGGTCAGGGCTTTCAGATCCAGCCTGCCTTTCAGCACTTTGCCGCCACTCTGCGCCCAGCCAAGGTTTGCAGCAAATAAAAATAAACCTCCCAGTAAAATTGTTTTTAATCGCATAACCGTTTTTTTATAATTGATCTTTGAGTTCCGTCAGGAAACCCCTTACCTTTAGCAAAGCCTGTACCATTTCAAAATTCCGGGCGGCTAACTTCTTATCTTCCTTCAGTTTTTGCTTGGCGCCTTCTATGGTGTATTTTCTTTCGCGCAGCAGGTGGTATATGAGTTTAAGGTGGTGAATGTCTTCCTGCCGGAAAAGGCGGTCGCCCTTCCGGTTCTTCTTGGGCTGCAAAACATCAAACTCATTTTCCCAGTAGCGGATCAGGGAAGTGTTCACGCGGAACATGCCCGCTACCTCACTTATGGAGTAGTATTGTTTGTCCAGTGTTATCTTCTCCAGCTCTTTGATCACGTCTGTATCTTCACTTACTTCTTTCAACGATTTACGCCCCCGCTTTTTTTTCACCGGCGCTACGGCAGCTGCTGTTGCAGGTGCAGCAGCATTTTTTATTGCAGCGGCAACCCCGGCTTCGGTTGGTGGCATTATTACTGCCTTTTCCGCCGGTGGCGGAGCGGGTTCCAGGGAGCCAAAAAGGTCCAATTGGTGCATCATGGCAGAAAATCAATGTGACAAATATCCGTCAAGCCTTGCAATTTCCATGCTATTATTCTTAAAGCCCAGATGATTATCGGGTTAGTCAGGTGCTTGGAACAGGGCTAAATTAATCAAAAGACTGGTTACCGGAACGTGCTATTTTTAACATACGGTCAAATTCCTCCGGTGAAAGGTCGTTGAAGAAGAAATAAACGGGATCTACCTTTTCGCCGTTTTTCATTACCTCATAATGGCAATGCGGCCCGGTTGATTTGCCGGTGCTGCCTACCCAGCCCAGTACATCGCCGCGTTTTACGCTTTGCCCGGCCTTCACCTTTATCCGCAGCATATGCCCGTACAGGGTTTTATAGCCATAGCCATGCTTTATCACCACATGGTTGCCATAGCCTACATCGCTCATGCTGGCGTCTTCCACCACGCCGTCGCCGGTAGCATAAATAGGGGTGCCGCTGGGAGCGGAAAAATCCAGGCCGGCGTGGTACTTCACGGTTTTGTAAATGGGGTCTATACGGTAGCCGAAGCCGGAGGCAATGCGTTTCAGGTCTTTATTGGCAACCGGTTGTATGGCCGGTATGGAGGCCAGCATTTTTTGTTTGTTCTTTACCAGGTCGTCTATTTCCGCATAAGATTTTTCCTGTACCTGCATGCGGTGCATCAGCTCTTTTAACAATGCCGCGGTGCTGGCAATAATATCGCTGCTGGCGAAAGACTGCAGCTGCGCCAGCTCCTCATCCTTCTCTACTTTACCGGCCCGTGTGCTGTCCGGTATGGGAGAGGCTTCAAATATCACCCGGTAAATCTCGTTGTCGCGCTGCTGCAGCTCGGTCAGCTGTATTTTGGCTTCATTCATACGGTGCTGCAGGGCATCGTACTGCTCTTTCATATAATCTATTTCCCGGCGAAGGGATTTTTCCTTGGGCGAGTCCAGGAAACGGTAGGATGCAGAGAGGAACAGAACGCCGGTAACAATCGCGGCAGACACAAATCCCAGTATGCGGAGTATTTTTACCCGTACAGAAACTACGAGCTTTTCATATTTAAGGGTTTGCGTGTTATAAAAGTATTTGACCTTCTTCATTTGTACCAGGTTCGCTTTTAGGCAGGACACTGACCTAACGTCATTCCTTCTTTTTTTAGTGTAAGGGCAGGCAAACGGATGAACGAAAATAATTTGCTGACAGTTGGCATAACAGCTAATACCGGCGCCTCAGAAGCTAACAACCGACGGCGAAAAGCCGGTTAAAACCGCTATTTGAATAATGTTGCAGGTTTCAATATTTTTGCACTCCCTCCTGCAAATCCACCATTTAACAGGATCAAAGGGGTGTGCAAACCTAATGGAATTAGACTAGAATGGCAATCTTTTGAATGTCAATTTTCTAAGTACCACCAATTGGCTTAAAATACAAATTAAAGCCAAATTTAGGTTTAACACAATTTATTTATGCGAATTTTATTACATATCAATAGGCATTAATATTTTATGACAGCAGCCGAGATCCGACAGCAATTCCTCGATTTTTTCGCTTCCAAAGGACACCACATAGTGCCATCTGCCCCTATCGTGGTAAAAAATGACCCCACCCTGCTATTCACGAACGCAGGCATGAACCAGTTTAAAGACTACTTCCTGGGCAACAAAACACCTGCGTACACGCGCGTGGCAGATACCCAGAAGTGCCTGCGGGTAAGCGGCAAGCATAACGACCTGGAAGAGGTAGGCATAGATACCTACCACCACACCATGTTTGAAATGCTGGGCAACTGGAGCTTTGGCGACTATTTCAAGGAAGAAGCCATTGCCTGGAGCTGGGAGCTGCTCACCGCCATTTATAAAATACCCAAAGACCGCCTGTATGTAACCGTGTTTGAAGGCGACAGCAAAGAGCATTTGCCTAAAGACGAAGAAGCCTATAGTTGCTGGAAAAGGCATATTGCCGAAGACCGCATACTGCTGGGTAATAAAAAAGATAATTTCTGGGAGATGGGCGATACCGGCCCTTGCGGCCCCTGCTCCGAAATTCATGTGGACTGCCGCCCCGATGCCGAAAGGCAGCAGGTAGATGGTAAAACCCTGGTAAATGCCGACCATCCGCAGGTAATAGAGATCTGGAACAACGTGTTCATGCAGTTCAACCGCCTGAAAAACGGTACCCTGGAACCCCTGCCCGCGAAACATGTAGATACCGGCATGGGCCTGGAGCGCCTGGTACGCGTGCTGCAGGGCAAAACCTCCAACTATGATACAGACCTGTTCATGGGTACCATACATGCCACCGAAAAGCTCACCGGGCATACCTATGGCGGTACCGATACAAAACGCGATGTGGCTTTCCGCGTAATAGCCGACCACCTGCGCGCCATTTCCTTTACCATTGCCGACGGGCAGCTGCCCTCCAATACCGGCGCGGGATATGTGATACGCCGCATTCTGCGCAGGGCTGTACGTTACTACTACTCTTTCCTGGATGCCAAAAAGCCGCTGCTGCACGAGCTGGTGCCTGTGCTGGCGCAGCAGTTTGCCCACGTATTCCCCGAGCTGCAGCAGCAACAGGAATTTGTGAAAAAGGTGGTGTTTGAGGAAGAAAACAACTTTTTACGCACGCTGGAAAGTGGCATCCGCCGTATGGAGGATGTAATGACCACAGCTGCTGAAAAAGTTATTGGCGGCAAAGCAGCCTTTGAGCTGTACGATACCTACGGCTTTCCCTTTGACCTTACCAGCCTTATTGCCACGGAAAACGGGCTGAAGGTAGATGAAGCCGGCTTTGAAACCGCCATGCAGGAGCAGAAAAACCGCTCCCGTGCCGCTACCGAGCTGGATATGGGCGACTGGGTAGTGCTGGATGAAGTGCCTGCCACCACCTTCGTAGGGTACGAGCTGCTGGAAAATACCACCCGCGTTACCAAATACCGTAAAATAAAAGCCAAAGGCAAAGAACAATACCAGCTGGTGCTGGAGCAAACACCTTTTTATGCCGAAAGCGGCGGCCAGGTAGGCGATACCGGCCTGCTGTATTTTGATGGCGAAACCATTGCCGTAACAGATACCAAAAAGGAGAATGACCTCATTGTTCATTTTACCGATAACCTGCCCACTAATATAGCCGTTGCCGTTAAAGCAACAGTGGCTAAAGACAAACGCCTGGCTACTGCCCGCCACCACTCGGCTACCCACCTGCTGCATGCCGCGCTGCGCCAGGTGCTGGGCACACATGTGGCCCAAAAGGGATCGCTGGTGAATGCCGATAACCTGCGTTTTGACTTTTCCCACTTTGCCAAAGTAACAGATGAGGAGCTGGCCCGGATAGAAGATATTGTAAATGAAAAGATACGCAGGAACATACCGGTAATCATCCGGGAAATGGCCAGGGAAGAAGCTATGCAATCCGGCGCCATGGCCCTGTTTGGAGAAAAGTACGGCGATGTGGTGCGTGTAGTGATCATGGACCCTTCCTTTTCTGTAGAGCTGTGCGGCGGCACCCACGTAGGCGCTACCGGTGAGCTGGGCCTGTTCAAGTTTGTGTCGGAAAGCGCCGTAGCAGCCGGCGTACGCCGTGTAGAAGCCGTAACCGGCGCCAAAGCGCTGGCCTTTGTAAATGAGCAGCTGCAGCAGCTGAAAGATATTAAAGGCGCCCTCAAAAACCCTAAGGATGTGCTGAAGGCCGTTGAAACCCTGGTACAGGATAAAGCCGGGCTGGAAAAGCAGCTGTCGCAGCTGGAGCTGGAAAAAGTAAATGCCCTGGCGGCACAGCTGAAACAGCAGGTAACAACCGTAAACGGCGTTAACTTTATTGGCCAGGTGGTAAGCCTGGGCAATGCAGAGGGCCTCAAACAATTAGGCACCGCGCTTAAGTCTGTCGAAAACCATGTAATAGTGCTGGCAGCCAATATTGGCGGCAAGGCCAGCGTTGCCCTGCTGGTAGCCGACAGCCTCGTAGCTGCCAAAGGATGGGATGCCACCAAGATCATTAAAGAGCACATTGCCCCCCTGATCAAAGGCGGCGGCGGCGGGCAAAAATCCTTTGCCACAGCCGGCGGCCAGGACACCGGAAAACTGCAGGAGGTGATCGAAAAAGTGAAGGGGCTGTTAGTGTAGCAGGTTTAGTTGATTAATATTTGATTAATATAGGCGGCCCGCATGGAACAGTGTTCTGTGCGGGCTTTGAACATTTTTCTTATTTTCGTGTAAAGCAAAACGCTATGAACACCGCAGCAATCAGGCAGAAATTATATGAATATATCCGCGTGGCCGATGATAAAAAAGTGAAAGCTATTTTTACCATGGTAGAAGATGAGGTAAATGAAATCAGTAACTGGCAGGAGGATAAGGCCGTGGTTGATGATCTGAACAGGCGTTCAGCCGCATTGAAAAACGGTACAGATAAAGGTACTTCCTGGGAAGACGCCAAAAAGCGCATCCTGGGTAAAAGAGCTAAAGCCGGTAACAAATGAGTTATACTATTGTTTTGTCTGCCCCGGCAGAGAAAGAAATAGACGACTCTTTTAACTGGTATGAAGACCGCCTGCAGGGTTTAGGCATACGGTTTATAGAAAACATTGAGAAAACACTCCTCCAGGTTTCACGGCACCCCGAGTCCTACCCCGTTAAGAAGGAAAAATTCCGTGAAATTGTAATTGAAAAATTTCCCTACCAGCAGAAATCCCAAATTGAAATATAAAAAGTAGCATTCTGTTCACTTACATTTTAACATTCCCTTAAACCTGTCCCTCCGCTTTTAACTTTTCCTTGCTATGCAAGCCCTTTAACTTTGCCACAGTTACTTTGAATTTAAAAATGTAGTTACTATGGGCAAGTTACTCCAAACACTAACCCTGGCAGGGTTTACCTGCTGCGCTTTTTTAACAGCTCCTGCCGTACATGCGCAGGATAGCAGCTCCGCCAAAAAAGGTGATAAGCTGGGCGAGTATGACGAGATCATTATCAAACGTAAGAACAACAAAGATGGTAAGGTAACTGTTGAAATCAAAAACGGCGAAGTGCTGGTAGACGGCAAGCCGATAGCAGATTATGACGGCGATATTGCCGTGTATAAACGCAAGATCACCCCGGTAGACGGGAACGCTTTTTCCTTTGACGGTCCGCACCGCAGCCTCCAGTTCTTTAATGACGACAATGATGGCGATATGCGCCTCCGCGGTGGTAAAGCGCTGCTGGGCGTAATCACAGAGAAAAAAGAGGCAGCCGGCGCAACCGTACGCCAGGTATCTAAAGGCAGCGCTGCCGCCAAAGCAGGCCTTCAGCCCGGTGATGTAATCACCGCGGTGGATGCCGATAAAATACTGGAACCGCAGGACCTGTTTGAAAAAATCGGTGAGCACGATCCCGGCGATAAAGTAACCATTACCTACCTGCGTAACAAAAAGGAAAACAAGGTAACCGTTACGCTGGATGAACGTAAAGGCCCTGCCTTCTTCAACTTTGCGCCGCCCGGTCCCGGCGCTGGCGGTAACGATGATAATTATTTCCGGTTCCAGCCCCGCCATCCCTTTGGCAATAACTTTGGCTGGTTTGATGAGGATAACAGCACCCGCCTGGGGCTTTCGGTACAAGATACAGAGGATGGAACAGGCGCGCGCGTGCTGGATGTAAATGAAGGCTCTGCCGCCGCCAAAGCCGGCTTTAAGCAGGATGATATTATTACAGAACTGGCAGGCGAAAGCGTTAGTTCAGCCAGGGATGTGGTAAATACCTACCGGGAGCATAAAGACAACGGTACTATAACAGCAAAGGTTAAACGTAATAATAAAGAACAAACACTCACTATCAGTGTTCCGAAAAAACTGAATAAAGCAGACCTTTAGTATGAGCAGATCAAGAGGAGAGATGTAATGATCAGCATTTCATCCACCTATCTATAACCTTTAGTTTGATATGGTTTTAAGTGTATAAAGCGGCCCGTTTGCCAATGGTAAGCGGGCCCTTTATTTTATCAGCATCTTTACATACTTCAGCTTGTTCTTAAAAGGCGGGTATTTCATCCGCATATCCAGCCAGGTAGCGGTACGCATCATCCCTTTGGGATGGGTAAACGTATCAAAGCTGTAACGGCCGTGGTAACGCCCGCTGCCGCTAAATCCCACGCCGCCAAAAGGCAGCTCGGGATTGGTAAGGTGTACCAGCGTATTATTAATGCAGCCGCCTCCGAAACGCACCTGCTCTTCCAGCAGCCGGCGGGTAGCCGCCCGCCTGGTAAATACATACAACGATAAAGGATAAGGATGCCGCCGGATCATTTGCACGGCCTGCGGTAATTCGTCAAATGTTATTACCGGCAGTATGGGACCAAAAATCTCTTCCTGCATCAGCGCAGCCTCCCACGCTACATCTTCTACCAGGGTAGGGGCTATATACAGGTTATCGCGGTTGGTGTGGCCGCCGTAAATAATACGTCCCTGCTGCAGGTAAGCGGCCAGCACATCAAACCGTTTGGTGTTGATAATGCGGGCGTAATCCGGGCTGGCGGCGGCATCTGCGCCGTAAAAGTCAGTAATGGCCTGCTGCATGGCGGCTATCAGCCTGTCTTTCACGCGGCGGTGCACCAATACATAATCCGGCGCCACACACGTTTGGCCGGCATTCCAGTATTTGCCCCAAACAATACGGCGGGCCGCTACTTTTATATTCACCCGGTCATCTACCACGCAGGGCGACTTACCGCCCAGCTCCAGTGTAACCGGCGTCAGGTGCGGAACGGCCATCTCCATAATCTTTTTACCTACAGGTATGCTGCCGGTAAAAAATATGTGGTCAAACCGGTGCTGCATGGCTGCCGGTATTACCTGGCTGCCATCGCCCAATAACACGGCTATATAAGCGGGATCAAACGTGGCAGCCACCAGCTGCGCTATTACCGCGGCAGTATGCGGCGCCAGCTCCGAAGGCTTCAGCACGGCGCAGTTGCCGCCTGCAATGGCCCCGGCCAGCGGCGCCATTAGCAGCTGAAAAGGATAGTTCCAGGGAGCTATGATGAGCGTTAACCCCAACGGGGAGCGGAGTATTTTACTGTGGCTGGGGTAATGCTCAAACGGGCTGCTAACCTCCTGCGGCCGCATCCAGCTGCGCAGGTTACCCAGTATATGATCTATTTCTGCATATAAAAAACCCACCTCACTGCCATAGGCTTCTACAGGGTGCTTGCGCATATCGGCATACAGGGCATCCAGTATAGCGCTTTCATATTGTTTAATGGCCTGCTTTAGCTTTTTCAGCTGGGTTTTACGGAAGGATAGCGGTAATGTGTTGCCCGATTCAAAAAATGCCTGCTGTGCCGCGTGTATTTCACCTGTAGTCATAATGTTCATATGCTGGTTACTAATTTACTAAAAATGAAGGGGAGTGCGGGCCCGTGTGGCAGATGTGGGAATAAAAATATATCTTCGCCCCTATCCATTTGCAGGATAAATTATGAGCGCAACGATTGATTATAACAAGTATGAGGCGGTAATAGGACTGGAAGTGCATGCCCAGCTGTTAACGGAAAGCAAGCTGTTTTGTAACGACAGCGCAGCGTTTGGCGGCGCTCCCAATACCCATATCAGCCCTATTACATTGGGGCATCCCGGCACCCTGCCCCGCATGAACAAAAAGGCGGTAGAATATGCCGTAAGGCTGGGATTGGCCTGCCACTGCGAAATTGCACAGGAAAACTATTTTGCCCGCAAGAACTACTTTTACCCGGACCTTCCCAAAGGCTACCAGGTATCTCAACATACTGCTCCCATTTGCAATGGTGGTTACGTAACCATTCCTGCCGCGCAGGGAGAACGGAAAATACAGCTGAACCGCATTCACCTGGAGGAAGATGCCGGCAAATCGCTGCACGACCAGGACCCCGCCAATACCTGGGTGGATTATAACCGCGCCGGCGTACCGCTGGTTGAAATTGTAACAGAACCCGACCTGCACAGCGCCGATGAAGCCTATGCCTACCTTACCGCGTTAAGAAGGCTGGTGCGCTATCTCGAAGTGTGCGACGGTAACATGGAAGAAGGCAGCATGCGCTGCGACGCCAATATATCCATTCGCCTGAAAGGCGCTACCACCCTGGGCACCAAGGTAGAGGTAAAGAACATGAACTCTATCCGCAATGTAAAAAGGGCTATTGAGAACGAGATCAAACGGCAGATTGAGCTGGTAGAAACCGGCGGCACTATTGTGCAGGAAACCCGCAGCTTTGATGCCGCCAACGGCAGCTCTTTTCCGCTGCGCTCCAAGGAAGAGGCCAATGATTACCGCTACTTTCCCGAGCCCGACCTGGCCCCCTTCCGCATCACCGCAGATTACCTGGCCGGCATACAGGCTACCCTGCCTGCCCTGCCCGACGAGCTGGTGCAGAAATACCTTACACAATACGGCCTGCCGGAATATGATGCGCGCGTGCTATGTGACGATAAGGCTACCGCCGATTATTTTGAGCAGGTAGTAGCCCTGGCCCCGCAGCATAAAGCAGCCGCCAACTGGCTGTTAGGGCCCGTTAAACAGTACTTGAATGAGCATTCCTGCCCGCAGGAGCGGTTTCCCCTGCCGCCTGCCGCGCTGGCAGCCTTAATACAGCTGGTAGAAGCAGGCCAGGTAAGCTTTTCCATTGCCTCTTCCCGTATTTTCCCTGAGCTGATACAGCAGCCCGGCAAAACGCCGCTGGCTATTGCCACGGAGCTGAACCTGCTGCAAGACACCAATGTGGACAATATCTCCCCAATCATTGATGAGGTACTGGCACAATATTCCGCAAAGGTAGCAGAGTATAAAGCCGGTAAAAAAGGGCTTATAGGTTTATTTGTGGGCGAAGTAATGAAACGCTCACAGGGCAAGGCCGATCCCAAGCTAACCAACAAGCTGCTGGCCGAAAAGCTGAAATAATAACAACCCCGTTGTTACAGGCAATGAAGCCCAGCCTTTTACACAGTACAGTAAGTGCTATTGCACAACAGGTTCACGCCCCTGCTTTTAGGCAAATCCGGGCCTTATAAGCCGTACTATGGGCGGTTGGGGCTGATTATTACCGCATTGTTTCTTACTTTTGGCAGATCAATCGTCATCAACACCGCTTCTTTTTTCCGGGGACCGGGTAATGATGGAATGCACATTGTATATAGAAGCGTAAAATATTTCTCATGAAAAAAATAACATTTTGGCTGGCGCTGGGCTTATTGCTGGCAGGTTGCGGGCAACAGGCAGAGAAAGGGAGTTTTAAAATAGCGGTGCACTTAACCAATGCGCCTTTGGGTCCTATTTTCCTGGAGGAGCTTACCTTAAAGGAAGTAAAGGTAGCAGATACCACCTCTCTCAAAGATGCCAGCGGCCGGTTCACCCTGGAAGGCACCGTGCCGGAGCAGGGCCTGTACCGCATTCGATTTGGTAACAACAAATACATTATCCTGGCGCTGGATGCCGGCGATATGAAAATAGAAGGGGATTATGATAACCTGGAGCATATTAAGATAGAAGGTTCTGAAGCCTCTGAAGCATTACAGCAGCTGCTGGCCGATGCCAATGAAAAAGGCCAGGCCCTTACCGGCGAAATGCGCATGCTAGACAGCCTGCAAAACAGCCATGTGCCGGACAGCATATTCCAGGAAAAAGTAAAAGCGCTGCAGCAGAAAGAGGCAGACCTGCAGCAGTCTTTCCTGAGCTATGCTGAAAAAACGCCTTACCCCGCAAACGCGGTTTTTGCCCTGAGCATGATCAATAACCCCCAGATCCTGATACGGGAAAAGCAGGCTATCAGCAATATAGAAAAACGTTTTCCTGAAAACAGCCTGGTGCAAAGCCTGGCAGCCCGCATGGCCGAAATAGAGCAGCAGGCCGGCGCCGGCGGCGCGGCCGATGAGGCGAACATGACCGCCGTTAAGGTAGGTGACACCGCGCCGGATTTTACGCTGCCCGATCCCAGCGGTAAAATGATAAGCCTGCACTCTTTCCGCGGCAAATACGTGCTGGTTGATTTCTGGGCCAGCTGGTGCAAACCCTGCCGCATGGAAAACCCCAACGTGGTAAAAGCTTATCAGCAATACAAGAACAGGAACTTTACGGTATTAGGCGTTTCGCTGGACCAGAAAAAGGACGCATGGTTAAAAGCCATACAGGCTGACGGCCTGGCCTGGAACCATGTGAGCGATCTTAAATTCTGGGACTCCGCAGTAGTGCCTTTATTTGGAATAAACGCCATCCCCACCAACTTCCTGCTGGACCCCCAGGGTAAGATCATTGCTGCCAATTTACGCGGCGATGCGCTGGAGCAAAAGCTGCAGGAAGTAATAAAATAGTGGCTTGCAATAACTGTTCTTTTAAAGATAAAAGCGGGGCGTCTTAATAAAGGCGCCCCGCTTAATTATTGGAAACCCGTGTTTATTATTTGTGCATGGTCATGGTAGCTGTACCAAACGACCCTTCATCTACCGTGTTGGTGAGCTTCAGGGTAATGGAGTTGCTACAGGCATCAATATCCCCGCTGCCCACGGTTGTCCAGTTGTGATAACCGTAGCCGTCTGCAAGGGTTAATTGTTTGGCCACTGTAACGGTTTGTGTTTTTTCATCTATCGTCATCTTCAGCGTAGCAGTGGGCACCTCTATCCAGTTGTGCAGGGTAAGCTCGTTGCCGCTAAGCGTAGTGGTTACAGGGTAGGCACCGCCCCAGAACTGGGGATCATCCATGGTAAAGGAGCCTACAAGACCGTTTACATCCAGCGGGCATACTTTTTTATACTGTATGGTAAGGCTGGCCCCGTCATAGTTCTGCGCATCCCCGCCATAGGATTCTGCCTCCGCAGAGTCATTCCTGAATGCGGGCACCACAAATCCATCATTGGTAGTAACGTCGGCGCCTACGGTAAAAGCATCGCCGGTTTGTATATCTGCCGCTGTTTTACCAAACAACCCTGCCAGGTCATTGGCTGTTACATCTATCGCAGTGGGAAAAGCGGTAACATCGGCCTTCAGGGTTTTTATATTTGTAACGTCGCCGTTAAGGATCACCACCACATCCATTTTCTTAGGCTTCGCATCGCTCTTAAAAAACACGTCTACATTAAACTTTCCCTTAAAGGTGGCCGGGTCCTGTATCAGCACATCCGCGCTGGTATCTTTTGTGAGGTACGGAAGCGGCACGCGCTCCAGCGCCGGTATTCTCGGGTTCTCGTCTTTTTTACATGCATTAAAAAGCAGCATGCCGGCAAAAACCAATATCGTTAAACTGAGTATTCTCTTCATACATTTTTTTTTACAGCTTAATAATTAATTCTTGTCCCAGAACACAGGTGAAGATGCCGGTTGCTTCTGCGCCGGCGCGTTGGGATTTACGTTCAGATCATCATTCGCATAAGGCAGCGATAACGGGTAAGACCGGCTTAGCTGTACCTGCACGGCGGCCTGTGCGCCCGGGTTCGCAGGATCGCCGTTTACCGGCGGCTGGAACTTACCGCCCGGCGCCTGGGTAGCATCTTTAGGATTAAACAGCACGGGATAACCGGTGCGCCTGTAATCCGTATACTGGTCTACGCTGCTGCCAAAGCTGTTGATCCATTTTTCGGTCATAATAATCTCCAGCTTACCTGCGGCCGGCTTGGCGTCATATTCTGTCAAAACCTTATCGCGGTAAGTAGTAGCTGCGGGATCGCTGCTTAACGGAGGCACTGACTGGCTGGGACCTACCAGGCCTACTACGTAATCTACCTGTTTAAAAGATTCATCCATAGCGTCACTCAGCTTGGCTTTGGCATCGCCGGAAATTACGCCTGCCTGCATCAGCTCTGCTTCTATATACAGCACATCTGCATAGGTGAGCATTTTATAGGGCGCAGCACCGGTACCGCTGCTGGCATCTACCTTTTCAGCGCCGCCGTCATCATAACGGCCGCCTACAGGGTATATACCAAAAACAGTCATGCTTTTATCCTGTGACCAATCGCGGTTAGGGCCAACTGAACCAAATACGATAGATACAAAACCGCCATCCCTGTATTCCGTTTTATTTTCAGCGCTTTCTGTTGGCTTCAGCTGACGATAGAAATAATAAGGCACACGCGGATCAGGATTACCGGTAAATATTTTGGGGTTATAGCCCTTTAATATTTCATAGAACCAGGGGCTTTGGTAATGTGTTTTCTGACCGGCATAGTACTCGGAAAAACCGGGGTTGCGGTCGTCCGGGGTGCTGCCTTTGCCATAAGGCATCATAAAACCTTCGTTAGTGGCGCTGATCAGGTTTCCGCCGGCTATTAATGCATTTACTTCGGCAGATACATTCTGCACCAGCCTTACCTGGTTATACAGCTTAAGCTTTATACTGTTAGCGGCTTTTACCCAATTTTCCGTGCTTCCTTTATAAATAATATCATCATCTTCCGGCACAGCCGTGTTAGGCGCTGAGGCATCTGTGAGGTCGGCAATGGCTTCATCCAGCAAAGTAAACAGCTGCGGATAAATTTCACTGTCCTTGTCGTACTTGGGATAGCGGATATCTTCTGAGGCCAGTTTATTGGCTTCAGAGAACGGTACACTCCCGAAGGCATCTACCAGCTGGCTAATAGCATATGCCTTCATTACTTTGGCAATGCCCGTATATATTTTGTTGCCTTCTTCGGTTCCCTGGGTAATAATCACATCTATATTTTGTAAACAACCCAGGTAATCCGTTACTGCTCCTCCTACTGCGCTGCTGTATATACCGTTCCAGGCGCCGTTAATGTTAGTGTTGCTACCGGTCACTCCATACTGGTCCTGGTCTTCGCGTACCGTTACCTGGTGCATGTATACGGATAGTACCTCCGTTAACCCCCGGGCGCCGCGGTTATCATTGGTAAAGCCCAATGCATAAGCCATACCCTGTTCAGCCGCAGGTAACAAGCGGTTCAGCGACGTTTTGGTCGGATGGTTCGGGTCGGTATTTATATCCAGGAAGCTTTTAGTACAGCCGGTCATTATTACCAGCATTACCAAAGAACTATAGACTAATTTTCTCATTTTTTCCGTTTTTGATAGTTTCATGAAATCTTAGAACGTAACCTTCAGGTTTACACCAAAGCGGCGGGTGGTAGGCGCTGCTGATAATTCAATACCCTGTACATTGGTATTACCAAAGCTGTTAGCTTCGGGGTTAAAGTTGGTGTACTTGGGAAAGTTAGGTGCCAGGTACCACAGGTTACGGCCAGAGAGCGTGAGCGTTAAACCGCCGATGGGCGTATTCTTGAAAAAGCTCTTCGGAAAATCGTACCCGATAGTTACTTCACGCAGCGTATACAGCGTTGCATCATACACATTCCATTCCGTTGCAGAGTTAATGGCAAAGGTTTCGCCAAAATACAGCTCATTCAGGCTAAGCGGCGTTGTGTTCCGGATCTTCTGGCCTTTATCATCCAGTATGGGTTTGCCGGTATTGGCATCTCCGTAATAACCGGGTATAACCACGGCGGTTTCACGGTCTTCGGTATCCCGGGTTACGCCGCGGCCTAACAGTGAGCTAACGGTTACGGAATACATATCGCCATGTTGTGTCCAGTCAAACAACGCATTCAGGAAAAAGCCCCTGTAGTTGAATGAGGTGCTGAAACCGGCCTTGAAATCAGGATTGGGATCGCCTATCATGGCCTGCTCTGTAGAGCGGATCAGCTGGCCGGTGGTTGGATTGATGAGCAGGTTGCCCTGTTCATCGCGGTAATCAACAGAACCACGCAGGTAGCCATAGGGCTTGCCCGGCTCCAGGTAGGGAGAAATATCAGACAGCACCCCGTTCAGGAGTAGCCTGTCCACGCCGGGCTTCAGCTCTTTTACAATACTCCTGTTCTTTGTAAAAATACCGTGCAGCGACCAGGTGATATCCTGTGTTCTTACGGGTATTACATTCAGGTCCAGCTCTATGCCTTTATTGGTAAGCTTACCAAAGTTATCTATCACCTGCACAAAGCCGGAAGATGCAGGTAAGGTTATCGGTGCAATCATGTTGGTTGAAACGCGTGAATACCAGGCGGCATCCAGCGCTATTCTCCTGTCAAGGAATTCCAGGGTAGCTCCTATTTCAAAGTCCTTGGTGAACTCAGGCTTCAGGTTAGGATTACCTGCTGAAGGGTCCTGTATTAAACCGGCCTGGCCCTGGAAGGCAGCATTGGCGCGGAACACGTTCTGCAGCTCGTAAGGGTCTGCATCGCGGCCCACCTTGGCCCAGCTGGCGCGCAGCTTACCGTAGTTCAGCACATTGCTGTTCATCTTAAACGCATCTGTAAACACAAATGAACCGGCTACGCTGGGATAAAAATAGCTCCGGTTGCTCTTAGGCAGGGTAGATGACCAGTCGTTACGGCCGGTTACCGTCAGAAAGGCAAATCCCTTGTAGCCAAATTCCACATCACCAAAAACACCCCACAGGCGGCGGCGTATAAAATCGCCTTCATTCACCAACACATTCTTTGTGTTGCTGATGGTGTAAATACCGGGGGAAACCATTTCCTTACCCGTTACCATCTGTGACCGGGTGGTACGCTGGTTTACGTTGTGCCCTACAATTACTTTCAGGTCAAAATCCTCATTCCTCAGTTTAGGCGTGAACGTTGACAGGAAGTTGGATTCTATTTCCTGGAACTGGTAGTTGTGCTCTACGATCAAACCTTTTCCTTCTGCGGTGGCAGCACGGGAACCAATATCCGTAATTTCACGGCGGAAAAAGGTATTGGTATTGGTACCGATCTGGTAGCTTACATTCCACCAGGGCAATATATCATAAGCCAGTTTTAAACCGGCTACATAGCGGTCGGTGGTGGTGGTAATAGTGTTATGCTTCCATGCCCAGCGCGGGTTATCATATTGCGCAGGAATAGTGGAAACCGGTAAACCATTGGCATCTTCATACGGCAGGTTCAGGTCCCAGTTACGTCCCAGGAACAGGTTACGTGCAAAGGAAGATGCCGCGCCTTCTACCTGGTTTTCACCAAAGGCAGCGCCTACCTGTTTGCTGCGTGCGTAGCTGAAGTTACCACTTACGGTTAAGCCCATATTCAGCCGGGTAGTGCCGCCTATGCTCATGTTGCCGCGGTCAAAGCTGGAGTTGGGTACATAACCGTCCTGCTTCAGGTAAGAGCCGGTAGCGCTCATGGATGTTTTTTCATCACCGGCATTTACGCTGATGGAGTTTTCATAAACAGTACCTGTTTTAAACAGGTCTTTTACGTTGTTAGGGTATGCCTTGTAAGCCACTTTCCCTGAAGGGAAAAGGTCGGGAAACGCTGCAGCGTAGGCAGGCCATACATCAATAGAGTCTATGGTGCCAAAAGCAGGGCCCCATGAACCATTGGCATTGGCATAGTTGAACAGGGTACCTGTACCGTATTTGTTCTGGTAATCCGGCAGGTTGGCTACGTTCTCAAATGCAATACCGGTCATGTAGGTGAGCTCCATTCCTTTTTTAGAGCGGCTGGGGCTACCGGATTTGGTGGTAATTACCAACGCGCCGTTAGATGCGCGGGAACCGTACAATGCGGCGGCGGCAGCGCCTTTGAGCACTGTCATGCTCGCAATGTCGTTGGGATCCAGGGATGAAAGGCCGCTGGAATATGCGCCACCACCGGAGGTTTGGCTGGAGGTGGTTACCTGGTCGTTATTATACGGAATACCATCTACTATTATCAACGGCTGGTTGTTGCCGAAGAAGGAGGTATTACCACGTATGTTAATCCTGGTGGCTGCGCCGGGCGTACCCTGGGAGGTGCGTATATCCACCCCCGCTACCTTGCCCTGCAGGCCTTTCAGCATATCAGGCTCCGACTTCTGCACCAGCACATCGGGCTTTACGGTGGTGGCCGAGTAGCCGATTGATTTTTCTGTGCGCCGGATGCCCACAGCTGTTACTACAATTTCACCCAGCTGCTTATTGTCTGCCGACAAAGCAACGCTAATAGCGGCCTGGTTGTCTACGGCCACCTCTTTTGTAACATATCCGATAAAAGAAAATACCAGGGTGGCGCCCTGGTCAACAGAAATTTTAAAAGTACCTTCCCCACTTGTGTAAACCCCTCTATCTGTACCCTTTACCTGTACTGTTACGCCAGGAAGGGGGGATCCGTCTTTTACATCTGTAACCTTACCTGTGACCGTTCGTGATTGGGCTGAAACGTGCAGAGCGGTAATGACTGTGAGAAGCCATACGAGTAGCTCTTTTTTCATAAGTGATTTGATTTTGGTTGAATTAAAAGCGATTAACAAGAATAATTTACGTAAAAAAACAACATCCGGCTTTTAAAAAGTGAAGCGGAGTCAGCTATAATTGCATGTATTCTATAATATTATAAATAATTATAACGTATTTATGGGGCCGTTATTTGCTGTAGCAACTATGTAAATCATTAACATATGATTAACGACCTGGATAAGAATATGAGCCCGTTTTGCCGGAAGAATTGTATAAAAAATTTAACATATAAAATAGCGTTTTCTTATCATGACCGTCTTTTTATGACAAAAAAAGAGGATGTATCAAAACAGATACATCCTCTTTTCATTTCAGCTTTATTTTTTTAGTGCAGCTTATCCCACCATACAGGGGTAGTAATGGTTTTCAACCCCGGGAAATTACTGTTCTGCGTAACTTCTGTATTCGGGTACAACAACCGTAACGGCCGCTGGTCGTTCCCCAGCGCAGACGCCAGCGATACAACCAGGAAGTCGGGATAGTTGGTACGCCGCCATTCTGTCCATGCCTCAAAGCTCTGGTTACCGCACATTGCAAAATACTTCTGCGTAATAATTGCTTTTATCTGGGCAGGCAGGCCGGCAGGCCACTGGGCTGCAGGCGCGTTAGTAATATAGGCGCTTGCTTCACCTGCCAGGCCGTAATCTGCGAAGCTGGCGCTAATACCGCTGCGGAACAGCTGCGCCGCATCAGCACCTGTCCACCAGCCACGGGCCGCTGCCTCAGACTGCAGGAAATAGCTTTCTGAAGCGGAAATCAGCTTTACAGGCGCCAGCGCCGACTGGTCGTCCAGCCCTTTGGCGCCTACGGCCGGTGTTGGAATAGAGTACGGTATTGTAGTGGTAATAGTGTCAAACGCGCCCTGCGTAATACCTACTACGGTGTCCAGCGCTTCTACCTTTTCATAAAACACATTCACCCGCGGATCGTGGTTTTGGTTCATCTGGTCTACCGCAGTGCTGCTGGCTACCAGGTTCTGTGTTCTGCCCAGGCCCAGTATTTCTGCAAACAGCGGGTTCTGGTTACCACCGGTAGTACTGTACTGTATGGCGGCATCTTCCGTAAGGAAAGTAACGCCTGCTGCCTGCAGGGCCTTTATGGTATCTTCTGCAGCCTGCGGCGCTACCTGCGATAAGCGGAGCGCTGCGCGCAGTTTTAAGGTATTGCCAAACTGCTGCCATTTACCCATGTCGCCTGCAAATAACAGGTCTTCGCTGCCGGGCACCGCTTCGGTGTTCAGGTCTATCATAGACAGGCCTTTGTTTATAAAGTAGAACACGCTGTCGTACACTACTTCCTGCGGATCGTAATGCGGGTTGGTAATATTCACATTATTGGCTTCCTTCACCGGCACATCGCCAAATGCATCTGTCAGCATCTGGTAGGTATAACCCTTCAGGATATATGAAATGGCTGCATACTGTTGGTACTGCGGTGCAGCAGCTGCCTTTGTGATCACCACCTGCAGGTCCTGCAGGGCATTGGTGTACAGTATACGCCATGACCGGTCAAAGGAAGATGCATTGATGGAATACTGATCAATGGTCTTATACTGGGAGGCGCTGGGCGACTGTGTCCAGTACTGCCCCCAGATACCGCCATATACCTGGAACTGGTTGCCTAACACATGCGCAATAGATGCCTGCGCAGAGGGCAGCAGCAATGTTACATTCGCATCTGACGGCGCGTTGGGGTTTTCGTTTATATCCAGGAACTTTTTACATCCCGTTACACTAACCACTCCAAACGCCAGGGCCAGTGCAGCTATCTTTATTTTGAATTTTTTCATAATTGTCATCATTTAAGCAAACATTAAAAAGTGGCCCGTACGTTAAAACCAAAGTTCCGTAAAGAGGGTTGCGCGGTGAAGTCAAAACCCTGCAGGTTGCCCGCACCGGCGGAGTTCACCTCAGGATCTGCATACCGGTTCTCTTTCGGCGTCCACAGGAACAGGTTGTTACCGAATACGCCAACAGTAATATCACCAAAAGGTGTTTTGTTCAGCGTTCCACGGGATATGCGATAGCTCAGGCTGGCCTGGCGCAGCTTTATATAAGAAGCGTCTATCACATCCTGGCCGGCGGGTAATATGCTGGTGTAGTAGGTTTGCGGGTTGAATTTAACATCCGTATTAGGCACCAGTTTGCCGGTACCATCGTCATACACGCTGTTTTCCCATACGCGCGGGTCGCGGCCGCCTTCGGCGGTTTCTGCTGCCGTACCCACAAAGGTGGTGATGTCTTTTGTACGGGAGTAGAACTTGCCGCCTTGCTTGGTATCAAACAGCACATTCAGCGAAAAGCCTTTGTAGCTGATATTAGTGCCCCAGGAGGCCTGGTACTTGGGATTGTAAGAGCCCAGGTACACACTGCCCGGTGTTAACAGCGGCTGGCCGTTTGTTTTGCTAACGATCACATGGCCCTGGGCATCGCGCTGCAGGTCCTGTGCATAAAAAGTGCCGTAGGGCAGGCCTTCAGCCGCTACCACCGCCATACCGCTTAAACCGCCCAGCGATACCTGCGATACACCTTCCAGCTCCAGGTCAACCACCTTATTACGGTTACGGGTGTACGTACCGTACAGCTCCACGGTAAAGCCGCTGGAGGTACGGATGGGCGTGCCGCGCAGGCTCAGCTCCACGCCTTTGTTCTCTACCACGCCGGCGTTAATTACCTTGCTTCTGAAACCGGTAACTTCCGAAATGGGAATGCTTAATATCTGGTTCTTGGATTTGTTCTGATAGTAAGAGAAATCTACAGAAAGGCGGTTATCCAGGAAGTTCAGCTCTGTACCTATTTCTGAAGCGGTGGTAATTTCCGGTTTAAGATCCGGGTTACCGATACGTATATCCTGCGTTAAGCCGGGTACGCCGTTAAAGGGAAAGGTAGTATTACCAAAGCCGCTGAAAATATCCGTTTTAATAAAATAGGTATTCAACAGGTAAGGGTTGGCATCGTTACCTACCTTGGCCCAGCTGGCGCGCAGCTTACCGTAGTTGAGTATTTTTTCAGTGAACGCAGATCCCTGCAGCAGCTCCGTAAATACAAACGAACCGCTTACGCTGGGATAGAAGAAGGAGTTGTTCTTTTTGGGCAGGGTAGATGACCAGTCGTTACGCGCCGTTACATCCAGGAACAGCATGTTGCGGTATGCCAGGTTTAACTGGGAATACACGCCTACCAGGCGGCGGCTGCTGTATTCGTTAAACGTGTATACAGGGCCGTTACTGTTATCCAGGTTATACCATCCCGGCACTATTAAACCGGCGGAGCGGTTGGTGCTTACTTCGGAAGTGGTTAAGGTACGCTGGCGTATGTTATGGCCTACCATTAAAGAGGCGCTGAAATCCTTGCTGAAATCTTTCTTGGCAGTGATCATCAGATCATGCGTGATCTCGCTCAGGTTGTATGCATCTTCCTCATACTTGCCTACATCGGATTGGGTATTGTCCCTTGCCGTGTAAAAGCCCGATTCATCGGCCGGTACAAAGCTGTAGTTCGGGTATTTCAGCCTTCTGCGGTCAGCGTAAACGTCTGCGCCTACCCTTTCCATTACATCTAACCACGGCAGTGGTTTATAGCCTACGGTGAAGTTACCGGTCACACGGTCCACATCGTTCTCGTTCCGGTAGTTCTGCAGTATAAAGTACGGGCTTACGGTATAAGCGCCGTAGTAACCGTACACTTCCTGCTGGGCTGCGTTACGCAGGCCGCCATAGCTGTAGTAAGGGTTGCTCAGGTCGCCCATTTTGTCCAACGGAATATCGCGCGGCGTTTGCAGCACGTTGTTGAACACAGAGCCGGCGCCCTGGCCGCCTTCTATCATGTTACTCTTAACTTTGGAGTAGTTGATGGATATGCTGGTGTAAAACTTGTTGCTCAGGTCAGCGCTGCCGTTAAAGCGTACGCTGTAACGGTTATACTTATCCGTATTACCGGGCATTACCCCGTCGGAGTTCAGGCTGTTGAGCGACAGGTAGTAGGCTGTTTTTTCACCGCCCCCGGAAAGGGCAATATTATTATCAGCTGTTTTACCCAGCTCAAAAAAGTTCTTTACGTTATCTTCCTGCGCAACGTAAGGCTTCATTAAGCGTTTGCCGTTGATCATTTGTCCCCACTCTTTATTGGTGCCGTCAAACTTGGGGCCCCAGCTGAAGTTCTCACGGAAATCGCCTTTGCCGTTACCGCCCTGGCCGTACTCGTTCTGGAAATCGGGCAGCTTCAGTATGTTGGAGAAGGTGATGTTGGAGTTGAAGGTTACCTCATTTTTCTGCTGGCCTTTTCTACCTTTTTTGGTAGTAATGATCAGCGCGCCATTGGATGCGCGGGAGCCGTACAAAGCTGCGGCGGCAGGGCCTTTCAGCACGGTAACAGAAGCAATGTCGTCCGGGTTTATATCGTTGCCGCGGTTGCCAAAGTCAACAGAGCTGCGGGCATCGGTGCCGCCGGTGCGTGCATCGCTGTTACCGGTAATGCTGGTGTTGTCAATAGGTACACCATCAATTACTATCAGCGCCTGGTTGTTGCCTGCAATAGAGGAACCGCCCCTTAACACGATCCTGGAGGAGCTGCCGGGTGCATTGGCAGTGCTGGTAATGTTTACGCCTGCTACTTTGCCTGACAGGGCGTTTAATGCGCTGGGCGTGTGCGCCTGCGCAATTTCCTCAGCATTTACTGTTGGCGCGGCATAACCCAGGGAGCGCTTGTCGCGGCGGATAGCGTTGGCGGTAACCACGGTTTCCGTAAGCCGCGTTACATCCGGCTGCAATACTACATTCACGGTATTGGAACCTGACAGCGTTACTTCCTGGTCTTTCATTCCCACAGAGCGGAAAACAAGCGTGGCGCCTGCGGGCGCCTGGATAGTGTACGTACCTTCGGGGCTGGTTACTACACCTGTGGTAGTGCCTTTTACAATTACGGCGGCGCCAATTACCGGTTGACCATCATCTGCGGAGGTGACCTTACCCGTTATGGTGCGGCTTTGCGCGAAAGCCTGCACAGCAAGGAACACCGCTGCCAGCAGAAGAACTAGACTTTTCCTCATAAGCTTTGTTTAGTTTGTTGTTGATATTTGGTTCAAGCAAAAAAATTTATCCCCAGGCTTTTTGCGGCGCCTGAAGTGTTGTAATAACCTTCCTTAACAGTATGCTTTTGGTTGCTTGTGGGTTGATATGTATGATAACAGCTATAGTACTACCGGTTCTGCATAACAGAACAACGGTTTAGTTTCCGTTCCATAAGCAAAGTTTCCTGTTTCCGTTTATTAATATTTCTTTAACAAAATTACTGTTTTAACAAATTCAAAGGTATGCTCTTGGTTTAGATGGTGTAACTTTTAAATAATGGAACGGTTGCTTTTTTTAACAAAAACCCAACTTATATTTTTTCTTCTACTTGATAAGCTATTGATATTAATGAATATATGAAAATTTGGTGGCTAGATAAGAAAATGATCATATTCTTATCTAGTTGTTAAAAAAATAAGCAAGCGATAGGAATACCGCCTGCGCTCATCAACCAAAATCTAAATCTAGATAATCCAGATTTATTAAAAATTTCAAAAATATGTTTACCAGGAGCGTACTACTCCCTCCTGGTCTGTTACTGTTTTTCAGGCACAGCGTTAGCAGTGCAGTACAAGACCGCCGGTACATTCCCATAACGCCCCATCTTAATATGCTTGCCTTATCAGGAGAGATTTAGCGTATGCGTTTTCAACAGGTTCAGCAAAACCTCATACAGGTCCTCATTCCGGCTGTTATACCGGAACTCGCACTCTTTCAGGTGCAGGTATACTGTATTACGGTTCAGCCCCTTGAATTTGGCTAAACGATGCTTGGTGAGGCCCCAGAAAGCATCAATGTCCTCCGCAGCAACACCGTTGCTGCTATCCCCAATAGTGTTATGTTCCAACCGGTAAAGCCGGTAATGTCCCAAATCCACCACGTTATTGAAATGGCGCAAACGCTCCGCAGGACCAAAGGTTTCCAGCACAGAGCGGCCTCTTACAATAGCATGGATCATAGCCCGGCTTACATCCGGCAATATCTCGGTATGCAAACGGTCTGCATGCCGGTAAATGCCGAATACAATAGGCTTAATAGCACGGCTTACTTCCGGTTTTACTGACACGGCAGTATCGCCCCCGTCGCGGTAATCGTAGTGGGCATGACGCTCCGGCGGACTTACAACCGGCTTCACTACATGCGTAGCAGGCTGCAGCTCCTCGCAATACCTGGCTATTTGCTGACGGATTTTTTTCAGGTAACTGTTTACTGTTACCCTGCTTACCCCGCTGATGTTGGCGATTTGGGTAGCGGTGAGATCTTCAGAGAAAAGCTTTAGGATCTCCTTAAATTTTCGCTCAGACAAGTGAGCGCCCTTTAAGTACCTGTTTTTCATTGAACAAGAAGGTTAGAATGGCACGTTAAACCTCCTACTTTTTAATAAGTATATAGCTGTATTTTATACAAGTGGTTAAATGGGGGTGATGAATGTGGGCTACTAGATTATTTTAGGCAAAAAAGTTATCCTGAATGGCTTTATTCGTTGCAACAAGTGCTAAAACAAACGCATCCCGGATGGCTAAATCCGGGATGCACTTGTTTTAGCAAATGATGTTCGTTTAGCTGTTTGCTAAATTATTTTTTAGCATCATCTAATCCCAACCTGGCAAGGGCAATATCTTCTTCCTCTTTTAATGGATCGCCGTTCTCTTTTTTTGCCGCCTGCTTTCTCAGCGCTTTTTCCATCCACAACAACAGCGCAGGCAAAATGGTAAGGTTGGTGATCATGGCCATTATCAGCGTAAGGGAGGTAAGCCAGCCCAGGGATTTGGTGCCGCCAAACTCGCTGAAGCTGAATATCATAAACCCGGCAAACAGGATCAGGGAGGTATAAATAATGCTTAACCCTGTTTCATTAATGGTTTGCTTTACCGTAGCGGAAATATCCAGGTTCAGGTGCGGCAGCTCCTGCTTAAAGTTCACCAGGAAACGGATGGTTACATCTATGGCAATCCCCAGCGCTATGCTAAACACCAGCACTGTGCTGGGTTTCAGGGCAATACCCATCCAGCCCATTACACCGGCTGTTACGGCCAGCGGTATAATATTGGGTATAAGCGATATTAACAGCATACGCCAGCTGCGGAACAGGTACAGCATACAGCCTATGATCAGCACAAAGGCCAGCAGTATGCTTTCTGTAAGCCCGTTAATAATAAAGCGGCTGCCTTCAAGAAATATTACACTGGTGCCTGTAAAGGACACGTTATAATGCGCGGTGTCAAATATTGCGTTCACCTTTGGCCACAGCGAGTCCAGCAAAATGGGCAGCCTGCGGCTGCCTACATCGGCCATGTTCACGCTCAGGCGGGCTACCTGCCGGGTACTGTCCATAAACGATGCCACCAGCTTGGTAAAGTTGCTGTTACTGCCGCCGGCGCCTTTCATGCGCAGGTAAGGCGCCAGAAAGCCAATGTCAAACTGGTTAGGCACGCTGTAGTTGGTGCTGTCGCCGTTATAATAGGCCTGCCGCGCAAACTTAATGCCTTCCGCCACGCTCAGGGGGCGTGCAAAATCCGGCTGGGCGGCTATCAGCTTCGTCATTTCATCCAGCTTGTTCAGCGTTTGCAGCCCTATTACCCCGTTCTTTCTTTTGGTATCTACCGTAATTTCCAGCGGCATTACCCCGCGGAAATTGTGCTCAAAGAATTTCAGGTCGGTATATAAACGGTCGCTCTTGGGAATATCATCCAGCATATATGCCTCAGGGCGCAGGCGCAGCATGCCCAGTACCGCCATCACCACCAGCGCCACCGTTACCACGTACACCCAGGGGCGGTATTTGAACACCAGGTTATTCAGCAGGCTCAGTACTGCCCTGAAGGAGCGGTTCTCCAGGTAGCTGGTATGTTTGGTTTTAGGCGGCGGTAAATAGCTGAGCACCGCCGGCAGAAAAATAAAAGAGATCAGGAAAATGAACATGATGTTGGAACCTGCCACCACCCCAAACTCTTTCAGCAGCGGGCTTTTGGTAAAGTAAAACACGCCAAACCCTATAGCAGCCGTAATGTTGGTGAACAGCGTTACAATACCCATGCGCTGTATCATGCGCACCAGGGCCTCTGTTTTATTATTGCTTTTTGCATACTCCGTGTGGTACTTGTTTAAAAAGTACACGCAGTTGGGAATGCCTATTACTACAATCAATGGCGGTATTAACCCGGTGAGCAGCGTAATTTTATAACCGCACAGCACAATGGTGGCTACCGACCATATTACCCCAATAGCCACTACTATCATTGACATTACCACCGCGCTGAACGAGCGGAAGAACAACAGCAGTATAAGCGCGGTAAGTATAAAGGAGAGTTTCAGGAACAGGCGCATTTCATCGGCCACCTTGGTAGCCATAATGGTGCGTATAAGCGGCAGGCCGCTCAGGCGAACCTGCGTATGGTGCTGCTTTCCAAAACTATCCGCCACATCCATGATCTGCTTTACCACACCTACCCGCTTGGCCGAGTTCATTACATCTTTGTTAATGCGGATGGCCATCAGGTAAGCATGCGTACCGGGATTGTACAACAGCCCCTTATAAAAAGGCAGGGATTGGAACACAGCGGAAAGGCTGTCCAGCTGCGCCTTTTGCAGCGCTCCATCCGGAAATAGCTGCACCACGGTAAGCCGGTGCGTGCTATCGTTTTTTACCAGGTTAACGGCTACGGGTATACTCAATATGTTTTCTACCGACGGTACTTTCTTAATGTCTTTGTTCAGCTGCACATAATCATTAAAGAACTGCGGCGTGAAAAAATCATCGGTTTGTACGCCCAGGGCTATCATATTCCCGTCTTCTCCAAACTGGCTGCGGAAATGCTGGTACTCGATAAAGGCAGGATTATCTCTCGGTATGGCGCTGCCGTATTCATAGGATAGCTCTACTTTGCTGGCATAATACGCCATTACGGCGGTGCCGGCCAGTAATAATAACAATAAAGGTAATCGGAACTTTAACACCCAACCTGCTAAGCGTTGCCACATAAGGAATTTTTCATTTTTGTAAATGGCGTAAAGGTAAATAAATAAATTTGCTAATTTGCTGGCATGCCGCATGCCAGCATTCAACCTGCACACGCACATCCGTTATGTAAGCACCTTGCTATGCGCCCTGTTGTTTTGCTTTTTATTTTATGTTTTCAGCTGCACCTTTGCCAGGCACAACCCGTACCTATCGGGCACTGGCGCGAGCATTTGCCCTACATGCAGGCACAGATGGTGGTAAGCGGCAACGACCGTATTTTTTGCGCCACCGCCTACAACCTGTTTGCCGTAACCGCTGAAGATCATGACATTACCCGCTATTCAAAGCTAAATGGCCTGCACGATGCGGGCATCAGCGCTATAGGCGCCGATAACGGGTTGGCAGTAATTGCTTACAGCAATGGTAATATAGACCTGCTGCAGCATGAGCAGCTTTACAACCTGCCGGATATATTGCGCAAAAACATACAGGGCGATAAAACCATTCACCGCGTTTTCTTTAACAAAGAACTGGCCTGGCTATGTACCGGCTTTGGCCTGGTGCTGGTAAATACAGAACGCCGGGAAATTGACGATACCTACATTATTGGCGACAATGGCGCCTATACGGCTACCTACGCCGTGGCTACAGACGGCAGCTACTTTTACGCCGCTACGGCCGGCGGCATAAAACGCGCCCCTGTAAGCGGCAGCAACCTGGCCAGCTATCAAAACTGGGAGCCGCTGTCGCAGGGCCTGCAGCCGGCCGCTGTGCAGGATGTAACCTACCTGCAGCAGCACCTTATTTGCCGGCAGGGCAACAGCCTTTATATACTGCAAAACAATACCTGGCAGCCCTGGTACACCGATGGCTGGCAGGTGAACAGCATGAGCGCCGGCGGCAACCAGCTGCTGTTATGCGAGCAGCAACCCGTTACCGGCGCTGCACGGGTCATTAGCCTGGATGCAAACGCCGGCATTACCGCTACACTGCAGCATGCGCTCATTAAGGCGCCGGCACAGGCCACGGCGCTGAACGGCAGCATATGGGTGGCCGATGCGCAAAACGGCCTGCTGCTGTACAACGGCAACGATGTTACCTCACTTACGCCCAATGCCCCGGCCGATGTAGCAGGCGGCAGCCTGCTGTTCATCAACAACAGCCTGTGGGCAACCGCAGGCGGCGTAACAAATGCCTGGGCCGCAACCGGCAACCGCAACGGCTACTTTGTATTTGATAACGGGGAGTGGCACAACTATAACTACAGCACACAGCCCTACCTGGATAGCATTACCGACCTGCTGCCCCTGGCAGCCGATGCTGCGGGCAACCGGTATATAGGCTCCTTTGGCAAAGGGCTGCTGGTGCTGGATGCGGCGGGCAACCATACCCTTATACGGCAGCCCACGCTGCCCGGCGCGGCAGATGATCCCAATGCCTGCCGCGTAAGCGGGCTTGCCGTAGATGTAAACAACAATCTATGGCTAACCGTATATGGCGCATATAACAATGTGCTGGTAAAAAAGCCGGATAACACCTGGCTCGCCTTCCGCATACCTTTTGCCCATACCTACAATGCGGTAAGCGATATACTGGTAGATGATTATGACCAGGAATGGATTATTTCGCCGCGGGAGAACGGCCTGTTTGTATTTAACCATGGCAGCAGCCTGGAAAACACGGCAGATGATCACTGGATGCTGTACCGCAGCGGCGCAAACCAGGGCAACCTGCCGGCTAACGATGTACGCTGCCTGGCAAAAGATAAGGATGGCTGGATATGGGTAGGCACCACACAGGGCATTGCCATATTCCCCTGCGCGCAAAGCGTGTTTACGGAAGGCTGCAGCGCTTACCTGCCCGTTGTACAGCAGGATAATTTTGCCGGCTACCTGTTCCGCGATGAGCAGGTGAATGCCATTGCCGTAGATGGCGCCAACCAGAAATGGGTAGCCACACAAAACGGGGTATGGCTTATTAACCCAACCGGCGAAAAAATACTGCTGCATTTTAATACCGGTAACAGCCCGCTGCCGGATAATGCGGTGAGCAAAATTGCCATTGATCCTAATACAGGCGAAGTCTACTTTGCTACCCGCCTGGGCCTGGTTGCATACCGGGCCGCTGCCACAGAAGGCAGCGCGGGTATGGAAAAAGACAGCGTGCTGGTATTTCCCAACCCGGTGCCCAGCCGTTACAGCGGCGCCATTGCCATACGCGGGCTGGTGCAGAATGCCCGGGTAAAGATAACCGAGATCAGCGGCCGGCTGGTGTTTGAAACCCGTGCCCAGGGCGGGCAGGCAATATGGAACGGTCAAGACTATACGGGCCGTCGCCCGCAAAGCGGCATATACCTGGTATTTGCCACTGACGATACCGGCGCCGAGCACCTGGTTACAAAAATTGCGTTTATCAATTAGCTGTTAGCGCGTGCGTAGCTTGTTTACCTAACTGCTCCGCGGCATGGGACAAGCCTGGCAGCTAAAAACTAATAGCTAACTGCTATACATTATCTTCGCATAAAATCATCTGCACATCTGCATATTTGCACATCTGCACATTTATCTCCCATGTTACACAAAACACGCGGCATAGTATTAAGAGTAGTGAAGTATGGTGATACCAGCGTGATCGCAAGTATTTTCACAGAGCTGTTCGGCATTCAGTCGTACATGGTGAACGGGGTGCGCAGCAACAAGCCCAAAGCCGCCAAAGGCAACCTGGTACAACCCGGCAACATACTGGATATGGTGGTGTACCATCATGAGCAAAAGAACCTGCAGCGCATTTCAGAATTTAAGTCGGGGTACATTTATACGGCCCTGCATTTTAACGTGGTTAAGAATACAGTAGCGCTGTACATTATTGAGCTGTTGCAGCGCTGCCTGAAACAGCCGGAGCAGCAACCGGAGCTGTATTATATGGCAGAGCATACCCTGCAGCTGCTGGATGTAAGCGAGCCTGCCGTGGCTGCCAACCTGCCTTTATACTTTACACTAAAGCTGGCCGAAATGCTGGGGTTCCGGCTCAACGGCCGCTGCACGGAATATACCCCTTACCTGGATTTGCAGGAAGGTACGTTTGTAGACCTGCCCCCGCACCACATTAATCACCTGGACCATACCAACAGTGAGCTTACGGATATGCTGTTCCAATGCCATGAGCTGGCGGCCCTGGGCGCCATTACCATGAGCAAAGACCGCAGGCGCAAGCTGCTGTATGCCTATCTTGATTTTCTGAAGCTGCACATGCCCGATTTTACAGAGCTGCACTCGCCTTCCATTTTACATGAAATTTTAGATGCATGATGCCAGGGCTATTGGCGGTATTTCTTTAGTATGGTGGTGTCACCGTCAAACACGGCATAGGTAAAGTAATTGATCCAGTCGCCCAGGTTAATATAGCGGCTGTTAGCGCCTATGGGCAGATCCAGCGGCAGGTGCCGGTGCCCGTAAATAAAGTAGTCGAAATGCTCCTTTTGTAAGATCTCTTTGCTGTAAATGGCCAGCCATTCATTTTCCTCTCCCAGGAACTTTTCCAGCTCTCCACCAGTAGCAGCGCGGCTTTTACGGCTAAAGTAATTGGCCAGTCCAATGCCCCAGGAAGGGTGCAGTATAGAAAACAGCCAGCGGCAAACAGGGTTGCGGAATACTTTTTTCAGGAATTTATAACCATGGTCGCCGGGACCTAATCCGTCGCCATGGCCTATATAAAAGTGTTTATTGCCTAAAGTGTAGGTTTGGGGTTCGTAGTAAACCGGTATGTTCAGCTCTTCTTCAAAATAGCCGTCCATCCACATATCATGGTTGCCTATGAATACAGAAATGCCAATGCCTTTATCGGAAAGCTCCGCCAGTTTGCCCAGCAGGCGAACATAACCTTTGGGAATTACCTGCCGGTACTCAAACCAGAAATCAAACAGGTCGCCCACCAGGAAAATATGCTGCGCATCTGCTGCTATTTCATCCAGCCATTGTACAATCAGGCGCTCCCGCTCCCGGCTGGCCGCCATATCGGGCGCGCCCAGGTGAAAATCAGAAGCAAAGTAAATACGTTTGTTAACCGGTAGCAGTATATGGTGCACCCCTTTATAATTAATAATGAATAATGAATAATTAATACCGGTGGCGTAATAAATCCCGGCACAGCAACTAACACTACTTACATGTACATGTACACTATAAACGATAAATAACGAAATGTACAGGTTATACTCTCAAACTCCCAATGCCGGCAATTGTTAAAATACCTGCATAACAATAAATGCCTTTACACAAAACAACAACAAACAATGAACAATGAAGCCCCTAAATTACATATCCTCAAACACACACTGCCAATATTATTAATGCTTCATTATTAATTATTAATTCCCCGGGCGCGGCTCCATATTGGCATTACGGTACTCCTCCTCAATATTTGTTATATCAATCTTCGCAGGATCGTCGAACCCATTGAATAAAAATATTTCCCAGGCATATTTAGAGCGGTTCAGATCAATGGAAAACACTTCTCCGTTGTGCTTTACAAAGTTCAGCTTGTACTGGCTGGTGCGTATTATCTTCACTTTCTTTTGCGCCAGGAACTGCTCTGCTTCGTGCATGTATTGCAGGTTGGCGGCAGCAATGCCGTCATAGTCTTTAGCGCCAAAGTCGTTCTTTAGCTGGCGCTGCTTACCCGGGCCGGGTGTATAAAAAACCGCGCAACGCCCATTAACCTGCAGGGCGCCAGTTTCACCGGGGCCGGCGCCTCCGGTGTAATTACAGGAAAACAGGAAAACGATAACCGATACAGCGGCGAGTAACCTTCTCATGATTCAATAATAGCTTAACAGAAACAGCGTCCGGTTAGCTACCAGGACGCTGTTATATGATTACTTACAATATGATCTTACTTTATTCATCCACCAGGAACACATATACCTCCCTGGGACCATGTACCCCCACCACCAGTGTTTTTTCAATATCTGCCGTACGGCTGGGGCCTGTTGCAAAAGAAACGGCCGAAGGCAGCTCCCCGTTGTAACGGTCCTTTAAGCGGCTAATAGCGTCTTTCAGGTCAAACACCAGCTGGTGCGTATAGGCTATTACCAGGTGTACCGGCGTATATACCGGCAATGCGCGGCCCGAAGGCTGCGCGGCGCTCAGCACCATAGTGCCGGTGCGCGCTACCAGGTATTCACAGTCTGTAATGGCGGCATCTGCGCTGTGCATATCGCCCTTGTTAATAAAGGGCAGCCCGGCCAGCTTGAATGCTTTTATTAAGTCCGGTGTTTGGCAATATACGTGCTGCCATTCTTTATGCGCTGCCAGCGCCTGCAGGTTCTCTATGAGCTCCTGCTTGCTGGTGCAGTAAATGAACTTACCCTGCAAACGGGCAAACTCTTCTGCAAACTTCAGCTCCAGCCCTTCATTCTCTGTTTTGAAAACGGAATTGTTGCCTTCCGAATTGGGAAAGGGCAGCTGTACCGACTGGCTCAACGCATTCCGTACGCGCTTAAGAATATTTTCCTTTGCAGGAGAGATCTTCATATCCCTTTACGCATTAACAGGGGTGGGAGAAGGATTGATGATGTCTGAAGGGTGTACACCGTCTGTAGTCATACCTTCTTTATTGATGATATGCTCTTTGTGCGTATCAAAGGGGCGCTTGCCTATCAGCCTTTCAAGGTCGGCCTGGTACAGCACCTCTTTCTTCAGCAGCTCCTGGGCCAGTATCTTCACATTATCCAGTTTCTCTGTCAGCAGCGCTTTGGTTCTTTGATATGCTTTTTCTATCAGGTTGCGTACTTCTTCGTCAATCATTTTGGCGGTTTCCTCCGAGTAGGGCTTGGTAAAAGCCTGATCGCTGTTGGGATCGTAGAAGGAAACATTACCCACCTTATCGTTCATACCGTATACGGTAACCATGGCATAGGCCATGCGGGTTATTACCTGCAGGTCGTTCTGCGCGCCGGTAGATACTTTGCCGAAGATGATGTCTTCTACCGCACGGCCGCCCAGGGTCATGCAAATATCATCCATCAGCTGCTCGGTATTGTACAGGTATTGTTCTTTGGGCAGGTATTGCGCATATCCCAGCGCAGCTACGCCGCGCGGTACAATAGTTACTTTTACCAGCGGGTTGGCGTGCTCCAGGTACCAGCCGCAAATAGCGTGGCCGGCTTCGTGGTAGGCTATCACCTCTTTCTCTTCAGGAGAAATGATCTTGTTCTTCTTTTCCAGGCCGCCTATCACACGGTCTACCGCATCGTTAAAGTCTTCCATTTCCACCTCATTCTTGCCTTTACGGGCGGCTATCAGGGCAGCTTCGTTACATACGTTGGCAATATCGGCGCCGGCAAAACCGGGCGTCATAGCGGCCAGCTTGCGTATATCCAGGTTAGGTGATTTTTTGATGGGTTTCAGGTGTACTTCAAAAATGGCTTCGCGGCCCACCAGGTCCGGCTTGTCGATAGAGATCTGACGGTCAAACCGGCCGGGGCGCAGCAGGGCGCTGTCCAGCACATCCGGGCGGTTGGTGGCAGCCAGGATAATAATACCGCTGTCTGTACCAAAACCATCCATTTCCACCAGCAGCTGGTTCAGGGTGTTCTCCCGCTCATCATTGCTCATCATCACATTCTTACCCCTGGCGCGGCCAATAGCATCTATTTCATCAATGAAAATGATACACGGGGCTTTTTCACGGGCCTGTTTAAACAGGTCGCGCACACGGCTGGCGCCCACCCCTACAAACAGCTCCACGAAATCGGAGCCCGACATAGAGAAAAAGGGTACCTGCGCTTCACCTGCCATGGCTTTAGCCAGCAGGGTTTTACCGGTGCCCGGGGGGCCTACCAGCAATGCGCCCTTGGGTATTTTACCACCCAGGGATGTATATTTTTTAGGCTGCTTCAGAAAGTCCACTATTTCCATTACCTCTACCTTGGCTTCATCCAGGCCGGCTACATCGTTGAAGGTGATGTTTACACGGGTGCCTTTGTCAAACAGGGTAGCTTTGGATTTGCCGATGTTGAAGATGCCGCCGGGTCCGCCGCTGCTGCCTGCAGGGCCGCCCATTTTGCGCATCAGCAATATCCACAAACCAATAATGAGTATAATGGGTAGCAGTAGCTGAAACACCGGCTCAAACCAGCTTTGCCGGTCTACATAATACACATTCACCCGGTCTTCCGCCTTTACGGATTGCTGGGCTTTATCCAGGTCGGCCTTAAAGCTTTCTTCGCTGCCAATGCTGAACTGGAAATGCGGTCCGGGGTTAGCGGCGCCAAAACGGCCTTTTGCTACTTTTTCGTATTTGGGTTCGTTCAGCTTTTCCTTTTTGATGTACACCTCAACGTACTTCTTGTTCACTACTACCAGCTTGTCTACATCCCCCGGCTGTAAGTAATCCAGCTGAAATTGCTGGAAGCTGATTTCTTGCGGCTGTGAACGAAAATCGAGGAAGTTCATAGCCAGCAGGGCTATGCCAATAAAGGCATACACCCAGTATATATTGAACTTGGGTCCTTTCTTAGGCGATTTGTCCGAACCTTTCATAAAATTGTTGCCTCTTTCCATAATAATCTAGTCGCTCCTTAACGGATGTTTATTGCAATGTATTTCGTATTTTTTTTATCATCAACTATTATTTTCCAATAGTTAACTTTTTTGCAGGACGCGGCCTAATACATTCAAGAATTGTTTGCTTAGTCGTTGTGTTCCAGCCTCTCCGCGTCGCTCCACATCTCTTCCAGGTTGTAAAACTTGCGGGTTTCAGGCTGAAAAACATGCACCACCACATTCACATAGTCTACCAGTATCCATTGCTGTGCGGTAAAACCTTCGTGCTTATATGGTTGTTCGCCTGTTAGCTGCTGCACCTGGTCTTCCACAAAATCTGCAATGGCCCTTACCTGTGTGTTGGAATTTGCTTCGCATATGATAAAGAAATCGGCCACAGCTTCCGGGATCTGGCGCAGGTCCAGGGATACTACATTCTCTCCCTTCTTTTCCTGGATGGCCTTTATGATGGTGGTAAAAATCTCACTTTCTCTGCTCAAGCGCGTTTGCGCTTTTTTTCTCGTACTCAGAACGGTTAAGGGTGCCAATAAATCTTGTTTTTGTTAAAAATAAAGTTTAATTATCAAAATTACTAAAGAAGCGGGAAATTCACGCGTATTAAAAACCCGCCGGTTACGCCCAAAATGTTAAGAAAACAATAAAATGCACTACTTTTCTGCCGCAAATGATTTATTCCCGCTACATCAGGCGAAACCCTGCATTTGCGCCTTGTTTTGCTGAAAAATATTCAAATTAGGATTGCCGTGATTGGACAGCCATTTTACGTTTTGGACAAAATAGACAGCACCAATAACTATGCCATGGAGCAGGTAAATACAGGCCAGGTAACGCCCGGTACTGCCTGGTTTGCCATGGAGCAAACCGCCGGAAAAGGACAGCGCGGCCGGCAATGGCACTCCCCCCCGGGAGAAAATATTATGCTTACCCTGGCCCTGCAACCCAATGGGCTGCCGCTTTCCAGGCAGTTTATGCTAAGCGTGGCCGTGGCCCTGGGAGCCGCTGATTTTTTTGGCAAATACGCCGGGGATGAAACCTGCATCAAGTGGAGCAATGATATTTACTGGCGTGACAGAAAGGCAGGCGGCATTCTTATCGAGAATGTGCTAAGGGGCAACACATGGCAATATGCCATAACCGGCATGGGCATTAACATTAACCAAACCAGCTTTCCCGGGCACCTGCCCAACCCTGTTTCCCTGCGGCAAATAACCGGCAAAAGCTGGGATGCCGTAGCAATGGCCAAAGAACTGTGCGCCTGCCTGGAGCCGCGGCTGCAACAGCTGCACCCTGCACATTACAACGAGCTGCTGGCCGAGTATAAAAGCCGCCTTTTCCGCCTGAATGAGCCGGCCCTTTACCGTTTGAAAGAGCCTTATTTGCAGGAGCAAACCGGGGCGGGCCTGCCGCCTGTAAAGGATGCGTATTTCCAGGGCATCATCCGCGATGTGCTGCCCGACGGCCGGCTATGCCTGGAGAAAGACGGCGCGCTGCTGCAGCTGGATTTTGGACAGGTGGAGTTTGTGATCACCAGGTAAGGCGGCTCCATAAGTTATGCTATTGCCCTGCAACTGGTATGCGCCTCTCCTGGAACAGCTGTTTTTCCCCTCCGCTACTGCGGTGCAACTGCGGAAAAACAGGGTTTTCCCGAGGGAGCTATTGCTGCGCCATTGCTGCGCAACTACTCCCCCCTACATCAACCCCCACATCTTTTTTTGAAGCAGTTATTCCGCTTTTATTGCTTACGCTTACTTCAGTGTAACTACTTCCATTCGCACCCGCTGCGCAGTTTTTTACTGCTTACTGCATCCTGGTGCCTGTTAATACCTCCTGAACGCCTGTATACGCTCTTTCCGCCACTCCTTAAGCCGGGCCGGCAGCTCAGGGGAAAGCTGCTGCAGCAAATACACGGCGGTACCGTATTCCCGGGCCAGGGGGTTTTGCACCCGCCCCACTTCGGTAATACGGCCGGAATAGCGGTGGGCGCGCTCATCCGGCTCATCATCCAGCAGTATAACACAGCGCAGGGTATCCATGCGCGGGAACCAGAAAACATAGTCCGCATTGAAGGACGATGCAAGCGGAATACGCCCGTGATTGTAATAATTCAGCGCGCCGGCCTGCCCGTAATTACCGCACATAATGAGGGTATAGGGCTTATCGCTGTCCGGCACCTGCGCATACGCCCCGCGCGACAGCGCCGCCATTTCCCGCCAGCCCAGCATATCGGCAAAGTCCTGGGGCAGGGCATGGTTTTTCCCGTCTTCCCACCGGAGCAGGCCTGCTGCTTTAAACTTGGCTGCTTTTTGCTGTATAGCTGCGGGTTTCAGCACCGGGAATACAATGTTAAAAAGGTAAAGGAAAGGCACTATTACCAGCAGCAGCCATATAACCCGCATATACCGCAGCCAGGCGGCGCGGAACAGGGTTTCCCAGTACACCGCGCCAAAGGCCAGCAGCACAGGGTACAGCCCCAGGGCATAGTAATCCTTTGCACGCAGGTAAGTAAACAGCAGCATCACAAACAGGTAGGTGAGCACCAGGAAGCGGTAAGGCCCGAAAGGCCGGTAGCACAACAAACCGATTAACCCCGCAACAAACAGGAAACCGCCCGTAAAAAAGAAAATGAACTGCGCCTTTATAAAATCCATCCGCTGCACATGCACCAGCTGCGTTTGCGTAAGCTCCTGCATGTGATGCAGCACCGGCATACCGTTGCGCAGCTGCCAGATAATGTTGGGCAGCGCCAGCAGCAGCGCAATCCCCGCGCCCAGGTACAGGTACCTGTTCAGGAATATTTTGCGCTGTGGCGAAATCAGCACGGCAGGCACCAGCCCCGCTACCAGGAACAGGATGTTGTATTTGTTCAGGAAACCCAGGCCCACCGCCACTCCCAGCCACAACAGGTAACTATGCTTTTCTGTATTCACGTAGCATACCAGCAGGTAAAATGTCCAGGTCCAGCATAGCACGTCAAAGGAGTTGGGCTGGTATAGCATGTTCAGCCGCAGAAAACCGGAGAAGATGAACACCGTGGCTGCTAATACCTGCGCGTACCAGCGGCCCTGCAGCAGGGCCACCAACCGCCATATAAGCACCAGCGTAATAGCGCCGGACATGGCAGGAAAAAACCTTATCCAGAAAAGGCCATTGCCCAGCGCCTTTACCAGCAGCGATACAAAGGCTATAAAAGGCGGTACGGATAAATAACCGCCTGCCAGGTGGTTGGCCATGTCAAGATACAGGTATTCATCGCGGTGCAGCTCATACACCGGGTTAATGATGCAGTAGTGCAGCACCATTTTCAGCACTATAAGGCCGGCTAATAAGTAAAAAGGGCTTTTGCGCTGGTTGGCGGCTGTGTTCATATGTTGGGAATAAGGGTAGCGCCAATATAATCACTATCAGGCGCATTATGCTGTTACCAGGTAAATTTCTGCGGGGATAATCAGCAGGTTAAGGTGCCAGCCCATGCCGAAGGGGCAATGCGCGTTCCCGCAGGGGTGTAGCCGGTTTAAGCCGGGCAACGCCGCATGCTTACAGCAAGGCTCCCTGCCGGAAATGTTGGCCTGGTATGCCTGCAGCAATGTATAGTAACGTTATTTCCATAGCCAGGTGCGGTACAATGTTGGCTTCCTATGTATGCAGCTTCCTGTATGCAGCACGGTAGCCATCCTGCCATGGAAAAGCAAGGCAGCAGCCGCGCCGGCGTTTACCTGCTTTGATCACCGGAGCTTGTTTGCACAAAAAAAACGTCCCGGCGGAGTAAGCCCGGGACGCTTTTGCAGGTAAGATGAACCTTGTCTGAAACAAGATTTTGGTTGATAACGGTAAATCAATTTGTGAATTCTTTGTTAAATAATCAAAAATAAAATTGCAACTCTATTTCAATTTATAAGTCTTAACATAGGTTAGAAAACACAATATGTGATATAAATATCCTATCTAAAAATATAGTAACCATTTTGCACCCAAAACAGTTTTTACATTTTCCCTATGCTTAACTTTGATACATTCCTGCACAAAATTTAACCTTAAAATTTTAACATTATGCAGTATAGAATATTAGGAAAAACAGGAGCACAGGTTGCTGCTATCGGACTGGGTTGCATGGGCATGTCGCATGCATACGGTTCCACTGAAGAGCGTAATGAGCAGGAATCTATTGCCACGCTGGAGTATGCGCTGGAGCTGGGTGTTAACTTCTGGGACACGGCCGATTTTTACGGGCAGGGTGAAAATGAAAAGCTGCTGTCAAAAGTGCTGGCCACTAAACGGCAGCAGGTGTTCCTGGCCACTAAATTCGGCTTTAAGCTGGATAAAGACGGCAATACTATTTTTGACGGCTCCCCTGCATATGTTAAACAAGCCTGCGAAGCCAGCCTGCAACGCCTTAAAACAGATGTGATAGACCTGTATTATGCGCACCGTGTAGATCCGAAAGTACCGGTAGAGGAAACCGTAGGCGCTATGGCGGAGCTGGTAAAAGAAGGCAAAGTACGTTACCTGGGCTTGTCTGAGGCTTCCGTTGCCTCTATCCGCAAAGCGCATAGTGTGCATCCCATTGCCGCCTTACAAAATGAATACTCCATCTGGACCCGTGAAGTGGAACAGGATATATTGGGCACCACCCGTGAGCTGGGCATATCATTGATTGCCTTTAGCCCGCTGGGCAGGGGGCTGAGCGCGGGCACCGCCGACCTTTCCCATTTGCCGGAAGGCGATTTCCGCCGTTCATTGCCCCGCTTCCAGGAAAAGGAGCTGCAGCAGAACATGCAGCTGGTGCAAAAGCTGGAAACGCTGGCAAAGGAAAAACAGTGCACTACCGCCCAGCTGTCGCTGGCCTGGCTGCTGGCCCAGGGACAGGATATTATTCCCATTCCGGGCACTAAGCGCCGTAAATACTTGCAGGAAAATGCCGCTGCAGCCGATATTACGCTGAGCGAAGCCGAGCTGCAGGAGATCCGCAGCATACTGCAATCCACTGCAGTAGCGGGGGCCCGCTACCCGGAATATATGATGAAAATGGTAAACCATTAGGCGATAACGCGCGCACTTCAGCGCGCGTTGTACCCCCAGTCCTGCAGCCACTTCAGTACTTTATCTTTATAGTCGCCCTGTATCAGTACCTGTCCGTCTTTAACGCTGCCGCCGGTGCCGCATTTGGTTTTAAGCGCTTTGCCCAGCTGCTCCAGGTCGGCTGCGGCGCCTGTAAAACCATCTACCAGCGTTACTACCTTACCGGCGCGCTGCCTGGTGTCAAGCTTCACTTTCAGGTGTTGCTGCGCAGGCGGCAGGGTAGGCGTTTCCTCGGGAACATCCGGCTCCGGGGAAAAGTCGGGGTTAGTGGAATATACGATCCCTCCGGGGTTATGTTTCTTTTTCGACATAGCGTTGGTATTAATTGTTCAGTACAACCTGCAGGGCTTCCCTTACAATCCTGAACTGCACGGTTCCCTGCCGGCTCAAAGGTACGGCATCCCCGTCTACCTGCAGGTAGGCCAGCTGCGGGCTGCTTACGGTAATACACTCCCCGGTATAGTGCTGCATGTATTTTGTTTTGTGCACGGTGCCCAGCAGGGAATAAATGCTTAGCGGCAGCAATCCCAGGAAGCTTACCGGCGGCACAATACATACATCCAGCAGGCCGTCGAACACGCTTGCCTGCGGCGCCAGCTTAAACTCGTAGCCAAACTGGTTGCCGTTGGCCACGCTCAGTAAAAAGGCCTGCTGTTCCAGGGTTTTACCGTCTATGTTTATCGTGTAATGATCGCCTTTATACTCGCGGAAGCTTTTTATCACCAGCCTGGCGTAGCCCTGCAGTCCGCGTTTTTGCGTGTTGCGGAACCGGTCGGCCACCAGCGCATCAAACCCAACACCGGCATTGCTCAGGAACAGGTGCTCGTTGGCATAGCCGGCATCAATAGGGCCGCGTTTGTTTTGCACAATCAGCTGCAGCGCCTTATGCACGTTCAGGGGTATTTTTAAAGCCCGGGCCAGCCCGTTGCCGCTGCCCAGCGGTATTACCGCCAGCGCGGTTTTGCTGCCCAGCAGGCCTTGCGCAATTTCGTTAATGGAGCCATCGCCGCCCACGGCCACTACCGTGTCAACGCCCTGCTGTACCGCCTCCTGCGCCAGGTGGGTACCATGGCCCAGGTAAGCCAGGTGGGTGATCTGCACAGAAAAATCAGGCGCCGGCAGGTGCTGATGTATCACGTCTTCCAGGCGCTTCTCGCGGTCAGTGCCTGCTTTACGGTTAATAATAAAAAGGATCTTTCTCAACTGTTATTTTTTACCAGAACATAAACGTGGATGGCGCTGCCACCATTCACTTTTTCTCCACTTTCCGTCTTTGCTATTCCACGGCCTTCAGGCTCAGGTCCAGGCTAACGGCGTGGTGAATCACGGCTCCTATGGAAACAAAGTCAACGCCGGTTTTCGCATAGGCTTCTACGTTATCCAGGGTAATACCGCCGGAAGCTTCTGTTTCATAGCGGCCCTGTATCAGGTCCAGCGCAGGCGGTATCTGCTCGGGGCGGAAATTGTCGAGCATAATACGGTGTATGCCGCCTACGGCCAGCACTTCGCGCACATCGTCCAGGCTGCGCGTTTCCACCTCTATTTGCAAATCCAGCTTCCGCGCCTGCAGGTAGGCAATCGTTTTATTTACAGCAGCGGTAATGCCGCCGGCAAAGTCAATGTGGTTATCTTTCAGCATCACCATATCGTATAGGCCCATGCGGTGGTTTACCCCGCCGCCGATGCGTACAGCCTCTTTTTCCAGCAGGCGGAAGTTGGGAGTGGTTTTACGGGTGTCCAGCAGGCGGGTGTGGTAGCCCTGCAGCTTATTTACATACTGCCGGGTAAGGGTGGCTATGCCGCTCATGCGCTGCATGCAGTTCAGCACCAGCCGTTCCGCCATCAGCAGGGTATGTACGGCGGCTTCTACCTCAAAAGCGGTTTCGCCCGGCTGCATAGGATCTCCATCTTTTTTAAAGGGAGTAAAAACGGTGAACATATCCAGCTGCCGGAAAATGGCTTCCGCCACCTCCATGCCGGCCAGCAGGCCCTGCTCCTTTATTTTCAGTTTTGCCTTTCCCTTGGCGGTAGGCGGTATGCAGGCCAGGGTACTGTGATCCCCGTTGCCAATATCTTCGGCTAAAGCATTTCTTATCAGGTCAGCCAGCGCTGTTGTTTGTATCATACCCATCAGTGTTTCCAGGTCTTTTGCGGCCCAAAAATAAAGAGTGCCCCCGTAATTTGAACGGGGGCACCATTGGTTTTTCAAATTATATTAAGATGAATGGGTCCGGGAAGCAGTTTATGCCGGCATACCGGCGCTTCGTTATTTACTTTCAAAACGCAGTTCATTTAACACTAACGAGCTGCCCTTCTTCTGCAGGAAAAAGGAGGTACGGAAACTACCGCCGCCGGTTACCATATTGCCAATACCATAGCGGGAGCCGCCGCCGGCTTCGCCCTGGTGTAGTAGTTCAAAAGACTTTACCTGGTTTTTGGAAAAGAAATCTTTTAAGATAATTTCTGCCTGGGCTTTGCTGTAAGAGGTAGAGCGACCGCCCATATTAATTTCAACCGTATTATCCAGGTACCGGGAAAGGTTACCTGCATCTCCCTGTTTTATTGCGCTCACTACATCCTCAAAAGGGCCCTGCACCATGCTTTTCAACGGACGTGCCGATAAGGAAACCATTGTCACAATGCCACCCAACACCAATATGCTCAATACGTACATGAACCTGGTCCAGTACTGCTTGGCTTTTTCAACGGGCGCCTGCCCGGTAGTAGTGGCGGCAGCCGCCGCCTGTGAAATGGAACCTCGCTGTATCTCTCGCGCTGTCTTTATCATGCTCGGTTTCATAAGAAAAAATTTCTGTTTATTTGCCATGCCGGTTCATGGTTATTTCAATAAGATTTTATCGCCAACCCCTGCTGTTGCCAAAACTATGCCAGATTGCTAAAGGCTTGTTAAAATCCCATTATCGTTGTAGCATACAAACACTAACCATTGCAAATATATTAATATATAACGTTTTAATAAGATTTAACTGCAATTTTAATATATCCGTTTTAACAGCAGCGATCTGTTTACGGTAAGCGTTAATTTTGCATAAAAATTGAAAGTATTCAAGCCTTTATGAGTATTTTCACCGCCTGTTTGGATGTAAAAAACTTAATTCAAAAGACTCATGGAAAATAAGAAAGCCATTCTGGTTATTATGGATGGATGGGGCCTTGGACAGGTACCTGCAGCAGACGCCATATCGCATGCGAAAACACCTTTTGTAAGCAGCTTATATAAAAAATACCCGAACAGCAGGCTGGTAACCTGCGGTGAAGCCGTAGGCCTGCCCGAGGGGCAAATGGGCAACTCCGAAGTAGGACACCTGAACCTGGGCGCCGGCCGTATCGTATACCAGGAGCTGCAGCGTATTAACGTTGCCATCCGCGACGGGGAGCTGGCTAAAAACAAAGTGCTGCTGGACACCATTAACTACGCCAAGTCCAATAACAAGGCATTGCACCTGATTGGCCTGGTGAGCGATGGCGGCGTACACTCGCACATTAACCACATAAAAGCATTAACACAAATAGCCAAGGAACAGGACTTCAGCAATGTATTCATACATGCCTTTACCGACGGGCGCGACACAGATCCCAAAAGCGGGCTGGGTTTCCTGGAAGACCTGATGATGCACCTTATTAACACCACCGGGAAGCTGGCTACCATTACCGGCCGCTATTATGCGATGGACCGCGATAAGCGGTGGGAGCGCGTAAAGCTGGCCTACGACGCGCTGGTGCATGGCACCGGCACTCCCACACAGGACCCGCTGACCGCCGTAAAAGCCTCTTATGCGGAAGGGGTAACCGATGAATTTATTAAACCCATTGTTATTACAAATACGCAGGGTGCCCCGGTGGCCACCATACAGGAAGGCGATGCAGTGCTGTGCTTTAACTTCCGCACCGACCGTTGCCGCGAAATTACCCAGGCCCTTAGCCAGCAGGCCTTCCCCGAGCAGGATATGCACCCGCTGCACCTGCACTACACCACCATGACGGAGTACGACAAAACCTATAAAGGGGTGTACGTAATATTTGAAAACGATAACCTGAATATGACCCTGGGCGAAGTGCTGGAGCAAAACAACCGTACCCAGATACGCATAGCGGAAACAGAAAAATACCCGCACGTAACCTTCTTCTTCTCCGGCGGCCGGGAAAAAGAATTTAAAGGCGAGCGCCGCCTGATCATCCCTTCACCTAAAGTAGCTACCTACGACCTGCAGCCTGAAATGAGCGCCTTTGAGGTAGCTGATACGATTGTAAAGGAGATCAACCAGCAGTCGGCCGACTTCATTTGCCTCAACTTTGCCAATGCCGACATGGTAGGGCATACCGGTATATGGGAAGCCGCCGTTAAAGCGGTAGAAACCGTAGATACCTGCGTGGAGCGCGTGGTAACCGCCGCCCTTAACAACGGCTATACCGTGTTTCTTACCGCCGACCATGGCAACGCAGATTTTATGGTAAACCCCGACGGTACGCCCAATACGGCCCATACCCTGAACCTGGTGCCTTTTTTCATCATCAGTAACACCTTTAAAGGTGAGGTAAAAGATGGTAAGCTGGGCGATATTGCCCCCACCATCCTGCATTTTATGGACCTGCCGGTACCCAAGGAAATGACCGGCAACCCGTTGGCGTAGACAATATACAAATGTGCAGATAGATATGCAGATGTGCAGATGATTGGCGCCTTTAACAGGCAGCCCTTCATCTGCACATTCATTTTTGCATCCAGGCACTACCCTGTTAACTCATTTCCTTCATCTGCATATTTGCACATTTGCACATCTGCACATCCGCCTGTAACATTCCTCCTTCCTACCCGTTCTACTACTACAAATATTTACCCCCATGAGATCTGTACTATACAAACTGCTTATTTCAGCTTGCCTGGTTGCAGCGTTGCTCATTGTTTCCAGTTGTGAAAAAGATCATTGTAACACTACTTACCGCTATACCATTTACACCCCGGTGTATGAATCCCTGAAAAAGGTGCGAACATCCTTTAAAAGCGAAGGCCCCCAGCCCATTGGAACCGCCGGCAAAATATACCTGTACGGCAAGTACATTTTCCTGAATGAGCTGAACAAAGGCATTCACATTATTGACAACAGCAACCCCGCTGCGCCCGATAATATTGCATTTATTAACATACCGGGTAATGTGGATATGGCCGTGAAAGGCAATATCCTGTATGCGGACAGCTATATGGACCTGCTGACCATAGACATCAGCAACCCGCTGGCCGCAAAGGAAAATAACCGCCTGCAGGATGTATTCCCCTACCGCGTATATAACTACTATAGCATTCAGGCAGATAGCACCCACCACCAGGACAGTATTATAGTAGACTTCTTAACCCGCGATACGGTAGTGTATATGCCCTGCACCACCAATAACAACGGGCCTATTGTGCTGAATGATGCTATGTCCTTTGCCCTGCAGGCCAGCTCCGCCGGAAAATCGGCCGTGGTAGCCCTGGGCAAGGGTGGCTCCACGGCCCGCTTTGCATTAAAGGATAACTACCTGTATACGGTAGACAGCTGGAGTTTGCAGGTATATAACCTGCAGGAGCCGGCAAAGCCGGTAAAACAGGGAATAGTGCCCCTTGCCGGGGGCCTGGAAACCATTTTCCCCTTTAACAACTCCCTGCTCATCGGCTCTACAGGCGGCATGCTTATTATGGATGCCAGTGACCCCGCAAACCCTAAGCCGGAAGGCGCTTTCGGGCATATGACCATGTGCGATCCCGTAGTAGCGGAAAATACCACGGCATATGTAACGCTGCGGGGCGGTAACTCCTGCGGCGCTTTCTCCAACCAGCTGGATGTGCTGAACATCCAGGACATGACAAACCCCACGCTTATAAAAAGCTACCCCATGAGCAGCCCTTACGGGCTGGGAATTGATGGACCCAAGCTGTTTATTTGTGAAGGACCCAACGGGCTCCGCTTCCTGGACGCCAGTGACCCGCTGCACATCCAAACTGTAAAACAGGTGAATATAGAGGCTTATGATGTAATACTGCAACGGCCCTTGCTGTTGGTAACCGCAAAAGACGGCCTGTATCAATATGACTATAGCAGCCTGAGAGCACCTAAATTCTTAAGCAAGCTAACCATGCACACCCAATATTAATATGGATGCTAGATAAGAATAAAGCAGGTGCGGCTGTTGCAACGTATATAAATGAAAATTATTTATAAAAAATAGTAACTCTTTTAGCGGATCATCCGTTCTACATTTTTTAGTGCTCTCGACAGATTTGCTCATGCATCAGATGCGCCGTTTTTACGGCGCATTATTTTTTTGCCCTGCATCACCTGCGCCATACCACGTTAAAAGCTTATCATACGGTGTTTCTTAGTAATTTTGCGGCATGAGAATAAACCCGTACAGGCACCTGTACATAGCCCTGGCGGCTATTACCCTGCTGGCCTGTAACACCGGCGCTCCGCAGCCGGCCACAAACAGCGCGCACAGCAATCTTAAAACATATTTTGAAACGGAAGCCGGCCTGCTGCTGCAAAACGGGCTGCAGCTGCATAAAAGCGTAGTGCTTAACGGGCAGCGCGACAGTATTACCCTTTCGCCGGACAGCGCCGAACTGCAGCACCTGCTGAAACCTTTTACAGACGCGGATATTAACAAACCATCCCTGCGGGATGCTTACCGTGCAGACACCATTCCCGACCTGATAAGCGGCAACAGCACTGTTATGTATACTGCGCGCAAAGCGGCCACCAGCCCGCAACAGGTAATATTAAACCTGGACAGGCAGGGGCATATTACCGCTGTAAACATCCATAAAAGCACCCGTAACCTGGTATACGAGTACCAGCAGCACCTGTTTTACCAGCACCTGAAAACCATCCGTATCACCACCTTTCAGAAAATTGCCTTTCTGAAGCCGCGTGAGCTGGATGTTAAGGTATGGCTGGCACCTAAAAACTGAACCGGAAAATGACAGCAGCGGAGTTTTCGCAAATATCACATACCATCCCCCTGCAGGCAGGCATTTATAAATACTACGATAAAGATGGGGAGCTCCTGTACGTGGGTAAGGCCAAAAGCCTGCGCAAACGTGTAAGCTCCTATTTCGTAAAGAACCACGACAGCTTTAAAACACACAAGCTGGTACAAAGCATACATCACATCGAGTTTACCATTGTAAACTCCGAGCAGGATGCTTTTTTGCTGGAAAACTCGCTCATTAAGCAGTTCCAGCCCAAGTTCAATATTAACCTGAAGGATGATAAAACCTATCCTTACATTGTTATAAAGCACGAGCCGTTTCCCCGGGTATTCCTAACCCGTAACATTATCCGCGACGGCTCCGAGTACCTGGGGCCCTTTACCTCTGTAGGGCGGGTAAGAGAGCTGCTGGAAGTAATACGCTACAACATTCCCCTGCGCACCTGCAGCCTTAACCTGTCCGAACAGAATATACGGAAAGGCAAGTTCAAGGTATGCCTGGAGTATCACCTGGGCAACTGCAAAGGCCCCTGCGAAGGGCTGCAAACCGAAGAGGATTACCGCGCCGGCCTGCAGCAGGTAAGGGACATCCTGAAGGGCAACCTGGCCCCGGTGCTGAACATGTTCCGCACGCAAATGCAGCAATGCGCCGGCAATATGGAGTTTGAGCAGGCCGAGATACTGCGCAAGAAAATAGCCAGCCTGCAGGCTTACCAGGCCCGCTCCGCCATCGTGAACGACCGTATGGGCAACGTGGATGTTTTTTCCATACTGAGCGATGGTAACCACGCTTACGTAAACTACCTGCGCGTGCTTAACGGCAGTATTGCCGACACCAAAACCGTTACCCTGGAAAAGAAGCTGGAGGAAACAGATGAGGAAGCGCTGGCATATGCCATGGCCTACCTGCGCGATGCGTTCAAAAGCCAGACCGCCGAGATTATTGTGCCCTTTGCCATTGACTTCCCCGAAGAGAAAGTAACGCTTACCGTGCCCAAAGGCGGGGATAAAAAGAAGCTGCTGGATCTTTCCGAAAAGAATGTGAACTACTTTAAGGACGAGTTGCATAAGAAAAAGATCCTGCACCTGGAAGGTAAAACCGATGAGGAAAAAAAGAAGGTGTTATACCAGCTGCAGGCCGACCTGGAGCTGCCTGTGCTGCCCACGCATATTGAGTGCTTTGATAACTCCAACTTCCAGGGCAGCTACCCTGTAAGCGCCTGCGTGGTGTTTAAAGACGGCGTAGCAGCAAAAAAAGATTACCGGCACTTTAATATAAAAACCGTGGAAGGCATTAACGACTTTGCCTCCATGAAAGAAGTGGTTTTCCGCCGCTATAAACGCATGCTTGCCGAACAGCAGCCATTACCCCAGCTGGTGATTATAGACGGTGGTAAAGGGCAGCTGGGAGCGGCCATGGAAAGCATCCGCGAGCTGGATCTTATTGGCTCTATGACGGTGGTGGGCCTTGCCAAGAATGAGGAAGAAATATTTTTCCCCGGCGATAAGGAAAGCATAAAGCTGCCTTTTAACAGTGAAAGCCTGAAGCTGATACGCCGCGTACGCGATGAGGTGCACCGTTTTGGCATTACCTTTCACCGCCAGAAACGGAGCAAAGGCACCTTTAAGAATGAGCTGGAAACCATTAAAGGCATTGGTGAAAATACCGCTACACAGCTGTTGCAAACCTTCCGTTCCGTAAACCGCATTAAACAGCTTGCCCTGGAAGACCTGGTAAAAGAAATAGGCGCAGCCAAGGCCCGCCTGGTTTGGGACCACTTTCATCCCGCCCTTAACAATTAATAATTAAGAATTAATAATGAATAATAATGGGGCGGTGTGCGTCAGGTATTCATTATTAATTATTAATTATTAATTATTAATTATTCATTATCGGGTGCCCTACTGCGCGCAACGCCTGCAGTACATGCCGCTCCTCATGCGCAATAAAAAAACGGAAAGTATCTCCTAAAGAAAGCTTTACCCATGTGGCCAGGGTGGTAGGCACCCTTTGCCTGGCCAGGTTTACAGTGCGGGCCTGCTGCAATAGCAGCACCAGCTGCTGCTGGTCGGTAATAAATGTGCTCATTACCATGGTTACATCCGGCGCAGGCCGGGGCCGGGCGCTTTTGGGAGATTGCATGCGCATGGGCAGGCTGCCATCAGGCTTGGGCTGCATAATACCGGTAAACCAGTTGCCCAGCCACCCGCTTTTAAAAGTAGCTGCGGGCGCCTGCTGCAGCTGTTGCCCTTTTTGAATGGCTTTGGCCAGCTGCGGCATGTAATGCCGGCTGTAGGTGTTCAGGTGCTCAAGGCATTGAATGGCGCTCCATTTGTGCTGGGCAGGCGGCAGCTGTAATACCGGCGCCGGCAAATGCGCCAGGTTTTCCGTTACCTGCTCCAACAGGCGGCTTACCTGCTGCTGCAGCTGTTCCAGTAGTGTTGTGCTGTTAAATGTGGCGGGCATATACGGGAATTTTGGGGTTTGTATAGCAAATATATATAGTATACCGGCTTAAAAAGCAGAAAGGCCACAAGCTTGTGATGCAAACCTGTGGCCTTCCGGCTTTATAGTGATGTAGGCTATGTGATTAATACTGCCAGAGGTCCTGCTCTTTGTTAAAGATCTTGTCTTTAATAGCCTGGCCTTCCAGCAGGCGCATTACACCGTCTTTGATATAATCTTTGATTTCGCGGTTGTATGCGTTGTTTTCTTTTACAACAAAGCTGGAGAAAAAGCGCATTTCAAAAAGGTCTTCCCAGCTCATGGATGCGGCATCGTTATTCTGGTTATACACATCATACTTTGCCAGCACAGGGCGCAGGTCGGGGTAGTACACCCAGAACAGCGGTATGGAAGCGCGCAGGGAGCCATCCTCATTAATACGCGACACCATGGGCGCAATACCCAGTATGCGTACTTTCAGGGCAGCGGCTTCCTTGTCAAATACCCATACTTCCTTGATCTTGTACTGTACAATGGTACGCGGATCAAATTCATCGCGGGTAGTTACCATTTTTTCTTCGCCTGTAACCGGGTCAATGCTGCGCACCGTTCTTTCCTCACCGCTGGTTTTGGTTTGTATTTCAGCGTAGGTCATCGGCGTGCTAAAGCGGTCATCAATCGGGTTAAAGGCCTCCACTTCGCCGGTTTTGATAGCGTTCAGCAGTATATTTATGAATAACTGGTTAACACCGTTTTCATCCTCCACGTTGTACTGGAAAGGCAGGTTCATCTTTTCACGGATGTCAATCACTTCCCAGATGCGTTTTTCCCAGAACTTATCATCCTCACGGATGTTGTCGTAGGGAAGCGGCGTACGGTCCCGTACGGAGTTTTTGGCGGTTATACCGTCTACACGCAGTGATTTACGCGGTGTGTCTACCACCGGGGTTCCCACACCATCGGGGCGCAAAGGGGTTGCATCCGGGGCGCCGGCCGGCGGGGGTGCAACAGCATTGCCGGTAGCGGGGTTCACTACGGTATTGTCGGGCGTGGCGGACGGCTGTGTAGTGGTATCAGCAGCAGCAGCAGTGCGGCGGCGGGTGCTACCCCTGCGCTGCGCCTGCGCCTCTGTACCGACTATTATCAGCAACAAGGCACACCAGGTAATTCTTTTAAATATTACTGCACGCATAGCAATTACGGTTTACGATCTTGATTTACGATTTTAGATCCGGACAAAGCCGGCTGGCTGGCAGCCCCTTTTATCCAATCTAAAATCGTAACTCGTAAATCTAAAATTATATTTAGTTCAATTTAAACGAAGTGTTACCCATGTTTCGTACAATACCATCCGGACCTTTTACTTTTACGTTATCAAAGTACACCTGGTCGCCGGCGCGTAAAGAACGTATGGCACTTACCACGTTGCTGGGGAAGTAAGCGGAGTTGGCTTCACCTTCCACGTAATCGCGGCCACGGGCTTCGATACCTACACGGTAGCTCACCACATCATACTTCACACCTTCAAATTCAAAGTTTTCCAGGTCAGCTCTTAAACCGCCCTGTACTTTAAAGTCGGCAGCTTTCATTACACCGCTTTTGTTCACCCCTACCTTCAGTACCGGGTCGGGGATCATTTTTACACGGAATTCTTTGCTGCCCAGGCTTTTGGTTTTACCATCCACGCTGGCAACCACATTGATAATGGCGCGGCCCGGGTTGGTAACCGTTACGATATAATTACCGGCTCCCTGTTTGCGGATGCTGCCTACATTGATGGAAGCATTTACGCTTTCAGCAGGTACCCCGGCGGCGGAGATGGATATAGGATTAGGCAACCCTATATACAGCACGTTCATTTTATCGGCAGAAATAGAAGTAGTAGAAGCGCCTACATTATAGTTCTCGCTAAAGCTATAAGATTCCATTTCACCATTGGGCTTAGGCAGGGTAACCGTACCGGAGATGGTTTTTTCACCAATACCCGATACCGGCATTGTAAACGTGCCAAGGCCTTCCTGGGCCTGAATGGTTTGACCATTTACCACGATGGTAGGATTAACGGTGGTGCTGTAGGCACCTACTGCGATCTGCGCAGTCAGCGTTTGACCTTCCATCAGGTTCTTGGAGTTCAGGGAAACGAACGGACGGATCCGGTCGAACTTGAACTGCGTAGCGTCTATCTGATCCAGCAGGTCGTCCAGCACCAGGGATTCAGAGTTCTTAATATCGTTCTGGAACTTACCCAGGATGGTTACTGCCGCAATGGTGGGCACCATGTTAAAGTGGTAGGTAGTCCAGGTTTTAGGTACGCCGCTGTCATGGCCGCCGGTTGATTTACCGATCTCCACCCGCAGCGGAAGCGTTTTTTCAAACTGCGTTTTTTTATCCGGACGTACAAACGTCAGCAGCCTGTTGCGCAGGTCTTTCAGCTTGTTTTCCAGCTCGGGACCTTTTTTCTGGTTCTCCATTACGCGGGTAGGCGCATCCAGGTTGTCTTTTGACTTAATATCCCCGTGCTCGTCACGGCCACCGCTTTCGCGGATGATGCTTTCTTTCAGCCCTTCGATATAAGTAAACATATCGCTGGAGAGCTTTTTCACTTCCTGTGCTTTTGCACGCAGGGGAGCTACCCTTGTCGGGTCTTCTTTCATTTTTTCATCAAACTGCTGATAACCGATGTCATTCTTGGCAGTGATGGAAGCATTGGAGGTATTGATAGAATTGTTTACAATATTGAATGCGTTTAATATTTCGGCAGAAACGTTCAATGCCAGCATGGCCGTTAAGACCAGGTACATGAAGTTGATCATCTTCTGCCTAGGATCTTTAGGTAGTGCCATAGTTTGTTTTCGATTTAATGATTTGTCGTCTTTTTTAGTTCTGAAAACTTATTATAGCCTTACCTTATCTTCCGTGCATTGCGCTCAGCATGTTACCATAGATCGTATTGAGGTTGCTCAGGTTCTTAGCCAGCAGGGTGATCTGTTCCTGCGTTCTCTTAGCATCATCAACACTGGCGCTCATAGCCTGGGAAGTGTTCAACAGGTTCCTGTAGAAGTTGTTCATGGCTTTGAGGTGGTTGTTGGTATCTTGCAGCTCCAGCTCGTAGATTGCATTCAGGGAAGCCAGGTTTTTGGTCATACCCTGCATTTGCTCATGGAACTGACGGGTTGATTCTGATGCGCTGTTAAAGGAAGATACTGCAGATGCGGCAGTGGTGTAAGCCATTGCCACGCTACCAATGGCGCTGGCAGCTTCCCTTGTTTTCTGCGTGTAATCGCCGGTGGCGGCTACCACATCGCTGATGTCCCTCATTTTATCTACTGTAGTACCCAGTTTCTGAAAGTTTTCGCTCAGGCGTTGCAGGTTAGCAGGCGTAATGTCTGCCTCCTGTAACATCTTGTCTAAACCCGATACCGCAGGGTGGCCACCGTATGCTACGGCTACCTCAGGTGCGTGGGATGCAGAGCTGTCCGGAACAAAAGCGTACACAAAGAAGATCAACGCTTCCACGCTCAATCCCATGATCAGGGCAATATCAGCGCCCCGCCAGTGCTGCAGCTTAAATAAAGCTCCAATGATTACTACGGAAGCTGCAATACATACAAAAAAGTTCAACCATTTCGCCTTGTTAGGATTCATAGCCATAGGTTAAAATTTAATCTGGTTAAAGTTAATTACGGTTAAAGTTGTTGTTAAGGAATAGTTATAGCTCAAAGATTTGCTTTTGTTATACAACCTCACGGTGCTGTTTCTCCGGTTATACATGGCTAATAAATTTTACTTCTTTTTATTGAAGTCGTTCTTAGAGCGGCTCAGGAACGCAATCGTACACCTGAAACCAATATAAGACTTAGCACTATCCTGGTATTCAAAAGAACGGGTACCTGTTTGCAGGAAGTAACCTATATCTTTCCAGGAACCACCTCTTACTGATTTACGCTTCATCTTCGGGGGCGCATCATCCGGAACGTCCATTCTCAGATAAGGGTTCATATCAGAGGTGAATGAGTATGCATTTTCATAATAAATATCCTGTGTCCATTCTGCTACGTTACCGGCCATGTTGTACAGGCCAAAGTCGTTAGGCCAGTAAGCATCTGCACGTACGGTGTAGAAGCCGCCATCTTCCGGGTAGTTACCGCGGCCGGGCTTAAAGTTGGCCAGCAAACAGCCTTTTTTGTTGCGGATGTAATAACCGCCCCAGGGATAAGGTGTTTGCTCCCTGCCGCCGCGCGCAGCATATTCCCACTGTGCTTCAGAAGGCAGCTGGAACTTATCTTCGGTAAACAGGTTCTTGGAGTTGCGGTAGTCTTCCCAGAACTTACTGCGCCATTCGCAGAAAGCAGTGGCCTGGTGCCAGGTTACGCCTACTACCGGGTAGTTATCAAAAGCCGGGTGCCAGAAGTACATGCGCGTCATGGGCTCATTGTAAGCGTAAGAGAAGTCCCTGATCCAGCACAGCGTGTCCGGATAAATGGCTACATCTTTCTTTACAATGAAGGAAGAACGCGGCTTGCCCTTGTTCTCACGCAGCTTGGCCTGATCCCAGTTAAAGGTTTCCTGGTGGTACAGGAGCTTGTACACGTCAATCTCCTTTTTATTATACAGGCGATCTTCCGGGGCATAGATCATGGCATCTATTTTTTCATAGGTTGCCTTGTCTTTCCAGTTGATCTTCTGTTTCCAGTCGATAATATCCTGGTCGCCATCCTTTTTCACATGACCCAGCAAAATATGGGCTATAGAGTCACGCACCCAGTACACAAACTGGCGGTATTCGTTATTCGTGATTTCGGTGGCGTCCATGTAGAACCCTGAAATGGATATAGACTTGTTACGGGCGGTGAACGCGTAGTTCACATCCTCATCGCTCGGCCCCATGTGAAAGGTTCCGGAAGGCACGTACACCATTCCATACGGTACAGGAGGAAAATACCTCGGTCTGGGGCTCACTCCAATAAGTTGCCCTTGTGCATTCTTGGGGGTTTTACTACCACCACAGCCGGCCGCCATCAGGCTTACCAGCAATACAGCGAACAGACCACTTGAATAATTAAGCTTCATAAGGGTAGCTTTCATCTGAAACATTTAGGTCTTTTTCAAAGGACAGACGAAACTCACAGCCTCCTCCTCTTTTAGTAATAAGTGCAACAAAATATGCTCGTTTCATCTGATAATTAGTTCTTTTCCAGGGCCAGACGGTTCACCCATATATCATTTAAAAAGTTATTGACATATAGTTTTCCACATCTGAATCGGTGCAAGATAGCAAATGTAATAATTATTTTTAATCCGTAGTTAGTTTTCACCCAACTTTTTCACAGCTACATACATCTCTACGGTACTTACATTAAACGCGCTTTTTAACATTTTATTATATAAGCCCGCTACCATTTCTTCGATTGTCCACCCTTATGTTTTGGAATGTTATGCAAGTTAATAATTTATTTTATTAAATTAATGATTTCTTTTATATAAAACACAGGTTTAATGCAATGATAATTTTCGCACATATATACCAGTGTTTTACCCGGCTGCTCCCGCTGCTCCAGCAGGGGCATGCCCGGCTGATTGCTTTCCGCGCCCAGCAGCACTTTGAAAGGAATATAGTATGCGTGCGCCTCCTGCATACGCGCCCTGAAATCCTTGCCTACCACGGCCAGCTCTTTTGTGCCTTTTACCCACTGTAACAGCTCCGCTGCCCAAATGCCGAAAGAAGTGGGGTACCGCACTACCGTTTGCGCCAGCCGGGCCATCATGTTCACTGGCCGGGTGCCCCAGGTGCGTTCATCAAACACCAGTGACAGGTAGCGCAGGTTAGCGGCCATGAGCGCATTGCCGCTGGGCACTGCGCCATCGTACACCTCTTTCTTGCGTACAATCACATCCTGCTGACCTTCAATGGTATAGTAAAAATAAGTGCCGGTTTCGTCTGAAAAATGGGTAATAACAAAGGCGGCCAGCTCCCGGGCGCGCATGAGCCACTCCAGGTTGCCGCTTACCTCCTGCAGGGCTATCAGCGCCCGTATAAGGCAGGCGTAATCGTCCAGGAAAGCCGGGTACCTGGCGCTTCCTGCTTTATAGGTGTGGTAAAAGGCCGGCCCCTTGCCGGGCTGCTGCATGTTTAACCAGCAAAAGTTCATGGCGCGGGTGGCCATTTCCAGGTAATGCACATTTCCCAGGGCTGCATAGGCCTGGCAGCAGGCATGTATCATCAGCGCATTCCAGCCTAACAGTATCTTATCATCCAGCCCCGGGCGCACACGAAGGTTGCGCACAGCCATCAGCTGCTGCCTGCATGTTGCCAGCAACGCTTCCAGTGCAGCGGGGTCCATACCTTTGGCTGCCGCAAAACCAGCCAGCGGCTGGCGGACCCACAGTATATTCTGCTCTTCCCAGTTGCCTTCTTCAGTTATATCGTAAAATTCGCAGAACAAAGGCGCTTTTTCACCCAGCACTGCTGCTACTTCGGCCTTGCTCCATACATAAAACTTACCTTCCACGCCTTCCGAGTCGGCATCCAGCGCTGCATAAAAGCCGCCCTGGGAGTCTGTCATTTCCCTGGCTATAAAATCAAGTGTATGGGTAATGGCAGCTGCATAGGTTTCATTGCGGGTTAGCTGGTAGGCTTCGCAAAGGGTATCTACCAGCAATGCATTATCGTACAGCATTTTTTCAAAATGCGGCACCAGCCACTTTTCATCGGTGCTGTACCGTGCAAAGCCGCCTCCGAGCTGGTCGTAAATACCGCCCTGCAGCATTTTATCCAGTGAAAGGAGGGCCTGCTCCAGGGCTGCCGGCGTATTAAAGCTGTAATGGTAACGTAACAGGTATTGTATGGTAAAGGTGCCGGGGAACTTGGGCGCCCGGCCAAAGCCGCCCCAGGTTTTATCGGCCTGCGACAATATATTGCTGAAAATGGTATCGCACTGTTCCCGGGTAAACAGCTCTTCTTTTGGAATGCCGGGCAGCGGGGGCGCCTGGGTGCCAAACTGGTTCGACTGGGCCAGGTGATCTGTAAGGGTATTGGCCTGCTGCTCAATATCTGACCGCCGTTCTTTAAATGCCTGGGATAATGCCAGCAGCACCTCTTTCCACGAAGGGCGGTTAAAGGCTTTTACAGGTGGAAAATAAGTGCCGCCATAAAAGGGTTTTCTATCCGGCGTCAGAAAAACATTCAGGGGCCAGCCGCCGGCGCCGGTCATCGCCTGCACGGCGTCCATGTAAATATGATCCAGGTCCGGGCGCTCTTCCCGGTCAATCTTAATATTTATAAAATGCTGGTTCATGATGCCGGCCGTGGCTGCATCCTCAAAACTTTCCCGCTCCATTACATGGCACCAGTGACAGGCGGCATAGCCAATGCTAACGAGAATAGGCTTATTCTCCTGCATGGCGCGTTGCAACGCTTCCTCTCCCCAGGGGTACCACTCCACCGGGTTGTTGGCATGCTGTAACAAATATGGGCTTGTTTCCCCCGCTAGTTTATTCACTTCACAACTTATTTCCAGCATTGTGGCATGAAAGCATGGCTATATTCATGTTCACAGGCTATGGTTTGCTAAATGGATTGTTGGCTGCTACAATTTAGCTAAAATAGTGAATTATTGCAATGTCCATATCCCACAAAAGATTAATTTTCAGGCAAAAAAAAGGACGGTTTTCACCGTCCTCTGCAAATAAATTATGGCTGCTGCTTACAATTACTTTTTGTTCATTTGAGAAAGATACCGCTCCAGGGCTGCTACCATTGACGGCGCTTCGGGAGCGGGGGCTTTTACATCCAGCCGCAGGCCTGCTTCTTCCACTGCTGCGGAAGTAGTAGGACCAAATGCGCCGATGCGCGTGCCGTTCTGCTGGAACTCGGGCAGGTTCTCGAACAGTGACCTTACGCCGGAGGGGCTGAAGAACACAATCATATCATATTCTTTGGATGACAGGATCTCCTTTACATCGTTTGACACTGTTTTGTAAAGGGTAGCAGTGGCATATTCGCACTTATTGGTTTTCAGCCATTCCTCTATATCCTTTTTCTGACTGTCGGAGCTGGGGAACAGGAACTTTTCATTGTCCCGGTGCTTGTTCATTACTTCCAGCAGGCTTCTGGTAGATCCGTCTGCACCATAAAACACCTTCCGTTTACGGTACAGGATGAATTTCTGCAGGTAAAGCGCCACAGCTTCTGTAATACAAAAGTATTTGCAGTCCTGCGACACCTTGATCTTCATCTCTTCACAGACCCTGAAAAAGTGATCCACTGAGTTGCGGCTGGTGAAGATCACAGCTGTAAAGTTGAGAATATCAATCTTCTGCTTCCTGAATTCCTTTGCAGATAAGCCCTCAACCCGTATGAACGGATAAAAATCCAACTTTACGTTGAACTTTTTAGCCAGATCATAATAAGGGGATTTCTCAGTTTCAGGCTTTGGCTGGGAAATGAGGATCGACTGTACGTGATGTTTTACTTGCAAATCTGTTTTTTGCCCGCCTTTAATCATACTTAAATTTGCTCTTGTGTTAACAATTGCAGTAAAGTAATTTTAATTTAATTACCCGTTAACCAAATCAGCAACACCTTTGTTAAAAGCAACACTGGCGCTACTTCGAATGCGCAAAGGTAAAGAAAAAAATGCAATCTACTGAAAGATAGGTACTGTTTTACAACAGAATACGCCCTAACATACCTGTAGCCAACCATTAAAACGATAAAAAATAATGATATATATAGGAAGGCGCGGGCTATTTCAGGCTGGCAAAAGGCTAATATTACCAGGAAAGGCACCAGCAGTATGCCCAGCACTTTATTAATCAGGTTCAGGATAAAAATATAAGCATCGGCCAGGTCGTTATTGCCAAACAGCCAACCGCAGAAGCGCAGCACTATATGTTTTACTCCATAAATCAGGGCTACTAGCAACACCAGGCCGGGTATAAGCAGCCAGGCATCGGCATTAAAAATATATTGCTGCCGGTACATAAGCAGGTACAGGTACACGCCCAGGCTGATGGAAAAAAAAGCATTGAGTAAAAAGTTGGGAAAGGGCGATTGCGACAGCTGATCTTTTAACTGGCGCTGGCTGAGCGTTGGATTCAGGAAAGCACGGAACAGGTCTGAAAAATATTTGAGGTAGGCCAGGCGTATGATCCCCAGCAGCGCTACCACTCCGCCAACCAGGTACACCAGCCAGTCATAGTTTTTATAGGGCCGAACTACATTCAGATCAAAATAATGTGGCTTGTTGGGCCGCAGGTACATGTTGGTGGTAGCCAGCTTGCGCATAAAAACATCAAAGGCCGTTTCCTGGTGCAAAGGTATTTTTGGCCGCTGCAACAACGTATCAGTGCCGGCTGCCTTAGAAGTATCTGCTATTCGGGGAGCAGCAGCCATTTGTTTGGAAGCAGTAACTGGCTGCGTGGCGGCAGGCGCCGGTTTAGGTGCTGCCACAGCGGGTTTGGGTACAACAGTAGTTGAAACAGCATGGCTGTCTGTACGCGGTTTTACAGCTGCCCGGCCGGTATCTGCCGCCGGTCTTTTTTTAGGCGGCGCCGAACGGCGTATGGCCGTGTCGTGCTGCAGTACACTCTTACTGATTTTTGGTGCGCTGTTATTTGTACTGTCCTGCGCATGTAAACCCAAACTACTGAATATGAATAAGCAAAAGAAGAATAACCCGTTTCGCACCAGCATATTTTTATATTTGCAAATATAATATAATTGTCCGGAGTCCATGGTGGGCAGTGCGCTGCCTGTACCGTGATAATTTCTCATTAGCAGCCTGTTACCTGCTGTTCCGCCATCCCATACAGGCCGTTGACTACCGACAGTGGATGATGGATTACAACATATGGCCGGCATTTATTTACATATTCCCTTTTGCAGGCGCGCCTGCTACTACTGCAACTTTCATTTTTCAACCACCCTGCGGCAAAAAGATGCAATGGTGAAAAGTCTTTTACAGGAAATGCAGCTGCAGCAGCCTTACCTGCAGGGCCAGCCGGTACATACCATTTATTTTGGCGGCGGCACCCCCAGCCTGCTGCCGGACGCCGACCTGCAACAGCTGCTGGAAAAACTGCACCAGCTTTTTCCGGTGTCAGACCAGGCAGAAATTACGCTGGAAGCCAACCCCGACGATCTGCAGCCCGAAAAGCTGCAGGCGCTGAAAGCCATGGGCATTAACCGCCTGAGCATAGGCGTGCAATCCTTTCATGAAACTGACCTGCGCTGGATGAACCGCGCCCATAATCATCAACAGGCATTGCAATGTATACTGGACGCGCAGGCAGCCGGCTTTCATAACCTGAGCATTGACCTTATTTACGGCGGCCCTACCCTTAGCGACGAGGGCTGGGCGCAGAACGTGCGGCAGGCTATTGACCTGCAGGTACCGCACCTTTCCTGTTACGCGCTTACCGTGGAACCAGGTACCGCCCTGGACCACTTCATACGCCAGCATAAGGTAGCGCCGGTAAACCCCGACAAGGCCGCCCGGCATTTTGAAATGCTTACGGGCTGGCTGGCCGCCGCAGGGTATGAGCATTATGAGATCAGCAACTTTGCGCTGCCAGGCTACCGCTCACGGCATAACAGCAGCTATTGGCAGGGACAACCCTACCTGGGCCTGGGCCCATCGGCACACTCCTTTAACGGACACTCCCGGCAGTGGAATGTGGCCAATAACAGCAGCTATATAAACGCTATTCAGCAGGGAAAAGTGCCTTTTGAGCTGGAAAACCTTACCCCGGACATGATGCTGAATGAATATATTATGACCGCTCTGCGTACATCAGAAGGCTGCCACCTGTACCTGGTGGAAGAACGTTTTGGGGCCGATAAACGCCGGCGCCTGGAAACAGCCAGCCGGGAATATATACTGGCTGGTAAAATGGTGAACCGGAACAATACGCTGGTGCTTACGCCTGAAGGAAAGCTGTTTGCGGACGGCATAGCCGCAGCATTGTTTGTTTAAGACCGTTGGGGACTTATAAGGAGTTGATCAAAAAGAAGGTAAAAGTTATGCAGCGAAACGGGGTACAGATTGTGATTTTACATTCTTCTTGTCAACTGCATACTCTTTTTACAGCATGCAGGCATTATAACGCGAGGTCCCAATGCACTGCAATGCAGGACCTCGCGTTATAAATGCGCCTTTGCTGTTATAACCATGGTTTGATTTGCATTGTGACTGCCGTTACAATTGCATATGCCCGTTACCGTTATACTTTTGTGCTACCGGTAATAAGCCGGCCCAGGTCCGACTGCAAAAAGTCAGGCACATCATCATGATCTGTAGAAAGGCTTACAGGCAGCCACTTTTCCATTTCTGCCTGCCGGGCAGCTTCCACCTTTTTTAAAATGCCTACTGCATCGCTGCCCAGCAGCAGGTGCAAAGGCGGTTCAGGGTGCGCTACCACATCTATCATTGCTTTGGCGGCTTTATCCGGATCGCCTGCCATTTGCTGCGCAGGATCTTTAAACCATTTAACGCGCACACCTACCGTTTGATCATAATCGGGGATCTCTTTTGCAAATGACATAGAGTCGCCGGCCCAATCGGTACGGAACCCGCCTGGTTCTATAATGGTAAGTTTAATGCCCAGCGGTGCAATTTCTTTAGACAGCGCTTCTGAAAACCCAACGAGCGCAAACTTGGTGGCCTGGTAAATAGAAAGGCCGGCAGTGCCAATACGCCCGCCCAGGGAGCTTATCTGCAAAATATGCCCCGAACGTTGCCTGCGCAGGTAAGGTAATGCCGCGCGGGTTACATAAATCGGGCCGTACAGGTTAGTGTTGACCTGGCTGGTGATTTGCCCGGTGGTAAACGCCTCTGCGGCGCCGGTAATGCCAAAGCCTGCATTGTTTACCACCACATCTATTTTACCAAAATGATCCACCGCATCTTTTACTGCTTTGTTCACCGCTGCTTCATCTGTTACATCCAGCTGCAGGGAATAAAGCTGTTCAGGATATTGTGCAGCCAGCGCTGCCAGCTGCCCGGGCCTGCGGGCAGTGGCGGCCACCTGTTCTCCTTTTGCCAGCAGGGCGGCGGTTAAGCTGCGGCCCAGGCCCCTGCTGCTTCCTGTAATAAACCAAACTTTTGACATAGCTATTAATTTTTAGCAAAGGTGCTGCGATCAGCGGCAGCAAATTGTGTTGTAAAGCTCAAAGGTGGTTTGCTGAAAAGCTCAAGGGAAGAAAGCAATATTAGAGAACGCCTTAACTGCGGATTA